>RECO01000242.1 GCA_007694015.1 Geminicoccaceae bacterium
ACTACGGATCAGAAGGTTGGGGGTTCGAGTCCTCCCGGGCGCGCCACGAGACCGAGCCGGTCGTACTGCCGAGCGATCGGCCTCAAGTCACCGCACTGCATCCATTCCCCGACATCTGCGGCGGCGCTCGGCCGCATCCGCTTGCCGATGGCGGCCCTGGAGCATCCCGAAGGGGCTACCGCCTCGCTCGTGGGCTTCCTGGCCAACGTCAATCCCCTGGCCAAGGTCACCCTCCAGGGCACCTAAGGCCGCTGAGCTTCGGCGCCACCTGCGCGCTCGGCGTTCCGGCCGCCCCCAGTGTGCGCGCGCCGGCGGCTCCGCCAATCGAGGCAGGGCAGCATGAAGATCGCCGCCATCATGATGGAGGGGAGGAGAACGGCCAACGCCTTCGACTTGTGGACCGGCGCGGGGCACACCGCCAAGAGCCCGACCTCTCGGGTAAGGCAGGCCCTGAGCTGGGCGCACGCTTGTGCGCATCCTCGTCCGTCGCCGGCTTCGGAACGATGGATCGCCGCAACGAGGCCAAAGACCGTGGCCGCGATGCCGGCCTGCATGTTCGCTGCGTCAACTCTCACCATGTCATCCATGCCCTGCGCGGCAAGCCGCACCTGCTCGTCGGGTCGGCTGATCGCGGCGGCCTGTCTCCCCGCTCGGAACATGCCGTAGCCTGGGCCGCGACGCCTGCCGCCTTGCAGCACCGCGAGGCCTGCCGCCGCATGGTCGACCTGCGCGGGCTCGTTCATGACGAGAGCTGCAAGGCCGAACTCGCCTGCCTGATCGCCGATAGCCTTGGCCGGGGCGAGTTGCCCGAGGCAATTGCCCTTGAGCAGAGACTGGAGCCAAGCCGGCGCGAGTTGCCAGACGACACACCCGTCGCGCTCACCGATCTGGCCAGCTTGGACGCTGTGCTGGAGGGCCGCCCATGATTGCCACCGCAGGCCCCCACCCATACGCCCACCCCCCGGCGACATTCCTCATTAGGCAACACGAGGCCAACGAGGTTGACGCTCTTCAGGCTGCCAGATTCGCACTGGAACTGGAGCGATGACAGCACCGCATGATGGCGCCAAGGTGAGGCCAGGCGGTGGAGGGAAGGCGGTGCTTTGACGGTCAGGGTTCGATTGCGGTTCGAGGGTCGGAACTTGGGCGAGGCGTTCGGGGCCTTCGTCGAGGCGCGGCTCGCCCGGCTGGGGTTGGCCGGCAGCGTGCAGGCGGGCGCATCGTCGGCCTGGGTCGATGTCTCGGGTCCCGCACCTTTGGTCGACATGCTCGAAGTGGCCTGCCTGCTCGGGCCGATCGAGTCCCTGGTCGACGGGGTCGAGCTGATCTCGATGGCGGAGGCATCGAATTTGCAAAAACCTGAACCATGACCCCTTCTGCCGCCGCTGCTGCAAGTCCGTGGTGGCCCGTCGCGCTTGCCGTCGACGTGCCGGCGGGCGTGGCCGTGCCGGCTTCGCTCGACGGCGACGACGTCGTCGTCTGGCGCACGGCCAAAGGCGAGCTGCGCATCTTCGCCGACCGCTGCCCGCATCGCGGCATGCGCCTCTCGTTCGGCTTCGTCCGCGACGAGACGCTCGTTTGTCTCTACCACGGCTGGCGCTGGCGGGCGGATGGCGGCTGCGCCCTGATCCCGGCGCACCCCGACCTCGCGCCGCCGCCGAGCCTGTGCGTGCCGTCTTATCCCGCCGCCGAAGCCGATGGGCTGATTTGGATGGCCGCAACGATTCCCGGCAGGCCGCCGCCGGCCATGACGGGTTGCACACCGCTCGCGAGCCTGGTCGTGGACCGCCCAGCTGCCGTCATCGCCGCCGCCATCGCTGCTGCTTGGGGGGCGATGGACGGTGTCTGCGCCCGCTTGGCCGAGGGCGACGTGGTCCTCCGCATGGCGATCCAGCCGGTCCATGCCGAACGCACCATGCTGCATGTCCTCCTGGCAGAGGGCGACCCGCTCGTGGCCATCGGCGTGGCCGAAGCCTGGCGGGACCGCTTCGAGGCGGCGGAGCCGGTGCCATGAGCTTGCCGTTGGAGCCGGCGGTGCGCGACGACTGGCACGTCCTCTGCCGCCTCGCCGACTTGGCCGCGCACGTCCCCGCCGGCTTTCGGCTGCTCGCGCACGACGTCTGGGCCACGCGCGATGCCAAAGGCGCCGTGTCGGTGCGCAGCGCGGACGGCCGCGCACTGCCGGTGACCCTCGCCTATGGCCACGTCTTCACGAGCCTGGGTGCGCCGGCACGGCCGCTGTTCGCGATCGACGAGGTGGCCGAGCCCGACCGGCGCCTTGCCACCTGCGGGGCCGTGCGCGTGCGCGCCTCGGGGCTCCGGCTGGTCGAGAATTTCCTCGACATGGCGCATTTTCCGTTCGTGCACACCGACATCCTGGGCGTGGAAGAGCGCCCCGAGGTGCCCCGCTACGACACCGAGATCCGCTGGGACGTGGACGAGGTCTGGGCCACCAACTGCCGCTTCTGGCAGCCCTTGGCCGCGGCGTCGTCCAGGGGCGGGCAGATGAGCGAGTACCGCTACCGCGTCGCCTCGCCGTTCAACGTCATGCTCTACAAGACCGCACCGCCGGACCCGGCCCGCTTCGACGTGATCGGGCTCTCGATCCGCGCGGCCGAACCGGACCTTTCCTTCGCCTATGCGTTCTTGTTGCTGCTCGACGATGCCACGCCTGCGACGACCCTGATCCACTTCCAGCAAACCATCTTCCTGCAGGACCGCATCATCCTGGAGAACCAGCGGCCGCGCCTGTTGCCGCTCTCGCCCAAGGCCGAAACACCCACCCGAGCCGACATGTCGTCGGTTGCCTATCGCCGCTGGCTGAAGGCGAAGGGGGTCCGCTTCGGCGTGTTCGAGGCCGCACCTTGACCCTGGTCCTGCACGATTGGGAGTTGTCGGCGGATGCCTATCGCGCGCGGCTGCTGTTGGGCCTGCTCGGCCTCGACTACGCCAAAGTGCCGGTCGACGTGATCCCCGGCGGCGAGACCGAAAGCCCGGCCTTTCGCAAGATCTCACCGAGCGGCACCCTGCCCGTCCTGGTCGACGGCGACGTCGTGCTCAGCGAGATCGCCGCCATCCTCGTGCATCTGGCCGAGACGCGCGATGTCGCATGCACCTGGTTGCCGTGCGACCGCGCCCGACGGGCCGCCTGCCTGCAGTGGCTCGCCTTCGCGCTCGGCCCCTTGCGGGCGAGCGATGCCGCCCGCGACACCGCCATGTTCGAGCATGGCGGCCCCTGGCGAGAGCCCGAGGTCATGGCGCATCGGGCCTTGCGCGTGCTGGAGGGCCGGTTGATCCGCCAAGCCCTCCAAGGCGAGCCCTTCTTGGTCGAGGGCGGCCCCACCCTCGCCGACGTGGCGGCCTTTCCCGCCGTGGCACTCGCCGTCGATTGGGGCGAGACCCTGACGGCATTCCCCAAAGCGCGCCTCTGGACGCGCACCGTTCGCGCCCTGCCGGGCTTCGTCACCACGCCCGGCGTGCCCGAATTTCTCTGATCCTCGGCTGGCGCGCTTCTTGCGCACGTGCGGTCGAACAGCGAAGGGACGCGTCATGCGGCTTTGGATCAAGGACCCGCTCGCCATCCTGGCCGAGGGGGCGGAACGCGGGGTCGTCGTCGAGGGGGCGCGCCTGGTCGAAGTGGTCGCCCGCGGTGCGGCGCCAACGAAGCCGGTCGATGCGGTGTTCGACGCCTCCCGCCACGTCGTGTTGCCGGGGCTGATCAACACCCATCACCACTTTTTCCAAACCCTCGCGCGCGCCCACCCCGAAGGCATCGACAAGGAACTGTTTCCCTGGCTCGCCAGCCTCTACCCGATCTGGGGGCGGCTCGACCGCGACATGTTCCGCCTAGGTGTGCGCCTCGCCCTCGCCGAACTCCTGATGTCCGGCTGCACCACCGCCATGGACCACCATTACCTGTTCCCACCGGACATCGGCGATGCGATCGACATCGAGGTGGAGGAGGCGGCAGCCCTCGGCATCCGGGCCGTGATGAGCCGTGGTTCGCTCACCATCGGCGTCAAGGACGGCGGTGTCTCCCCCGACCACTGCGTTCAGGACGAAGACACCATCCTCGCCGACAGCGAGCGCTTGTTGGCGCGTTATCACGACCCGAGCGAAGGGGCGATGACGCAGATCGCGCTCGCCCCTTGCGCCCCCTTTTCGGTCAGCCTGTCGTTGATGCAGCGCACGGCCGAACTCGCCGAGCACCACGACTGCCGCCTGCACACCCATCTGGGCGAAACGGTCGACGAGGAAGCCTACTGCATCGAACGGCTGGGCCTGCGCCCGGTCGAGTGGCTCGAAGAAGCGGGCTGGCTGCAGCCGCGCACTTGGCTCGCCCACGGCATCCATTTCACGACCGAGGAGTGCCGGCGCCTGGGCCGCCACGGCGTCGGCGTGTGCCATTGCCCGACCTCCAACGCCACGCTCGCCTCGGGCTTCTGCAAGACGCGCGAGCTGGAGGCCGCCGGCAGCCCGGTCGGCCTCGGCGTCGACGGCTCCGCCTCCAACGACAGCTCCAATTTGATGCAGGAGGTGCGCCACGCCGTCCTGGTCAACCGCCTCCACTACGGCAGCGCCTCGGCCGTCACCCACCGCGACGCGCTCCGCTGGGCGACCGAAGGCTCCGCCCGCTGCCTCGGCCGCAGCGACATCGGCCGGATCGCACCGGGCCTCCAGGCCGACCTCGCCCTCTTCACCCTGGACGAACTCCGCTTCTCCGGCGCGCACGACCCGATCGCCGCCCTCGTCCTCTGCGGCGCGCACCGCGCCGACCGCGTCATGGTCGCCGGCCAATGGCGCATCGTCGACGGCCTCCCACCCGGCCTCGACCTCGCCGCCCTCGCCGCCGCCCACTCGGCCGCTGCCCGAAAGTTCGCCTGATCAGATTGTATGCAGTTTTGCATGCAAAAAAGCCAAAACTCGAGCAGATAAGGCCAAGGGGGCTTTTGGCCCCCTTGGGAACCCCCGGCGACAACGGCTCGAGGGACGCGCCGGCGCGTCCCTCGAGCCGTTGTCGCAACTGGCCCAAGTGGCAGCGGCAACGCCGCTGCTCGGGGGTCCCAGGGGGCCAAAAGCCCCCTGGCCCTTGCCTTGATCGCTCTCTGGCACCCTCCCGGTGGCATGTATCTTGCTCAGTTTTTGTGAGTGCCGACTTGGCGCCGGGCTAGCTGGTGAGGGGATTGTCGCCATGGTGAGGACGCGCTTTTCACGTCGTTCGTTGCTGCAGACGAGTGCTGCTGGTGTAGCCGCTGCCGCGCTGCCGTTCGGGCGGGCGCGGGCGCAGGCCGATCTGGTGATCGGCGCCGTTTACGTCGGCTCGAAGGTCGATTTTGGCTGGAACCAGGCGCATGCCGTCGCCATGGACGTGATCCGCAACGTGCCGGGTGTCACCGTGCTCGAAGAGGAGAACGTGCCGGAGACCGATGCCGTGGCGCAGTCGATGGAATCGATGATTCAGCTCGACGGGGCCAACGTCATTCTCGGCACCTCGTTCGGCTATTTCGATCCCTTCATGATCGATTTGGCCAACCGCTTTCCCGACGTGCAGTTCCGGCACGCGGCACCGTTGTGGGATGCGGCGCGGCATCCGGCCAATCTCGGCAGCTATTTCTGCTATTTGAACCAGGCGCACTACGTGAACGGCGTGGCGGCGGGGCTGTCGTCGCCGACGGGGCGGATCGGGTTCGTTGCGGCGAAGCCGATCCCGACGGTGCTCTCCAACATCAACTCGGTGCTGTTGGGTGCGCGCTCGGTCAACCCGGAAGCGACGGTGCAGCTGATCTTCACCGGCGACTGGTCGTTGCCGGTGCGCGAGGCGGAGGCGGCGAACGCGCTGGTCGATGCCGGCTGCGACGTGCTCACCTGCCATGTCGACGGGCCGCGCGTGGTGATCGAAACCGCCGAGCGGCGCGGCGTGCGCTCCTGCGGCCACAACGCCTCGCAGTACGAACTGGCGCCCAACGGCTTCATCACCGGCGCCGAGTACAAGTGGGAGACCATCTACCGGCTCTATGCCGACGCCTTTGCCGCGGGCGAAGCGCTGCCGAACGTGGTCGTCGGCGGCTACCACAACGACATGGTGCAGAACACGCCCTATGGCGCGGGCGCGACCGAGGCCGCGCGCCAGGCGGCCGACGAGGCCATTGCCGCACTGCGCAACAACGAACCGATCTACGTCGGCCCGCTCTACGACAACCGCGGCAACCTCGTGATCGACCGCCCCATGGACAATCTCGATCCCGAGTTGGACGGCATGAACTTCCTGCTCGACGGCGTCATCGGCTCCATCACCTGACCCGCTCGGCCGTGCGGCCCGCTCGTGGCCGCGCCGCCGCTGGAGGCGCCTTCCATGCTGGGCACCGCACCGCCGGGTGTTGCGATGGCAAAGGCCAAGGCGCCGCTGCGGCTCGGCCCGGCGGTCGAGGTGGTGGTCATCGTTACGGGCGCACTCCTGACGGCGGCGGCGATCTTTTCCCTGTTCCTCCTGGCCATTGGCCACTCGCCGGTGCGGTTCTTCGAGCTGGTCTACATCGGCGGCTTCGGCAGCAGCTTTTCCTTTCAGAACACGCTGCGCCGCGCCGCACCCTTGATCCTGACCGGGCTCGCCTTCGCCATTCCCGCCCGCATCGGCCTCACCATGATCGGCGCCGAGGGAGCACTGGTGATCGGCGCTCTCGCGGCCGCTGCCCTCGCCGTGCCGATCGTCACCCAGGGCTGGCCGGTCGCCCTGACCCTCACCGCCATGGCGCTCGCCGCCGTCTTCGCCGGCGGGCTTTGGACCGGTTTTGCCGGCTGGCTGCGCCACAGCAGGGGCGTCAACGAGACCATCTCGACCCTGCTCCTCGCCTACATCGCCACGGCCGTCCTGTTCTTCTTCGTCGAAGGCCCCTTGCGCGATCCGGGCTCGGCCAACCGCCCCTCCACCATGCCGATCGGCCGCGACTACATGATCGGCACCCTCCCCGGCACCAACGTGCATTGGGGCCTCGTCGCCGGCATCCTCTGCTGCATCGTCCTCTGGCTGGTGATGAGTCGCACCACCTTCGGCTTTGCCGTGCGGCTGAGCGGCGGCAATCCGCGCGCCGCCCTCGCGCAGGGGCTGCCGGTGGGCAAGCTGGTCGTGCTGTGCGCTGCCATCGCCGGCGGGCTCGCCGGGCTTGCCGGCTTTTTCGAGGTCGCGGCCGTGCACGGCCAGGCCAATGCGGCGCTGGTCGCGGGCTATGGCTTCACCGGCATCTTGGTGGCGTTCCTGGCACGGCAGAACCCGCTCGCCATCATCCCCGTCGCCATCCTCTTCGGCGCGCTTGCGGCCTCCGGCGGCCTGATCCAGCGCCGCATGGGCCTGCCCGACGCGAGCGTCCTGGTCCTGCAGGGCACCATCTTCGTGACGCTGTTGGCGGCCGAAACCCTCTACGGCCGGTTCAAGATCTTCCGCCCGCGCGGGGACGAGCGCTGATGGACCTCACCGACAGCGCGCTCTTCACCGTCCTCGTCGCCATGCTCGGCGGCGCCATTCGCGTCTCGACGCCCTTTCTGTTCGTGGCCGTCGGCGAGTGCCTGACCGAGAAGTCCGGGCGGATCAATCTGGGGCTGGAGGGCAACCTCGTCCTCGGCGCCATGGTCGCCTACGCCACCTCGTTCCACACGGGCGAGCCCTGGCTCGGCGTGCTCGCGGCCGGCGTCTCCGGCATCTTCCTCGGCCTGATCCACGGCACCCTCTGCAGCCTGCCGCGCGTCAACGACATCGCCGTCGGCATCGCCATGATGGCGTTCGGCACGGGCCTCGCCTTTTATTTCGGCCGCCCCTACATCCAGCCGCCGGCACCGCTCCTGCCGTCGATCCCGCTCGGCAACTGGACCGGCATTCCGAGCCTGCAGCGCGCCTTGGAGATCAACCCGCTCTTCTTCGTCGGCATCGCCGTCGCCCTCCTCATGAGCTGGTTCTTCCGCTCCACCCGCTGGGGCCTGATCGTGCGCACCACCGGCGACAGCGCGCCCGCCGCCAAGGCCATGGGCGTCAACGTCGATCTGGTCCGCATCCTCGCCACCGCCAGCGGCGGCTTTCTCGCCGGTGTCGGCGGCTCGTTCCTCTCGCTCTACTATCCGGGCTCCTGGAACGAGGGGCTCTCCTCGGGCCAAGGGCTGATGGCCGTGGCGCTCGTCATCTTCGCCCGCTGGGACCCGATCCGCTGCATCTGGGCGGCCTTCCTGTTCGGGGCGGCCGGCGCCATCGGTCCCGCCTTCCAGGCGATCGGCATCACCCAGGGCTTCTACTTCTTCAACGCCGCCCCCTACATCCTCACCCTGTTCATCCTCGCCTCCTCGGCCCGCTCGCGCTCCTCGGCGCGCGAAGCGCCGGGCGAGCTGTCGATCGTCAAATGAACGCGTCCCCGGCTCCGCTCGCCCCGACGCGCGCGCCCTCGCTCCATGCCACGGGCATGCGCAAGGTGTTCGGCGAGCTGGTCGCCCTCGACGACGTCGAGCTGCACGTGCGCGCCGGCACGGTGCATGCCCTGCTCGGCGAAAACGGCGCCGGCAAGTCGACCCTGGTCAAGTGCATCATGGGCTTCTACCGCCAGGACGCCGGCACGGTGCGGCTCGACGGCGAGGAGGTCCACGTCCGCTCGCCGAAGGACGCCCAGGCCGCCGGCATCGGCATGGTCTACCAGCACTTCACGCTGGTGCCGTCCCTGACCGCCGCCGAAAACCTCGTCGTCGCCCGCGCCGATGCGCCGGCGATCATCGACTGGGGCAAGGAACGGGCGAAGCTGCAGGCGTTCATGGCGCGGATGCCCTTTCGCGTGCCGCTCGACGTACCGGTCGCCGACCTCTCGGCCGGCGAAAAGCAAAAGCTCGAAATCCTGAAGCTTCTGGCGCTCGATCAGCGGTTTTTGATCCTCGACGAGCCGACCTCGGTGCTCACCCCCGACGAGGCCGACGAGGTCTTGGGGCTGTTGGGGCGGATGGCCCATGAGGGCCAGATCACCGTCCTCATGATCACCCACAAATTCCGCGAGGTCAGCGCCTATGCCGACGACGTGACGGTGCTGCGGCGCGGTGCCCTGGCCGGCAGCGGCCCTGCCCTGAGCCTCGGCGTCGAACGGCTCTCCCGGCTGATGATCGGCGAGACGACGCTGCGCGCCCGGGCCGAACGCCGGCCCGTCGATGGCGACACCGTGCTCGAACTCGCGGGCCTCTTCGCCCACCACCCGGACGGCAGCGAAGCCTTCCACGGCATCAACCTCAAGGTGCGCGAGGGCGAGATCGTCGGCATCGCCGGCGTTTCCGGCAATGGCCAGTCGGCGCTGGTCGAAGCGCTCGCCGGGCAACGGCCCCTGTCGGACGGGCGCATCTTCATTCGCGGCGAGCCGTTCGAGCCCAAGCGCGATGCCTATCACCGCTTCAAGGTCTTCGGCCTGCCCGAGGAGCCCCTGAAGAACGCGGCCGTGCCGCGCATGAGCGTGGCCGAAAACATCGCCTTTCGCAGCTTCGACCGGCCGCCGATCAGTGGTGCCGGCGGCTGGATGTCGCTGCGCCCCTTGCGCCAACGCGCGCAGGAGCTGATCGAGCGCTACCGGGTCAAGACCCCCTCGCCGGACACGCCGATCGAGCATTTGTCCGGCGGCAACGTGCAGCGCGCCATCCTGGCGCGGGAATTGTCGGGCGACGTCGACGTGCTGGTCGTCGCCAATCCCTGCTTCGGCCTCGACTTCGCCTCGGTGGCGGAGATCCGCGCCCAGATCATGGATGCCCGCAACCGCGGTGCGGCCGTGCTGCTGGTGTCCGAAGACCTCGACGAAATCCTGGAACTGGCCGACCGCGTCGCGGTCATGTCGGAGGGCCGCATCGACTACGTCGCCCCGATCGGCGAGACCGACCGCACCACCATCGGCAAGCACATGGCAGCGCACGGTCCATGATCGACGTCCAGGCGAACCCCTACACCTATAACCTCGACCCCGAGGCGACGGCGCTGGTCGTGATCGACATGCAGCGCGACTTCATCGAGCCCGGCGGCTTCGGCGCGGCGCTTGGCAACGACGTCGCGCGGCTGGCTGCCATCGTCCCCACCGTTGCCCGGCTGCTCGACCTCTTTCGCCGCCTCGGCTGGCCGATCGTCCACACCCGCGAGGCGCATCTGCCGGATCTCTCCGACTGCCCGCCGAGCAAGCGCCTGCGCGGCGACCCACCCCTCAGGATCGGCGATGTCGGGCCGATGGGCCGGCTTCTGGTGCGCGGCGAGCCCGGCCACCAGATCCTGCCCGAACTGGCGCCGAAGCCGGGCGAGCTGGTCGTCGACAAGCCGGGCAAGGGCATGTTCTGGGCAACGGGCCTGCACGAAACCCTGGAGGCGCGGGGGCTCACCCATCTGGTCTTTGCCGGTGTGACCACCGAGGTCTGCGTCCAGACCTCGATGCGCGAGGCCAACGACCGGGGCTATGCCTGCCTGCTGATCGAGGATGCGACCGAAAGCTATTTCCCCGCCTTCAAGGCGGCGACCCTGGCGATGATCCAGGCCCAGGGCGGCATCGTCGGCTGGACGACACCGTTCGCCTCGCTGCACGCGGCGTTGGCCAAGGAGGAGGGCAGGGGGTGAGCGCAGGTACCGGGGACGTGGGGCGGTGGGCCGGGCGCAATCTCGGCAAGGACGAAGTGCGCGCCGAGGTCTGGGCGCGGTTGGAGGCGGCGGGGGTCGCCGTTGGTCCCACCGTGTCGCACATCCCGAACTTCGTCGGCGCCGACATGGCGGCGCATCACCTCGCCCGGACCAAGGCGTGGCAGGAGGCCCGCACCGTCAAGTGCAACCCCGACCCGCCGCAGATCCCGCTCCGCCTGCGCGCACTCTACGAGGGCAAGCTGCTCTTCGCCCCGGTGCCCTACCTCACCCGCGAGTTCCCCTATCTGCGCATCGATCCCGACGTGCTGGTCCGCAAGGGCATCTCGTTCGAGCTGGCGGCAACCTCCCAAGGCTTCGTCGAACACGGCGAGCGCATCGGTTTCGAGGACGTGGCGCCGCTCGATTTCTGCGTCGTCGGCTCGGTCGCGGTGAGCCCCGAAGGCGGGCGCACCGGCAAGGGTGCGGGCTTCGCCGACCTGGAGACCGGTATCTTCCGCGAACTCGGCAAGATCGGCCCGGCCACGCCCATGGCGACCACCATCCACTCCGTGCAGCTGGTGCCGCACGACCGGGTGGTGCTGGAAGCGCACGATTCGCCGCTCGACCTGATCGCGACCGAGGCCGAACTGATCGTTACCGGCAACACCGACCCGAGGCCCAAGGGCGTCGATTGGGCCGCCGTCCGCCCCGACCAGTTCGAGCAAATCCCGTTTCTCGCCGCCCTTCGCGCCCGCATGACGCAAGGCAGCCCCGAGCGATGAAGGTGATCGATGCCAATCCCTATCCTTGGCCCTATGACGGCTCGCTCGATCCCGCCACCACCTGCCTGATCGTCATCGACATGCAGACCGA
>RECO01000205.1 GCA_007694015.1 Geminicoccaceae bacterium
CCGCCTATCTCGGCAAGGAAGTCGAAGCCATTGGCGACAAGGTGGTGCTCGGCGACAGCGGCGGCACCCGCTTCGGCGTGTCCCTCCCCCAGGGCGTCGCGGCTGCCGTGGTCACCATCAAGGCCGAGAACGGCAACCCGGTGCGCGTGCTCCAGGCCCAGCCAAGGCCCGGTGAACAAAGCCTCGTCTGGGACGGCCTCGGCATCAACGGCGCGAGGCTGCCTGCCGGCAACTACACGGTCGAGGTCTCGGCCGTCGATCCGGGCGGTCGACCGCTCCAAGCCTCGACCCGCGTCGTCGGCACCGTTACCGGCGTCGAAAGCCGCTACGGCTCGATCGTCTTGACCGTCGGCGACCGCGAAGTCGCCCTCGAAGACGTCCACGCCGTCCGCATCCCCGAAGCCGGCTGACCCGGCCAAGCCCTCAGAAGGACCTCCGCCATGAGCCTCTTCGGATCCCTCTTTTCCAGCGTTTCCGGGCTGACCGCGCAGAGCAAGGCGCTCAGCATGATTTCGGACAACGTGGCCAACGTGAACACCACGGCCTATCGCAGCGCCTCGCCGCAATTCGCCAACATGGTGACCCGCGCGGCCCACACGCTCACCTACAGCCCCGGCGGTGTGCGGTCCTACACCGCCTACTCGATGGAGAAGCAGGGGCTGATCCAAAGCAGCTCGTCGCCCACGGACGTGGCGCTCTCCGGTAACGGTCTGTTCGTGGTGAACGACCAAGTCAACGGCCCGTCCGAGCAGTTCTACACCCGCGCCGGGTCCTTCGAACCGGACTTCTTCGGCAACCTGCGTACACCCTCAGGCTTCTATCTGCAGGGGTGGGTCTTGAACGTCGATGAAAACATCGTCGACATCAACGCGCTGGAAACGGTCAACGTCCGGCAGATCCAGGGCGTGGCCACGGCCACCACGGCGATCGAACTCGGGGCGAACCTCAATGCCGACGACAAAACGCCGAGCTTGCAGGTCAACGGCGCCCTCAACGACTACGCCGCAGGCAACATGGCGGACTGGACGGTGAACAACGCCAATGGCACCAAGCCGGCCTTTACGCGCGACATCCGCATTTACGACAGCCTCGGGCGGCCGAAACTGGTCACCGTCGGCTTCTTGAAGGACGCGACGGACGCGAACGGCCTTCGTTGGCACACCGAGGTGTATGCCAAGCCCGGCGATATCGACACGGGCGTACATCCGAACGGCCGGCTCGCGGCGGGCACGGTAACCTTCAACCCGAACGGTTCGCTGGCCGGCTGGAATATCACGCCCGAGGGCGGCGCCGCCGTTGCCTCACCCGACCGGCCGGCAATTCCCATCAACTGGATCGCCGCCGCCGGCGCCGAGAATAGCGTCTTGGACCTCAACTTCGGTGAACCAGGCGCCACCAACGGGCTGACGCAGTTCGCCAGCCCCAACAACATCGCCTTCGTCAACCAGAACGGTGCCGAGGTCGGTGAGCTCAACGGCGTGATGATCGACGAGCTGGGCTTCGTGAAGGCCTCCTTCACCAATGGTGAGGAGCGCCGGCTCTATCGCCTACCGGTGGCAACCTTCCCCAACCCCGCCGCCCTCGACCCGCGCAGCGGCAACGTCTACGCGGCGACGGATCTGGCCGGCCAGTTCAACCTGCGCTTTGCCGGCGTTGGCGGCGCGGGCACCATCATTCCGTCCTCGCTGGAATCGTCCAACGTCGACATCGCCGATGAGTTTACCAAGATGATCATCACCCAGCGCGCCTATTCGGCAAGCTCCAAGATCATTAGCACCGCCGACTCGATGCTCGACGAACTCATCCGCACCGTGCGCTGATGATCAAAGTTATGAATAATGTTTTTTTACTATAGATGATGACTGGCTTTTACACTTCATTGGCTGTTTTGGGCGAACCTGGGGGTGTCGTGTGATACCCCTCGTGTTCGGGAGACCGCAGAGATGTCGGCATGTGCAGAGCAAACGGGAATGACGCCAGGACCGGCGGCGGACCCGTTGGACGACCTGCCGCCGCCCGAAACCCAAAGGTGGGTGGCGAGCCGCAAGGCACTCGTGGTTCAGGCCGTGCGCGACGGCCGCCTCACCCTCGACCAGGCCTGCGAGCGCTATGGTTTGTCCGGCGAGGAGTTCTTGAGTTGGCAACGGATGATCGAGCGCCACGGCGTCGCCGGCCTGCGCGTCACCCGCCTGCAGCGCTACCGCAACTGAAGCACTCTTGGAAAGCCGGGTCCGAACGCCCCCGTCGTTAACCTCTTCTTAGCCATGTGCGCGCAGCTTCGTCGCTGGGTCCAACCCTTTGGGGAAACCAGCGGTGGCGAGCGAAGCCGGCTTGATCGACACGACGGGAGCAGGCGGCCCGGTCACGCTGGGCCAGCCCCCGCTCGACCGCATCCGCGGCTTCGTTCAGCGGATCGGCCCGGCCCGCCTGGTGCCCCTTGGCGCCCTGCTCCTCGCCTTTCTGGGGTTCACCGGCTTTTTGGGCTGGAAGCTCACCGCCCCCGACTATGCGCTCCTCTTCACGGGCCTCCAGCCGGCCGACGCCCAGGTGATCACCGACCGCCTGCAGGGCCTGCGCGTGCCCTACCGCCTCACCCCCGACGGCAGCGCCGTGATGGTGCCGCAGAGCGAGGTCCTGCGGCTGCGCATGCAGATGGCGCAGGACGGCCTGCCCAATTCCGGCACCGTTGGCTACGAAATCTTCGACGATCGTTCGACCCTCGGCACCAGCCAGTTCGAGGCCAACGTCAACCTCCTGCGCGCCCTGGAAGGCGAGCTTTCCCGCACCATCGCGTCGATGGACGCCGTGCGCTCGGCACGGGTACATCTGGTGCAGCCGAAGCGGGAGTTGTTCCAGCGCACCGCCGCACCGGCCTCGGCCTCGGTCATCGTCAAGCTCAATCGGCGTGACGGCCTCGGCGCCGAGCAGATCGCCGCCATTCGCCACCTGGTCGCCGGCGCCGTGCCCTGGCTGCAGGCGCGTCAGGTCACCGTGGTCGACGATCAAGGCCAACTCCTGGCGCAGGAAGACGACGACGAACGCCTCGTTCCCGGCCGCACCGAGGCCTTTCAACGTGCCTTCGAGGACCGGCTGAACGAGCGCCTTCGGTCACTGCTCGAACGCTCGCTCGGGGCGGGTCGCGTCCACGTTACCGTCAGCGCCGATCTCGACTTCGATCAGGTCACGATCACCTCCGAAGAGTACGACCCGAACAGTCAAGTCGCCCGCAGCACGCAGACGATCGAAGAAGAAAGCGAACTGGTCGACCGGGAAACACCGGCCGTAACCGTGCAGAACAACCTGCCCTTGCCCGATCAGATCGGCGACGCACCCGCAGCGAGCAGCAGCGAGCGCACGGTGCGGACCGAAGAGACCGTCAACTTCGAAATCTCCCGCACCGTGCGCAACCATATCCAGCAAGGCGGCCGGGTGCGCCGGCTTTCCATCGCCGTTCTGGTGGATGGCGGCAGCACGACCAATGCCGCCGGCGAGGTGGTCTACGCCCCCCGCAGCGCGGACGAGTTGGCGGCCATCGAAGCGCTCGTCGCCAGCGCGGCCGGCGTCGACCTGGCGCGCGGTGACGTGGTGCGGGTGATCAACCGCCCCTTCGCCAAGCCGGATGCGCTGCCCGAATTCGAGGAAAGCACCATCGACGTCGTCCGCACGCTTTGGGGCGAGTTCGGCCAGGCCATCACGATGCTGCTCGCCACCCTGCTGATGGTGTTCTTCGTCGGGCGTCCCCTGTTGCAGCGCGCCTTCCCGAGTGAAGCGAAGCCCGCCCTCACCACGCAAAGCGGCCTCACCGTCACCGACGAGGGCCAGGTCCTGATCGAGCCGGGCAGTGCCGCCGCCCTCGCCGTCGAGACCGAACGCACCGAAGAAATGCTGCAGATCAACCAGATCCGTGGCCAAATCCGGGCCTCCCTGCTCGGCCGTGTCACCGATCTCATCGACGAACATCCCGAAGAAGCCGTCCGCGTCCTGCGCAACTGGCTTTTGACGGCGGAGTGACACCATGCCGACCATCACCGACTACGATGCGCTGACCGGCCCCGAAAAGGCGTCGATCGTCATGCTCGCCATCAGCGAGGAACATGTCGGCAAGATCTTCTCCAAGCTGGACATCGACGAGATCAAGGAACTCTCGCAGATCATGTCGGTGTTGGGCTCGGTCGACGCCGAAGTGGTCGAACGCATCCTGAAGGAGTTCGGCGAGCGGATGGCCTCCTCCGGCGGCATCGTCGGCAGCTTCGAGACCACCGAAAAGCTCCTGACGCGTTTTTTGGACAACGAGCGCGTCGACGCCATCATGGACGAAATCCGCGGTCCGGCGGGTCGCACGGTTTGGGACAAGCTCGGCAACGTCAACGAGGCGGTGCTCGCCTCCTATCTCAAGAACGAGTACCCGCAGACCGTGGCCGTGGTGCTGTCGCGCATTCGCCCCGACCACGCCGCCCGCGTCCTCACCAACCTCCCCGACGACTTCGCCCTCGAAGTCGTCATGCGCATGCTGCGGATGGAGGTCGTGCAGAAGGACATCCTGGCCGACGTCGAAAAGACGTTGCGCGCCGAGTTCATGAGCAACCTCGCCCGCACCAACCGGCGCGACAATCACGAGGTCATGGCGGAAATCTTCAACTTCTTCGACCGCAACACCGAAGGCCGGTTCTTGTCGATGCTCGACGAGCGCAACCGGGAAGCGGCGGAGCGGATCAAGGCGCTGATGTTCACCTTCGAGGACCTCGGCAAGCTCGACGGCAACGGCATCCGCACGCTGATGCGTTCGGTGCCGAACGACCAGCTTACCGTCGCCCTCAAGGGTGCGAGCAAAGCGGTCAAGGACCTGTTCTTTGCCAACATGAGCGAGCGCGCCGGCAAGATCCTCGCCGAAGAAATGGAGACCATGGGACCCGTCCGGCTCCGCGACGTCGAAGAAGCCCAGATGGGCATGGTCAACACCGCCAAGGAGCTGGCCGCTCAGGGCGAAATCTTCCTGGCCGACAGCAAAGACGACGAGTTGGTGTTTTAGGCCATGGCGCAGGTTTTCACCGCAGAGCGAAGCTTCGTCGGCCGCCCGCTTGCCGCCCGAAGTGCCGCCGGCTCGGGCCGCAGCTTGGCGGACCTCCTGCGCGAGCAGGACCAGCCAGCCGCAGCCGCAGCCGGGGTCGAGGGCGAGGTCGAAACGCCGGGTCCCGCAGCACCGCCGCCACCGGCCCCTGCGACCTTCAGCGAGGCCGACGTCGACGCCCGCGTGCGCGCGGCGCGTGACGAAGCCCGCCTGGCGGCATTGGCCGAGGCGGCGCAGGCGCACGACCGAGCCATCGAACGCACGCTCGAGACGATCGCGGCCAATCTGGCGCGCGCCCGGGAAGCGCAGCATCAGGACCGGCAGGCCGATATGCGTCGCGTCACGGCGCTCGTGGCCGCCATCACCCGGCAGGTCGTGCCCCAGGCCGCTGCTTGGTTCCCGCTCGACGACCTCACCACGTCGCTCGAAGCCATCTGCACGCGACTGGAAGCCCAAGACCAGGTCCGTATCGACCTCAATCCGGATTTGGTCGAACCGGTACGCGCGCACATGGCCACGCTTGCTGCCCGGGAAGCGGCTGGAAGCGGCTGGGAACTGCGGGCCGATCCAGCACTCCAGCCAGGTGACGCCATCGTGCATTGGCCCTCCGGCCAAGCCGAACACCGGCTGGATCGCCTCGTCGACGAGGCGCTCGCGCTCTGCAGCAGCTGGCTCGAACAGAAGTCCGTCAACCCCGCCGCGCCCACCACCGTCGACGTAACCGACGCGATCGAAAGGACCGATCCATGACCGAGCACGACACGACGACGACCGAGCGGTCGCAGCCGCCCACGGGCAAGGGTGGCGAGCGTTCGCTCCAGAACGAACTCGGCGCGGTCTACGAAGTCCCCGTTCAGCTCGCGGCGGTACTGGGTCGCACCTCGATGCCGGTCAGTCAATTGTTGCGCCTCGGCCGCGGCGCCGTGGTCGAACTCGATCGCAAAGTCGGCGAGCCGGTCGACATCTACGTCAACAACCGCCTCGTCGCCCGCGGCGAAGTTCTCGTCGTCGACGACCATCTGGGCGTCACCATGACCGAGATCATCAAAGGCGATCAGTAGCCCCGGCCCCCCGCGCAACCCGAACTCGAAACGGAACCGCCATGCGCCTCTTGATCGTCAGCTTCGACGAGCCCCTCATCGCCAAGGCCGTGGCCATCGCCGCCAAGGTGGGCAGCAAGGCGCGGACGGTGCCGTCGCTGGCGGCGGCCATGGCCGAGCTACGCTCGGGGCGCGGCGCCGATCAACTATGGCTCCCGGCCGAAGCCGACGTGGCCGGGTTCGTGCGGCGCTTGCGAGGTGAGCGGATCCACGTGCCCGTGGTGGCCTATGGCGTCCAAACCGACGCGCGCGCCGCGGTCCAGGCCATTCGGGGCGGTGCGATCGAGTTCTTGCCGCTGCCGCCCGACGAGGATCTGATCGCGGCCGTGGTCGAGGCGAATGCGGGTCCCGACGGCGGCATGGTCGGCAGCGATCCGGCGATGCAGGCGACCTTGGCCCTGGCACGACGGGTGGCACCGTCGGATGCGAGCGTCCTGATCGACGGCGAAAGCGGGGTCGGCAAGGAGGTGCTCGCGCGCTTCGTCCACGATCAGAGCAAACGCGCGGGCGGTCCCTTCGTTTCGCTGAATTGTGCGGCCATTCCCGAGAACCTTCTGGAATCGGAACTCTTCGGCCACGAGAAGGGTGCCTTTACCGGTGCGGCCACGCGGCGAATCGGCAAGTTCGAAGAGGCCAATGGCGGCACCCTCCTGCTCGACGAAATCAGCGAGATGGACCCACGTCTGCAAGCGAAGCTCTTGCGCGCCTTGCAGGAACGGGAGATCGACCGGGTGGGCGGCACCAAGCCCGTGCCGATCGACATCCGTGTGCTCGCGACCACCAACCGCGACCTGGAAGCGGCGGTCAAGGCCGGAACCTTCCGCGAAGATTTGATGTTCCGCCTCAACGTCTTGACCCTCACCGTGCCGCCCTTGCGCGCCCGCCAAGGCGACATCGAGCCGCTGGCCACCTTCTTTCTCGCCAAATTTGCCAAGCTCAACGGCCTGCCACGGCCCAAGCTGTCGGTCGCCGCCGTGCGCAAAATGCAGGCCTATGGCTGGCCCGGCAACGTGCGGGAGCTCGAGAACTGCATGCATCGAGCCCTGTTGATGGCCGACGGCGCCCTGTTGGATGGCGATGCGATCCTCTTGCCCGAACTGTCAACCACGGCACCGGTACGGACGGGCGATGGCGGTCTCGTCGGCCGCACCGTGGCCGACGTCGAACGTGAGTTGATCCTCTCCACCCTCGACCATACCCGCGGCAATCGCACCCACGCCGCGACCGTGCTCGGGATCTCCATCCGCACGCTCCGCAACCGGCTCAGCGAGTATACCGCCAACGGCGCATCGCTACCGCTTGCCGCCGGCGAACGGGGCTGACGGCGATGGCCACAGCGCTCGCCGCCCCCACGCCGGGGAAGACCTGGCTCGATCGGCTGACCGACCAGCGCGACATCTTCATGGCGATCGGCGTGATCGGCATTCTGGTCGTCTTGATCCTGCCGATGCCGAGGATGGCCCTCGACATGTTGCTGGCCATCTCCATCGCCGTCTCGGTGATGGTCCTGTTCACCGCCCTGTTCATCGAACACCCGCTGCAATTCTCGAGCTTCCCGACCGTCCTGCTCCTGGCCACCATGCTCAGGCTGGCGCTGAACCTCGCGTCGACCCGCCTCATCCTCGCCCATGGCCACGAAGGGCCCGACGCCGCCGGCCACGTCATCCAGGCCTTCGGCGGCTTCGTCATGCAGGGCAACGTGGTGATCGGCCTGATCGTGTTCGCCATCCTGGTGATCGTGAACTTCGTCGTCATCACCAAGGGCTCGGGCCGCATCGCCGAGGTCGCCGCACGCTTCTCGCTGGACGCCATGCCCGGCAAGCAGATGGCGATCGACGCCGATCTCTCCGCGGGCCTCATCGACGAGGACACCGCCCGCACCCGCCGCAAGACCCTGGAGGAGGAGAGCTCGTTCTTCGGCGCCATGGATGGTGCTGCCAAATTCGTCCGCGGCGACGCGATTGCCGGCCTCCTGATCACCGCCATCAATCTGATCGCAGGCTTGATCATCGGCATCGGTCAGATGGGTATCAGCGCCAGCGATGCTGCCCAGAGCTACACGCTGCTCACCGTCGGCGACGGCCTCGTCTCGCAAATCCCAGCACTCATCGTCTCCACCGCCGCCGGCCTGCTCGTCTCGAAGGCGGGTGTCGGCGGTCGGGTCGACAATGCACTGGTCAAGCAATTCGGCGCCCATCCGCGCACCTTCCAGGTCACCGCCGGCCTCCTGGTGATCCTGGGCTTGTTGCCGGGATTGCCGATATTCCCGTTCTTCACGCTGGCAGCTATCAGTACTGCGATTGCGTGGTACGGCCGCAAAGGCCAACCCGATGATGACGCGCAAGCGAAGGACCAGAGCCCGAACGGTGCGGGCGCGCCGGCGGCGGGGGCGAGCCCGGCGAGCGAGGACAGCATCGGTTCCGCCCTGGCCATGGACACCTTGCGGCTGGAACTCGGCTACGGGCTGTTGCAACTGATCAAGGCCGGCGATGCACCTGGCCTGCCCGACCAGGTCAAGGCTCTCCGCCGTCAGCTCGCCAAGGAACTCGGCTTCCTGATGCCGGCGGTCCGCATCCAGGACAACCTGCAGCTGCCGGCCAACACCTATGTCATCCGCTTGAAGGAGATGGAGGTGGCACGCGGCGAGGTGAAGCCCACGCAGCTGCTCGTGATGGACCCGCAAGGACTGCCGATCGACCTGGTCGGCGAAGCCACCAAGGAGCCGACCTTCGGCCTCGATGCGATGTGGATCGGCCGCCATCTCAAGGACGCCGCCGACGCCAAAGGTCTCACGATCGTCGAGCCGACGACGGTGGTCACGACGCATCTGACCGAACTGGTGAAGGAGAACCTGCCCGACCTGTTGAGCTTTGCCGCCACCCAGCAGTTGCTGAGCGAGTTGGCTGAGCCCTATCAAAGGTTGCTCTCGGACCTCGTCCCGAGCAAGCTCACGACCAACGGTATCCAGCGCGTCCTGCAGGGCTTGTTGAGCGAACGCGTCTCGGTCCGCGATCTGCCGTTGATCATGGAGGCGTTGAGCGACGTTGCGGGCCTCACCCAGAACCACACCTTGATGATCGAGTACGTCCGCGGCCGCCTCGCCCGCCAGATCAGCCGCGATGCGACCAGCCATGCCGGCTACATCCCGATCCTCACCCTGTCGCCGGCCTGGGAACAGGCCTTTGCCGACGCCCTCGTCGAACCCAGCCCCGGCGGCGAACGGCAGCTCGCGATGGCGCCCTCCGAACTGCACCGCTTCGTTGCGGCCGTGCGTGACCGCTTCGAAGAGCAGGCGCAAAAGGGAGAGCTGCCGGTCCTCGTCACGACGCCAACCCTGCGCCCCTATGTCCGGGCCATGATCGAGCGCTTCCGTGCGGCCACCGTGGTCCTCTCGCAAAACGAAATCCACCCCAAGGCACGCATCAAGACGTTGGGTCAGGTCTAGGCGATGCAGATCCGCACCTTCGATGCCAAGACGCTCGATGCCGCGCAGGCGGCCGTGCGTCGGACATTGGGGGACGACGCCTTGATCCTTGCCACCGAAAGCACGCCGGGCGGCATCCGCATCACGGCCGCGGTCGAGAGCGAGACCCGCATCGGCGATTTGTTGGCGATCGACGACGACGGCGAGATCGATCCGCACGTCGAACGGGTGCTCGCGTTTCACGGGGTGCCCGTGGCCCTGGCGAAGCGTCTTGCTGCTGCCGCCGCCGGCACGCCGACAATCGAGAGCGGCCTTGCCTTGGCGCTCCGGCCGCGCCTCAAGACGGTCACCCCCGCCGCCCGGCAGGTCGTGGTGGGCCCGCCCGGCCATGGCAAAACGCTTGCCGTTGCGCGGCTTGCCCGTGCTGCGCTCGCGGGCCATGCGCCCCCCCGGGTCCTGCTGTTCGCCCGGCGCGGCGAGGCGGATGCCGCCGTTGACGCTCTCCGTCGCCACTTGGCGGATACGCCGCTCGAGGTGCAGTCGGTCGACGGCATGGCAGCACTCACCGCACTGCTCGACGACGGCAGCCCCTGCCTGGTCGACACACCGGCATTGCTGCCCCACCGCGCCGAGGATGCGGCCCGGCTGCGCGCCCTCATGCAGCGACCCGACCTGCGGGGCACCGTCGTGGTCAGCGTGGAAGGCCAAGCTTCGGGCGTGTTGGAGACCGTGGTCGATTTCCTGGGTCTCGGCTGCCGCTCGGTGCTCTTCACCAAGCTCGACGTGACGCGCCGCTACGGGGCGCTCGTCGCCGTGGCGGCGGCCGGTGTGCAGCTGGAAGCCGCGAGCATCAGCGGCCGCCTCGACGACGGATTGGCCCGCCTCAGTGCGGCGGGCCTTGCCCGGTTGCTGGCCCGCCGCAGCGATCAGCCCTTGGCGGCCGGGACATGAGCCATATCGTCACCATCGCCTCCGGCAAGGGCGGCGTCGGCAAGACCTGGCTCGCGGCCAGCCTGGCCCAGGCGGCGGCCGAGCAGGGGCAGCGCGTGCTGTTGGTCGACGCCGATTGGGGGCTTGCCAACGCCGACGTCCAGCTTGGTGTGACCGGCGCACCTTGCCTGCCGGTCCATGGGCGGGCGGAGGACCTCCTGGCTGCGGTGCATCCGGTCGCCGGCTTCCACCTACTGGCCGGTGCTTCCGGCAGCGGGCGTCTCGCCGACCTGGCGCCTGCGACCTTGGAGCGTCTCGCGGCCGAACTGCAGCGCGCGGCGCGGCGCTACGATGTGGTCCTGGTCGATCTCGCCTCCGGGGCCGACCGGTCGATCCGCCGCTGGTGGCAGCTCGGCGCCGAGCGGTTCCTGGTGATGACGCCCGACCCGACCTCGCTCACCGACGCCTATGCGTTCTTGAAGCTCTGCTGCCGCGACGGCGACGCGGCAGGAGCCCGCTTGATCGTCAACCGCGCCCCCTCGCGGCCGATCGGCGAAGCCACGGCAGAGCGCCTCGCCCGGGCGGCTGCGGGCTTTCTCCATTTGGCCGTGGAGACAGCGGCGATCCTGCTCGAAGACCCCCGCGTCCCGAGCGCCATTCGTGCCCAGCAACCCTTCATGCAGCATTATCCGACGAGCCCGATGGCGGCCAATCTCCGTGCCCTGAGCACGCCCCGTGGGTCGCCCAGGAGCGACGACGCTCGCGCCTAGAGCGTTTTCCGTTGAGGTTGATCGGTGCCCATCCCGCACCCCCGCCCGGCCACCCATGGCATCGTACACTGGTGGGTGGTCGGCCACCCCACGCTGCAAAGCAGCGTGGGGACCCC
>RECO01000206.1 GCA_007694015.1 Geminicoccaceae bacterium
GTTCCCGCTGCGGCCGTTGAACATCGAGGTGGTGGCGTCGGTGCTCGGCGGCCCGGCGCCGAGCAAAGCCTAGGGCGTGCTGCGGATTTCCCGGGAGGCAATCGGTTTCGGATCGCGCCGACGCGAGACGCGATGGACGAAGTCGGGCCGATGCTGTTGGCCACAGGCGGGGCAACTGGTGGGGCGGCTGTTGGTCGTCAGGTAGAAGTAGCGGGAGCCGCAAGCCGTGCACGCGGTCGGCTCGAGCTGTCGGCTGCGATGGCCGATGTAGAGGTGGTAGCACGACGTCGCCGTGAGCGGCGCGTAGTTGCCGACGTCGCGATGGCGCGCGAGGCAACGGACCATGCTGCTGTTGGCCAGGAACAGCGCGACGTAGGTGGTGTAAAGATCAGGAAAGCGGTGGCGGCAGAAGTCGCGATGCTCGGGACCGATCCGGCAGCCGTCGCAGGCGCATGGCGCGGCACAAGGCAGGTCGATCGCAGCCTCCACCTGGGCCAGGAAGAGGCTGCTCTGACCGACGGCGGGTGCGTAGCCGCAGAGGGACTGGACGAAGCGAGAAGGGCCCGTCTTGGTCGGCTGGCCGTTGACTTCGCGCAAGCGCCGGACCTGGTAGGGAGGCAGGCGCGAGAGCACCGCAACGGCTTGCGGGTGGAGACCAATGGCGAGCAGGCGCAGCGCCAGTTGGATGTCGACCAGGCGAATGCCGGTCGGCTTAGCGTCCGGCATCGGCATGGCCCCGCTGCATGGCGTAGGCGAAGAGTGCGGGTCCCGAATTGACCGTCGGGTCGAGAAGTTGGTCGACGAGCTGCGGCAGGACCGGGCTGGCGATGACGAGGAACGAGGACGATTTGGCAAGCTCGTAAACCTGCATCGGTGTGAGCTCGCCGAGACGGCGGGCGTCCTCCTCGGAGATCTTCAAGAGGATGGAGGCCATGTAGGGGGATGCGTCGCACAACGCGACGAGCGATGCGGCGACGATATGATTGAACTCCTGCATCCGTTTGGCCGCGACGTCGGTGCCGATCTGGCTGACCAGGGAGGCGGTTTCGTCCTCCGTCGCGACCCCAGCCTCAGCGACCTGGAGGCCGCCGACCCGATGCTCGAATGTGCTCATGGCTGATACCCCGCCAGTTGAAGAAGCCGCTGGTAGTATCGGTAGACCCGCTCGCCATAGGGGAGCTTGTGCTCCGGGCGGGCGCTGTGATAGCGGCCGAAGCCGCGCAGGAGGTCGCCCTGTTCGGCGATCGCTTCGCAGAGAATCTGGGCACCGACGCGAAGATTGGTCTCGCGGTTCAAGAGGTCTTCCGGATCGTCGACCCGGTGGCGGTGATGCCAGAGGTTGACCTGCATGAAGCCGATGTCGACATTGCACCGGTCGCAGAGATCGCGCAGATAGGCGGCCGCCTGCTCGAAGCTGTCGAAGTAACGGGAATCGCCGGCGCGGTTGGTGGTCCAGGGATGGGGTGCAACGCCGTTACCGCTGCGGCGGCCGCTCTCGGCGAGGGCGACCGCGTAGAGCATGTAGGCATCGAGCTGGCAGGGCGCCTCGCGGGCGACCTGGTCCCAATGGGTTCCCTGCAGGCTGAAGCCGGCGGCTGGCGCGGGCGCAGCGAGGCCAAGGGCGACGACGAGCGCGGCTTGGGGCAATCGAGACCTGCGCGGCATCCGGACGATCTCTGCTTTCTGCTCGGGCTCAACTTAAAGCCGCAGAAAAGTCCGGAAAAAAAGCGCCTTTCCCCGGTCTAATTCATTGATTTACGATCAAACTGGTGACGAAACGTCGCAGTGCGCCGGTGCGCGCGAAAATCGGCCTTCCACCTGTACGTGATAGCCCGAGCGGGGGTCATCGGGACCGCATCGAGGCGCAACGAAGCCTGTTGCGGCCCGGCTTTGCGACGCTGGCACAAACCTTCGTCGCCGAGCCTGGTCGGGGGCGCGTGACCGAGCGGTTGGGGTCACGCGCGTCGGGCAGAGAGGCTTGGTTCCCGGCCGACGGCAGGGCCGCCGGCACCGGCGTCGCGGCCTGGGGCGAGCCACCCGGGCTTCGATCAGAGGGTCGCGATGCAGCGATCAGGCCGGGTGAGATTTCGGGGCATTATTCGTCGTGTGGGCGATCAAGATCCACGTATCGATGAAAATCGCTGCACCCGTGATCAAAATCATCGTGCCGATCGGGAACATCGGTATGCCAACTATAAAGCGAATCCCGGAATTGGTTATGAACATCATGAGGTAAATAATCAAATTCAAAGCTAAGTGTTTTGCCGATTGGCTTTACAATCAAGTCGTGTTCATAATAGGTCTGCATTGGAATGATGGGTACATGCCAAGTGCGTCGTTTTGACTTCCGCCGGACGTAATTTGATGCGCGCCGCGACGTCTCCTCTTCGACGTAGCGGGACAGCCCATCGAACAGCGCATCGCGGAAGACCGGGCTCACGTCGACGATGCGATCCGGGTACGGGAGCGCTGGCCTTGGCCCGCGCCGCGTGCCGGTAACGATGGAGCGGCCGAGTTCGAGTTCGCGCTTGGCCTTGGCGAGTTGGTCCGGCTCGAAAAACACCGACCGCAGGAAAGCTAAGAGGGGCATCACGTAGGCTCCCGTCCCATCAGCGCGCTATGTCGCGAACCGATCCGATGATGCAAGTTGTTCCTGCACCAGTGGATCGATTGCGCGCGGCCTATGTTGCGGCTTGGCCTCACCGATCAGGCGGCAAGCGCGGGGAGTCGGGCCAGAAATTGGGATTCGGAGGATCCTCTCCCGTTAAAGGAATGATGAGCGTGAGGGGCTCTTGCGGTTTGGCCTCGTCGCTGGAAGCGGTCCCGCCGGCAGGCTCCCGCGGCAGATGTGCGCTATCGGGAACGGCGACAGAAGCGATGGCGCGGGCGGCATGGGAGCCCGGACGGAGATTCGAGGGATTGGCGATCGTTTCAGCCGCCTGGTCGAGGGCCTCGGGACGTTGAAGCTTTTCGCGCGCGTCGTTGTACCGCTGCTCAGTAAACTGGCCGACTCCTTGACCACGCATGTCGATATCGTCGCGAGTCTGGTTCGCCGCGGCTTCGACCACGGGGCGTTGTCCATCGTGGAGGTCCCGCGCCCGACCCGTTGGTGAGCCGCCACTCGGGGCGGCAACGGACATGTCGGGCGGGGGTGCTGCCGAGCGCAGGGCCTCGGCCTGATCGGGATCGGGTCCGGACGGTGCGGCGTGGGGCAGGTACGCGGAGATCGCCCGGTGGGCCCACTTCTGAACGGTCGCCGGATCACCCTCGACCGGACCCATGCGCAGTTGCGAATCGCTCATGTGCAGCACGAACGCGCTCGCCCAGGCGGTGTGCGGGTCGTAGCCCTGCTGCGCCTCCAGCATGGCGGCGAGACGGGTAATATGGCCTTGATTGCCGGTCTCCTGGGCGGCCATCCGGTACTCGAACATGTCGCCATGCCGGATCATCGCCTGGGCGATGGCGTTGACCGGGATCGACATCGTGGTGCCCATCGAGTTCTGGTTCTGGGAGGCCCATTCGGCGAATCGGCTCGCATTCATCGCTTGGCTGCGCGCCTCGGCGACCTCCCGCACCGTCTGATCGCTGAGCGTATGGGCGCCGCCACTGCTGTGGCTTTGCTGGACGTCCCTGCTGAGGGCTTCGCTGAGGCCCTGACTGAAGCCTCGGTCGTTTTGGATCTGGTTGTGGAGGGTATGAGCCATGTCGAGAAGGGCCTGGCCCTGCGTGGTCTGTTGCCAGTTGGCACCGCCGCCGATGCCGAGACGGTCGGCGGCAATAGCCGCCGCCATGCCGGGCTTGCCACCCAGACTCAGCGCCTGGACCATGTCGAGCTTCGCGCCGATTGTAACCGCGTCGCCTTCGCGAATACTCGCGCCGAGGCGGTCACTGATCGCGTTGGTTTGGTTTTGGAGAAACTTAGCGGTCTCGGATTCCTGGTAGGACAGCCCCTGTCGGGTCGAGTGTGTCTGGCGGAACTCGGTGGCGAACGAGAAGCCCTCCGAGTGCGCATTGCGGAGCGCGTTCTGCAGCCGGATACTCGCCTCCTGCGACGCGGTCTCGGCGAGGCGCACGGTCTCGGCGTTGGTCGAGGAGAACTGCACCTTGGGCGGCTCGGCGCCGGGCTTGCGCATGCCGCCGTGCTCGTCGAACACCCGCTCGGGCGCGCGCTGGAACACCTCCGGAGCGTTGGTGCGGTCGGGGATCATCCGCTTCTCGTTGATGAAATCCCCACGACTCACCTGTGACGCGAGGCTGGTCGCGGCGACCGCTCCGCCCCAGACGAAACCGGCGGTGAGGAACGGGATCACGGCTGCCATGTGCTCGCCCCAGGCGATGGCCGTCGCCAACTTCGTCTCCAGGAGCAGGACGCCCGCAAGCGAACCAACACCGGTCCCGCCCACGGCCTGCACCGCCGTGAGCTCTTCGTCCATCGTGACCGACAGGTAGAGATCGATGATGGCGAGCCCCGGCAGCCAAGTCTGCAGCCACAGCAACATCAGCATGTAACGTACGATGAAGCCGAAGCCGAAGGTGCCGAGCGCGACCAGGATCGCGACCATCGGGATCGTGCCGTAGGCGAAGCCCTCCATGAACGTGATCATCGGGTCGATGATCTTCACGAACAGGCTGCTTTCCGCCGACCACTGGGCATTGCGTTGGCGGATGCCGTCACGGACCATCTGCGCCCACTGGAAGTCCATGTAGGCCAGGGAGTTGGCGATGTGCGCCGCGTCGAACAGCCCGACCAGGAGCATGGCGCCGACCAGGTCACGGGCGGAGACACCGACGACGCCAATATCCGCCATCGAGTTCTCGATCCGGGTCTGCACGTCGGTCGCCGTCGGCGGCGCCAAGGCCCCGTTCTGGAAGACCGCCGGGAGCTTGGTATCGAAGATGCGGTCGATGAAGGCATCGATCTCCTGCTCCATCGTACCGAGGCCGCCGGGCATCAAGACATTCCAAGCCTCGGCGCAGCGAACGTTCGACCCGGCCATGGGGCCCATGAGGATCTGGAAGCGGTCCTCGCTGGCGTCGTTGGGGTAGGCGATCGCCACCCGCCAATTGTTCTGGTTGAGGACGTCGTTGATGGTGATCGCCCGGCGGTTCAGGCGATTGAAGACGCAGAGGTCCAGGTAGTTGGTCGCGGTCTGGTAGAAGCTGCCGCTCTTGTGACCGTCGAGCGGCGCGAGCGTCAAATGGTCCCTGGTGGAAAACCGGACCAGCTTCAGGGTCTCGAAAGAGTGGCGGAAGCCTTCGACGGTGACCCGATGCGGGCGGCCGAAGGCGGTGGCCATCCAGTCGGTCATCCAATAGCCGAAATTCGAAATGATCGTCGCCGGCCCCGCCACGGCCATCGGCACGTTGGCAACGACGCGGACGTCCGTGGGATTGCGCGCGCTGGTCAGCACCACGGTGGTGGTGACCGAAAAGCCAACCAGGATCAAAAGGAACGTACCGATCAGCCCGCCGAAGTTGATCGACCTGCCGCCGGTGAAGATACCGGCAGACACCGTCACCAGCACGCCGAGGCCGAGCGCCACCTGAATGGCCCGCCAGTAGTTGCCGTCGCCGGTGATCGCGACGATGCCGTCGAACACCAGTTCCAGAAAGCGGACGTTGCCGAGGACCATGATTTCCATCAGGCGGCGCCTCCGATCGGCTGTTCACCCGGCACCGGCCGCAGCCGGGACATGATGTTCATCCAGTTGAGGACGTTGGCCGTCGCCGCAGCGCGGTCGCCATAACGGGCGTGGAGACGCCGGGCCTCGCCGCGGATCGCCTGGAAGCTCTCCCGCAAAATCTGCGTGGCTTCGTAGTAGGCCGGGCTTTGCCCTTCGCCGGCCATCGCCTTCTGCACTACCGCGACGATCTCGTTCGTCGTCTTCACGGCGAGATCGAGCGCCATGTGCGGCAGGAGAACGGTTGCCGCCTGTTCCGCCGCGAGACAGTCGACATGGGCGATGCGCAGCAAGACACTCGCCTCGCCGACGAGGCCCACGATCAGCCGTTCCTCGGCCGTCAGGGGCAGGCCTTGTTGCAATTTGCAGAGCGCGCCGGGACCGGTGCCATCGCCGAGCATGGCATTCTCCAGGCGCCTGAGAAGGCCGTCGAAATTGTAGACCTGCATGCCCGGATCGAGGCAGCCGTCGGCGGTCGTACTTGTCCCGCAGGCGAGGATCTCCAGCTCGTCGTCACGCGCGCCGTCGATGAGGTACTGGAGCAACTCGGGCCGCCCGCCGATCAGCTTGATCGCCGGCGTTGGATCGGCGCCGAGCGGCGCCGGCCCATCCGGACCGAGGATCGCGGTGCCGACCAAGGTCATGACGAACTCGCGCAGGCGAACGTCGCCGCCTTCGATGAACCACGCGTCGGTGCCGGCCTGCGCCATGGCGCGCCAGACGACGTTGCCGGTGATCCACTGCTCGACATCGGCCGGCGCCTCGGTACGCGCCGCGGCGTAGGAGGAGCCGCCGGTGGTGCTGTTCAAGAAGGCCTCGAAGGCGTCACCGAACCCTCGGAACTGGCGGATGACGGAGGCTTCGTTCTGGACCTGGACGTTGAGGGAGCGCGCGACGTCGTTCACCACGCCCTGGGCCAACTGGCAGGAATTGCCCAGCATCGCGTTCATGTCCTGGATCAGCTTCTGCAGCATGGCGATGGTCTTCATGCAGATCGGACAGAGCTGCTCGAGGGCGATGGCGAAGGCGTAGCCGGCGGCGTTGGCGGCGATGGTCCGCAGCAACTGCGTGAACTGGGCCGCGTTGATGAACGAGAAGCTGCCGCCGAAGAAATCGATGCCGCCGCAGCCTGCCGAAAAGCTCGGTGGCTGGAAGCCAACGACGTTGAGGTTGGTGATCCGGTTGCGGACCCGGATGTAGCCACCGGTGGCGGTGCGGGCCATCGCGGCCTCGTAGACGCCGGGCTGGGAGACTGTGGTCAGCGCGTTGAGTTGCCGGTTGAGGGCCTGCTGGATGTCCGCCCGTGCCGGACCGGCCGGAACCGCGAGGCCGACGGCCAACGCGAATACGAGGCACGAACGGAGAATGCGGGTGATCATCGGCGCACTCCCGTGAGAAAGGGGATGAGGTCCGCGGGATCGGCGGGGACGAGGCCGTCGCCGGCGGCACGGAGCAGGTTGCCCACGTGCACGGGCGGCTCCTGGCCGCCGATGCGGATCAGGTCGTCCTGGTCGAGGAGGCCTTGCCGGGCGGCGGCGAGGACGATCCGCTGTTCCAGCTCGGGGGCGGTGAACATGCCCTGGCCAATCGGATCGACGATGCCGGGACTGCCCGGAACGCCGTCCGGGATCAGCAGGAACAGCGCCGGCGTGCGCTCGACGCCGAGTTGCAGGGCGAGCCCGGTGCGGTCGACCTGGTAGTCGGGGAACTCGTTACCCGGCAGCGGCGCACCATCGAGGCTGAGCGCCAGGACCTGCAGCTCGTGCCGGTCCTGCAGGTGCCGCACCAAGGGCGCCTGGCGGGCACTGGTCGGCCGCTCCCCCTCGAAGAAGAACAGCAACCCGACCGCGTCCGCGAGACGGCGGAGGAGCTCGTTCTTGAAGGCCGCCGCCTGGACGTTGACCACCTGGGTCGCGAACGGGCCCAGCGGCCGCTGGAAGGTCTCGTCGAGCAGCGGGTCGCCCTGCACGACCTGCGCCGTCACCCGTTCGAACTCGGAAGCCATGTCGAGGGCGACACGCTGCAGGAGCATGTAGGCGCGCACGTTCTCGGGCGTGGGATCCTCGATCGCGCGGTCCCGCAGTTCCGGCAGCTGATCGCGGACCCAGGCGGCCGAGAAGGGCACCATGGTGGCTGGCACAGGTGCGACCACCGGAGCGGGCGGCGGCAGCTCGGCCAAGGGCGGGGCAGGGGGCTCGACCGGCAACTCCGCCGCCGGTTCCGGTTCGGGTTCCGGGGGCAGCTCGCGATACCAGAACCAACCGCGGGCAGGTGTGAAGGTGTCGTCCAGCGGGGTGGCTGCGCCACTGGCAGGCAAGGCCAGGACGGCGATGAGGGCGAGGGCGAACGGACGGTGGGGCATGGTGCGCTCCAGCGACGGACGCAACGAGCTTGGCCCGCGCCGCGCGGCAAATCCTTCGCGCAAAGCGCCTCCGCGGCGTGATTCTTCCGGTCCATCGCCGCGCGCTAGCCTCGTTCCGGGATCACCGGAGAGACGCCGATGCACGTCTTGGACCTGCTGCTCTGGCTGCGCGACGCCGCAGCGAACGAAGAAATCTTCAGCGAAACCAACGCCTTGCTGGACTTGGCCGTCCTGCAGTTCGATCATGCCAGCGCTTGGGCAAGGGTCGAGACCAGCGACGGGCCGGTGCTTCGCTCGACACCGAGCGATCTCGGCGCCCGCTGGGGCTGGACGACCACCGAGGTCGAGGCGTTCCTCGACCGCCTGGTACGGGACGGACGGCTCGAACGGCGGCCGTTCGGCAACGGAGCGAGCGGCTGCCGCCTGGTGATCGGCGACGGATCGCCGGAACCGGCGCGCGACCTGTTCCCGAACACGCTGGGCCAACCGCGCGGCTTCATGGGGCGGATTATCCAGCTGGATGGCCGCGCCCTGGAGATACTCCGCCACGACTACCCGAACCTGCGGGACATCCGCGCCGAACTCGCCACGCTCGACGCTTTCTACGCCGAGACGCTCACCGAGGGGCAGCGACACAGCTGGCGCTACCGCTATCGCCAGGCGCTCAACAAGCGGAACCATGCCTGCGCCGGCAAGGGGAGCAGCCCCGCCGTCGCCCATGCCTTCGGCCCCGGCTACCGGCCGCTCGGAGGCGGGCGATGAAGGCCCGGAGCCGGCGGCAGGGGCGGGCGGTCAAGCCGGGCGCGCAACTCCGCCAAGCGCTGCGGCCGTTGCGGATCGCCTCCCGAGCGGAGCCGTCGGCGCGGCGCGCGACGGGATCGAATGGCCGCGATCGGCGGCCGAAACCGGGACTGCCACGGCCGCAGCGTCGCGCACTCGGCTTCGCCTGCCAGCTCCTGGAGCAGATCGAGCAACGCGCCGACAGGGACCTGACGCCGCTCGTGCTCACCGCCGGGCGGGCGTTGGCCCGCTGGCTGCTCCGGCAGAGGAACCCGGCGTTCGGGATCGAGTCGCGCCTGGCTCGATGCGTGCCGGCCGCGTCCACGGCGCACGCCATGAAGCCGGCGGTCGCGGTGACGCCGGCGGTCGACGTCGAGCCGCCCACCAGGCGAGCCGCCGCGCGTCGTCGACCGGTGGCGCCGCCCGAGCCGCGGCCCCCCGAAACCTCGGTCGCCCTTGGCGGTCCGGCATCCTCTGGGGACGGATCACAGGAGTCCGTGCAGGCCGAGTATAAGGCGCAGCAAAAGGCCAAGCCGCCGGCAGCGGCGACGGCGGTGCCCAAGAGCACGAAGGCGAAGCCATGCCCGCCGCCGGCGCGTTCGGCGGAGGGGCGCCCCCAGATGCCCAACGCGAAGCGGACTGGAACGCCGCCGGCACCCGAGCGGCGGCCGGTCCTGCGCGATCGCAAGCTGCCCGAGGACGTCGCGGCCGAGGTCGAGGCGCGGGTTGCGGCCGGTCGCGTCGAGCGGATCGCCAACGGCACCTGGCCCAACGCCTGGCGCCCCGAGGTGATGCTGTGGAAGCGCCGTTCGGAGCGCAAGGCCGACACCAAGGTGGAGAGCTGACGATGGATCGCGTCGACCAAGGGTGGAGCTACGAAGACCTGGCGGACCCCGCGCGCGGCTGGCTCGGCACCGAGCGCGGCCTGGACCCGGTCGATCAATTCGCCACGACCCACGCCGGACGGCGCCTCGCGCTCACCTGGCGACGGCGAAGCGACCGCAAGATCGTCCGGCGGGAAGGGGCGGTCGGCCTGTTCAACGCCGACGTCCTCGACGATCCGAGCTTGGCCGCCGAACCGCTGGTGGTCTGCCAGACCGAGGCCGATGCCCTGGCGCTCGCCGCCGCCGGTATCGTCCGCGTGGTTGGGTTGAACGACGACCGTGCGACGGTGCCGCGGGCCGAGCGGGCGGACAGCTTCTGGAGTTGGCTCGCCCCCATCCGCGATCTCGCCCGCCAGGGCGTCAACCCGATCCTGGCGTTCCACGACAGCCCCACGGGCTGGAGCCTGCGCGAGGCCGTGGCCAAGCAGATCGGGCGGGCCAAGTGCCGCTGGCTCAACCTGCACGGTGCGCCCAGCCCGGAGGCGATGGTCCTCGCCGGCCGGATCGAGGAATTGGCCCAGGCGGTGCGCGAGGCGGACTGGATCAGCGTCCGCGGTGTCTACGGTCTCGACGAGTTGCCAAGGGTCGACGAGCGCCCGGCGCTCGACCCGGGTTTGGGCGATCTCGGCAAGCATTGCCGCCTGCGGACCGGCGACCTGATGGTCGTGACCGGCATCCCCGGGCACGGCAAGACCCTGTTCCTGAACAACCTGCTGGCTGCGATGCACCGCCGCCACGGCTGGCGCAGTTGCTTCTGCTCGCCGGAGCAACACCCTTGGCTCGATCATCGGCGGGCCCTGTTGCGGCTGCATGCCCAGCTGCCGCACGACCGGCTGAGCGAGGCGCAGATGGCGGCCGGCGAAGCCTGGATGCGCGAGGCCTTCTGCTGGATGGTCGCCGGGCTCGACGACACCCCGGACATCGCCTGGTTCCTGGAAATGGCCGAGACCGCTGCCGTGCGCTTCGGCGCCAAGGCGATCGTGCTCGACCCGTGGAACGAGCTGGTGCATCGCCGCGCGGCGCACGAACTCGGCGACGAGTACGCCAACGAAGCGCTGCGACGAATCCGGGTGCTCGCCCGCGAACTCGACGTCCTGGTGATCATCGCCGCGCATCCGCGCAAGCAGGACGCCGATCCCGACACCGGCGACTACCCGGTGCCCGCGCTCTACGACGTGTCGGGAGCGGCCGCCTGGAAGAACAAGCCGGACCTCGGCGTCGTCGTGCACCGCTATCCGCGGGCCACGCTGCTGCGCGTGGAGAAAACACGTTACGAGGACGTGCACGGCCGGCCCGGCGACCTGGAGGTCCATGTCGACCCGCAAAGCGGGCGGTATGCGCGGGTGGCGACGCTCACCACCGTCAGCTGAAGGGGGGTGGCGAGATGCATCCCGGAATCGTCAGGCGCTGGAAACGCGTTTATATTCAGTGTCGAGGAGCAAGAGATGGTGGCGGTGTTCGATTCCCTGAAGGCGACCAAGGAGCTGCGGGCCGCCGGCATGCCGGAGGGCCAGGCGGAAGCCCTGGTCGGCGTGCTGGCGACGATGATCGTCGGCAACCTGGCGAGCAAGGAGGACATCGCGCGCAGCGAAGCGGCCGTGCGCGCCGACATCGACCGGCTGGAAACGTCGTTGCGCGCCGACATCGACCGGCTGGA
>RECO01000207.1 GCA_007694015.1 Geminicoccaceae bacterium
AGTGCATCAACGGCGCATCCGGAGCGGAACGCTCCGAATGCGCCTGTGCACTAGCAAGGCGTCGTCCGACCACGCCGCCTTGGCGACGAAGTGATGCAGCGACTGATGTGCCGCACCGACCCTCGTTGGATCGGCCCGTGCTGCCATCGGCTCGACGCTCTTGCGCTCCAGCGGCAGCAACAGCCCGGTCGTGTAGTGCCGAAACGGCGCCGCACGATCCGCATGCCCCAACGCCCGAGCCAAGGCCTCGACATAAGCCTCGAACCGGTCCTCGCTGCCGCCGCCCATGGCCAACCCCGAAAAAGCCATTCCTTGCAAAAGCCTTAGCGAACAAAGCTAAGACAATGCAACAGCTTATGACACAGTAGGACTAGAGCGTTTCCCGGTCAGGTAGCGCACGGGCCATCCCTCACCCCCGCCCGGTCACCCATGGTATCGTACACTCGTGGGTAGCCGGGCGCGGGTGAGGGATGGTCAAGCATTTCGGGAAACGCTCTAGGGATGGGATCGACGAAATCCAAAGAGCGGGCGGAACGCTAGCACGAAAAGGTCGGAAATCCTAGAAGTGCGAAGCCAGGCGGCGGCCTGGCCGTCGTGGCGGATGCGGGGGAATCCCCCAGCGGGCGCTCCGGGGCGGGACGTGCAGCAAATAGCGGCACGCCGGTGGCAGGGCGGTGTTCTACCGAAACGGCAAACTCCCAAGCAAATCCCTTGCCGCCCACGGCGGTGCGTTTAGGTTAACACGATGGAATTTTCTCGAACCATGCGCCGGTTGGACCTTTGGTCGGCCGAGGGAGAGCACGCCGACCCGACGGTGCAGCCCATCGCCGCGGTCGACCTCGGCACCAACAATTGCCGGCTATTGGTGGCTCGCCCGGAGGGCGAGGGCTTCGTCGTCATCGACAGCTTTTCCCGCATCGTGCGCCTCGGTGAGGGCCTCGAAGCCACCAACACCCTGGCGGAACCGGCGATCCAGCGGGCGATCGGCGCCTTGCGCGTCTGCGCGCGGGTCATGGCCCGCCACGCGGTTGCCCAGGCCCGCTGCGTGGCGACCGAAGCCTGCAGGCGGGCGACCAACGCCGCCGACTTCGTCGAACGGGCGCGGCTTGCGAGCGGCCTCACCTTGGAGGTGCTGGATCACGAGGAAGAGGCGCGGCTCGCGCTGTTGGGCTGTCTTGCCCTGGCCGACCGCGCCTTCGACCAGTTCTTGATGATGGACGTCGGCGGCGGCAGCACCGAACTCGCCTGGATCGGACGCGGCTCGGGCCGCGGCCACGAGATCGTCTCGCTCTCGCTGCCCTTGGGCGTGGTGACGCTCGCCGAACGCTTCGGGGCCGACCCGGACGATGCCGGCTACCTTGCGATGCAAGCGGCGGTCTGGAACGCGCTCGACGCCCATCCCGCCACGAAGCGGCTCACCGCCCATCTCGCGGCCGACCGCCTGCAGGCGATCGGGACCTCGGGCACGGTCACCACGCTGGCTGCCATGCATCTCCACCTGCCGCGCTACGACCGCCGTCTGGTGGACGGCATCTGGCTGCCGCCCGACGCCATCCCGGGCACCGCCGTCCGCCTGCGGGCGCTCGACACCGCGGCCCGCGCCCTGCACCCCTGCATCGGCCCCGGCCGCGCCGATCTCGTGGTGGCGGGCTGTGCCGTGGTGGAGGCCCTGCACGCGCGCTTTCCCTTCAAGGCGTTGCGCGTCGCCGACCGGGGCTTGCGCGAGGGCATCCTCGCCACCTTGATCGGCGACCGCCTCGACAGCGCGCTGACCCGTCACCTCCAGCCCATGCAGCGGCCCTTCGAGCAGGTGCGCCCGTGAGCCGGACCAAGGAAGTCAAGCAGCGCGTCCGCACCGCCCGCGGCCGCACCCTCTCCTCCACCCGCTGGCTGGAGCGGCAGCTCAACGACCCCTATGTCCACAAGGCCAAGGCCGAAGGCTACCGCGCCCGCTCGGCCTACAAGCTGTTGGAGGTCGACGCCAAGCACCAACTGCTGCGCCCCGGTCGCCGGGTGGTCGATCTGGGGGCGGCCCCCGGCAGCTGGAGCCAAGTCTGCGCCCGGCGCGGCTTGCCCGTGGTGGCCCTGGATCTGGAGCCGGTCGCCCCGCTCGCCGGGGTCATGACGCTCCAGGGCGACTTTCGCGACGACGCGACGGTGGAGCGGCTGCGGGCGGCCTTGGGCGGCCCCGTCGATTTGGTCTTGAGCGACATGGCGGCCTTTGCCACCGGCCAGCGCCTGGTCGACCGGCTCAAGGCCGAGGAACTCGCGGAATTGGTGCTCGCCTTCACCGACGACGTGCTGGCGGCGGGCGGCGATTGCCTGATCAAGCTGGTCAAGGGTGCCGAGCCCGTGGCCCGTGCCCAGGCGCTGACCCGCTTTCGCCAGGTCGGCTTCGTCCGCCCGCCCGCCACCCGCAAGGACAGTTCCGAAACCTTCCTGATCGCCAAGGACCGTCTGCCGGCCGGGTAATCCGGGGCTCGCCAAACCGGCCCGCCGCCGCCATGGTGGGGGCTTGCTTGGGAATTCGGGGTGGACGCGGCGATGCGACGGCGGATGCTGACGGCGGAGGAGCGCGCCCTTTGGGCGCACGCGACCCGTGCCGTCAAGCGGCTCGCCACCGCAACCGACAGCACCCCGCCGCCGCCACCGACCGTGCCGGAGCCGGCCCCGTCGCCACCGCCGGCCGCCGCCCCCGCCGCCCCCGTCGCCAAGATCCGCCAGTCGGCCGGCAACGCGGCCCCGCCGGTGCCGGGGCTCGACCGCCGCACGGCACAGCGCCTGAAGCGCGGCCGGTTTCCGATCGACGCCAGCTTCGATCTGCACGGCCACACCCAGGCTTCGGCGCACGATGCGTTGTTGGCGTTTCTCCAGCGCTCTCGCGGGCGCGGCTTTCGCCACGTGCTGGTGGTGACCGGACGCGGTGCGGCCGGCGGCGGCGTGTTGAAGCGCTCGGTGCCGCGCTGGCTGCAGGAGCCCGGCTTTCAACGCCACGTGCTCGGCTTCACCGAGGCCGGACCCCGCCATGGTGGCGAGGGTGCGCTCTACGTGGTCTTGCGCCGCGGCCACGCTTCCAGTTAGGACCCGTCCGCCAACAGCAGGGGAGCGGACATGAGCGGTTTGCAGCGCGTGCGGCTGGTCTTGTGGGGCATTGCAGCGGTGACGCTGGTCGCACTCGCCCTCGTCTGGTGGACCAAACCGCAGCCGACCGTCCTGGTCGAGAGCGGACGCGCCCTGGTCGGCGGTCCGTTTACGCTGGTCGACGCTCGGGGCGACGTCGTCACCGATGCGGACTTCCAGGGCAAGCCGTTCGCGGTGTTCTTCGGCTTCACCCACTGCCCGGACATCTGCCCGACCGCGCTTTGGGAAATGACCCTCTGGATCGACGCTTTGGGCGACGACGCGGATCGCATGCGCTTCGCCTTCGTCACCGTCGACCCGGCGCGCGACACGCCCGAGGTGATGGGGGCCTATGTCGGCTCCTTCACCGACCGCATCGTGCCGCTGACCGGCAGTGCCGAGCAGATCGAGGCCATCGTGCGCGCCTATCGGGTCTACGCCCGCAAGGTGCCCTTGGAGAACGGCGACTACACCATGGACCACAGCACCATGGTGTATTTGATGGATGAAGCGGGCGGTTACGTCGCCCACATCCCGCACGGCGAGAGCGTGGAGCGTGCCGTGGCCCGGCTCAGGGAACTGGTCAGGTCGTGACCGGTTGGGCCATGGGATCGAGGCCCAGGATCGGCCGCAGGCGCTGCGGCTCGACCACCAGATCGGCCAGGGTGTAGCCGTCCAGGACCAAAAAGAACCCGTCCAAGGCGCGGCGCAGCGCGTGGTTGAAGCGGCACACACCGGCCAAGGGGCAGGTGTTGGTGGCGGGATCGAAGCATTCGACCAGACAGAGATTGCCCTCGGTGGCGCGCACCACGGCGCCGATCGAAATGTCCTCCGGGCGCTTGGCCAGCCGCAACCCGCCGCCGCGGCCGCGCAGGGTCTTGATGAACCCGGCCGCGGCGAGTTGCTGCGCCACCTTGGTCAGGTGGTTCTCGGAGATGCCGTAGGCGGCCGCCACGTCCCGCGTCTTGGCGATGTCGTCGCCCTTGAGCGCGCAATACATCAAGAGGCGGATGGCGTAGTTGGTGAACGTGTTGAGGTGCATCGGCCGACCGAGAAGCGTCACGCGGAAAGGCAGTTTAGCCACCCATGCGTGCCCTGGGGTAGCTGTCAAAGGTCTTAATCGGCCAAAGCCCAAAGCCCCGCCGCTGCGGTCAAAAGCCGCCTAGATCCGATCTTTTTCCGTGTCGTCGATGAGTTGGATGCGGCAGAGGCGGGCGTAGAGGCCGTCCTTCGCCATGAGGTCGTCGTGGGTGCCGCTCTCGACCACGCGGCCGGCCTCCAACACCACGATCTGGTCGGCGTGGCGCACGGTCGAGAGGCGATGCGCGATGACCAGGGTGGTGCGGCCCTGGCTCAACTGGTCGAGGGCCGCTTGCACTTGGCGCTCGCTCTGGGCGTCGAGCGCGCTGGTGGCCTCGTCGAGCAAGAGGATCGGCGGGTCCTTCAAAATGGCGCGGGCGAGCGCGAGGCGCTGGCGTTGGCCGCCGGACAGCCGCTCGCCGCGGTCGCCGACGGGCGCTTCCAGCCCCTCGGGCAGTGCGGCGATGAAGTCCCAAGCGGCCGCCGCGCGCGCCGCTGCCTCGATCATGGCGTCCGAAGCGTCGGGATTGCCGAAGGCGATGTTGGCGCGAATGGTGTCGTCGAACAGCACGGCATCCTGGCTCACCAGGCCGATGGCGCCCCGCAACGACTCTAGGGTGACGTCCTTCACGTCCTGGCCGTCGATGGTGACGCGGCCCGCGGTCGGATCGAAGAAGCGCGGGATGAGGTTCAAGACCGTGGTCTTGCCCGCCCCGCTCGGCCCGACCAGCGCGGTGGTGCGCCCGGCCGGCAGGACCAGATCGACGCCCGCCAGCGCCGGCACGGCCCCCTCGCCCGCATAGGCGAAGGCCACTTGGTGCAAGCGCACTTCGCCTGAGGGCGGGCTCGGCGCCAAGCGCAAAGGCGACGCCCCCGGCTTTTCCCGGACCAGCGGCGCCTCGTCCATGAGGGCAAAGCAGCGCTGGAGCGCGCTCACCCCCTCCTGAATGGCGACGTTGAGGCTGCCCAAGGCCCGCACCGGCTGGGCGGCCATGATCAAGGCCGAGATGAAGCCCGTGAACTCGCCGACCGTGCTTTCGCCCGAAGCGATCCGCCAGCCGCCGACCGCGAGCACACCCGCAATGGCAAGCCCGCCCAGGACCTCCAGGATCGGGTCGATCCCGGCCTTGATCTTGACCCCCTTCATGTGCAGCCGGGCCATCTCGTCGAAGCTTTGGCCCGCGCGCGCCTGTTGATAATCCTCCAGCCGATAGGCCTTGACCATGCGAATGCCGGCCAGCCCCTCGTGCAGAAAGGCGGTCATGCCACCGACCTGGCGCTGCACCGCGCCTGCCACCTTGCGCAGCCGATAGCTCAACTTGAGGATCGGCCAGGCGGCGATCGGGTAGACCACGAGGACGACCAGGGCGAGCACCCAGTCGAGGTAGATCATCGCCGCCAACAGCACGATCACCGTGAAGAGATCGCGGATCAGATTGGTCGCCGCCCGGCTCGCACTGTCCGCGATCAACCGCACATCAGCCGTAAAGCGTGACACCAAGCGCCCGGTCGGCTCGGCCAACACCCGCGCCACGTCGGCCCCCATCAGCGTGCGGTACATCCGCTTCTGCAAGGCCGCCACGACCTGGCGCACCACGTTCTGCGTGACCGTGATCTGCAGATAAAGTGCCGCCCCCTTGATCGCCGTGACGGCCAAAACCAACGGCGGCAACAGCCAGACGATGCGCGGGTCGCGCTCCGTCAACAGCGTGAACGCGTAATCGATCACCAACGGATAGGCGCCCGTCGTCAGCGCCACCACGAGCATCAGCGCCACGGCCAACACCAGCCGGCGCCAGTGCTCCCGCACCCAGTCCCGGTAAAACCGTCCAATCAGCGCACGGCTCGCCGCGTCCACATGCACTCCACTGGTGGTGACGGAGAAAGGGAAAAGAGAAAGGCGGAAGGAAAGCCAAGGGGGCTTTTGGCCCCCTTGGAAACCCCCGGGCCGGAACGATCGGCGACAGGCAGGGCCTGTCGCCGATCGTTCCGGCCATTCTCTTGAAGTGGCAGCGGCAACGCCGCTGCTCGGGGGGCCTAGGGGGCCAAAAGCCCCCTAGCCCTTTTCCTACCTGCTCAGCCCGGGATCGAGCCGACCACGCCTTCGACGTAGCGGTTCATGCCGCGGATTTCGTCGTCGGAGGGGACGTGGCCGTCTTCGAACATGACGCTGCCGTCCTGGGCCATGATGGGGCCTTGGAAGGGGTCGTAGGTGCCGTCGACGATGCTCGTGCGCACGGCGTCGGCGGCGGCGGCCATTTCGGGCGTGACCATGGGACCGTATTCGGCGAGTTGGACCATGCCGTCGGCGAAGCCCTCCCAGGTGTCGGTCGAGGTCCAGGTGCCGTCGAGCACGGCCTGGACGCGGCGGATGTAGTAGGGGCCCCAGGTGTCGATCAGCGCGGTGATCTGGTGCTCGGGGGCGAAGCGGCGCATGTCGGAGGCCTGGCCGACGGCCGGGACGCCGCGCTCGGCCGCGGCCTGGACGGGGGCCGGGCTGTCGGTGTGCTGGGTCATGACGTCGACGCCCTGGCTGATGAGGGCGGCGGCGGCCTCGGCTTCGCGGCCCGGATCGTACCAGGTGTTGACCCAGATCGGCACCACCTGGGCCTCGGGGTTGACCTTGCGGGCGTGGATCGCCGTCGCGTTGATGCCGCGGATCACCTCGGGGATCGGGAACGAGGCGATGTAGCCGATGCGGTTGCTCTGGGTCAGCATGCCGGCGAGCGTGCCGACCACGGCACGGCCCTCGTGGAAGCGGCCGGCATAGGTCGCGACGTTGTCGGCCCGCTGATAGCCCGTCGCATGCTCGAACTTCACGTCGGCGAACTGGCGGGCGACGCGTAGGGTGGAGCTGCCGAAGCCGAACGAGGTGGTGAAGATCAGCTCGTGGCCGGAGGCGGCGAGTTGGCGGATGACGCGCTCGGCGTCGGGGCCTTCGCTGACGCTCTCGACGAAGGTGGTCTCGACGCGGTCGCCGAAGTGGTCCTCGACGGCACGGCGGCCGACGTCGTGGCGGTAGGTCCAGCCGAAGTCACCGACCGGGCCGACATAGACGAAGCCCACCTTCAGCGGGCTGTCGGCCAAGGCGGGCCGGCCGGCCGCTGCCAGCAGCGTGGCGGCAGCGGTACCCTGCAACAAGGTGCGGCGGGGGAGGCGAAGCGTCATCGGCAGTCCTCGATCGATGATGTTGCGGGTGCGAAGCCGACGCTTTGCGCCGATCATGGCGCCAGGGCAAGCGCTCTCTCAGGCGAAGGTGCCCGCATAGTCGGCCCTGAGTTCGACCTTCTGGATCTTACCCATGGTGTTGCGCTTCAAGCTGGGCACGAAGAACACGCGCTTGGGTTGTTTGAACTTCGCGAGCTTCTCGGCCAGCGCCGCCTTGATCGCGTCCTCGGTGAGTTGGGCGCCAGGCTTCAGCGCCACGACGGCGGTGACGCCCTCGCCGAAGTCCGGGTGCGGCAGGCCGATGACGGCGCTCTCGGCAACGCCCGGAATGGCGTCGATCAGGGCTTCGACCTCGGCCGGATAGACGTTGAAGCCGCCGGTGATGATCAGGTCCTTGTCGCGCCCGACGATGTGGACGTAGCCGCGTTCGTCGATCATCCCCATGTCGCCGGTGACGAAAAAGCCGTCGGCGCGGAATTCCTCCTGGGTCTTTTCGGGCAGATTCCAATAGCCCTTGAAGACGTTCGGGCCCTTCACCTCGATCACCCCGACAGCACCCTTCGGCAGGATCTCGCCGGTCTCGCGGTCGGCGATGCGCAGGTCCACCCCCGGCAAGGGAAAGCCGACGGTGCCCGGCCGCCGCTCGTCCGCATAGGGGTTGGAGGTGTTCATGTTGGTCTCGGTCATGCCGTAGCGCTCGAGGATGGCGTGGCCGGTGCGCTCGAAGAAGGCCTTGTGCACTTCTGCCGACAACGGTGCCGAGCCCGAGACGAACAGGCGCATGTTGCGGCAAAGGTCGGCGGTGAACTCCGGGCGGGCGAGCAGCCGGCTGTAGAAGGTCGGCACACCCATCATCGCCGTCGCCCGCGGCAACAGGCGCAAGACGGTGTCGGCATCGAAGCCGGGCAGGAACAGCATCGAGCCCCCGGCCAAGAGGGTCACGTTGGTCGCCACGAACAGGCCGTGGGTGTGGAAGATCGGCAAGGCGTGCAACAGCACGTCGTCCTTGGTGAAGCGCCAATAATCGACCAAGGTGAACGCGTTGGACGTCAGATTGGCGTGGCTCAGCATCGCTCCTTTGGAGCGCCCGGTGGTGCCGGAGGTGTAGAGAATGGCCGCGAGGTCGTCGCCGGTGCGCGGCACCGGGGCGAAGCCCGGCTGCACCTCGCGCAGCCGCTCCAGCAAGGTGCCCTCGCCGCGTGCGCCCATGGTCTCCAGGCACGCCCCCTTGGCCGCCGCGACCGGGCGCAGGGCGGCGGAGCGCTCGGGGCTCGCCACCAACACGCGCGGCTCCGCATCGCCCACGAAGAACTCGACCTCGGCCGGCGTGTAGGCCGTGTTCAACGGCAGGAACACGGCACCGGCAGCGGCACAGCCGAGATAGAGGGCGATCGCTTCGGGCGATTTGTCGATCTGCACGGCGACCCGGTCGCCCGGCTGCACCTGCAACCCGGTCAACACGGCGGCAAAGCGCTCGGCCATCTCGAAGGTGGCCGCATAGCTGAGGTGCCAGCCGTCCTGGGTCTCCATCAGCCGCGCCTCGGGCGCGGGCACATGGCGCTTGAACACGCTGAAAAGGTTCTCGTCCATCGCATGCGCTCCCGAACCGGGCCGCTTTGGGTCGCGGCCGAACGTCTTGGTCGAAGGTGCGGTGCAATTAGGCGAGGTGCGGCAGATTGTCGAGAAACCGCTCCGCATGGCGGAGGTGCCAGAGGCCCTGGCGGTCGTGAAAACCAAGGTGACCGCCGCCCTCGGCCAAGGCCAGGCGCAGCGAACCCTTGCTGGTGAGGCCCCGATAGGCGTCGGCCGAAATGAATGGATCGTCGACGGCGTGGATCAACAGGGTCGGCACCGGCAGGGCCTCCAGCCAGGGCAGGGCGCTCACCCGGCGGTAGTAGTCGGGCGCGCCCCGAAAGCCGTGATGCGGGGCGGTGAACAGATCGTCGATGGCAAAGAGCGTGCGCGCCCGCGCCACCCCCTGGCGTTCGACGGCCGTCAGGCTCGAATGCGGGTTGAGGTAGATCGCCTTCAGCGCGCGCAGCAGATAGTCGTGGTAGAGCTTGTTCTTCGGGCGATGGATCAGGTCGGAGGCGGCCAACATGTCGATCGGCGCCGACACGCTGATGGCGGCGACGAGGCGCGGATCGAGCTTGCCCCTGGCGGCGTAGTTGAGGACCAGATTGCCGCCGAGCGAGAAGCCGAGCACGACCAGGCCTGCCGCCCCGGCCGGCAGTTGCGCGCATATCGCCTCCAGGTCGCCGAAGCGGCCCGCGTGCGACCAGCCCCGGCAACTGGCACCCGACGGCCCGGAGCCGCGCAGGCTCAGCCGCACCACCTGGCAGCCGATCGCGGTGAAGTGGGCGCTCGCCGCCAGCATGTAGGGGCTCGTTTCGCAGCCGCCGAGGCCGTGGACCAACAGCAGGGTGGGGCGGCCCGTGTCCGGTTGCGGCGGCAGGTCGAGCCTCGCCGAGAGCACGTCGCCGTCGCCGAGCGGCAGGTGCAAGGGAAGGCCCGGCCCGCCGGGTAGCACCGGCGGCGGCCGCAACGGGTTGCGGATGGTCTGGAGATGCGGGCCGTACCAGGGAAAGCGGGCGCGAAACGGATCGACGAGCAAGGCGGGGCACCCGGGGCTGGACGATGACGGAAGCAATGGTGCGGACCTCGCCCGCCGACAAGGGGTGGCTTCAGCCGGCGGCCGCCGCCTCCCAGGCGAGGAGTGCCGCCTTGCGCGCGCTGCCCCAGCGATAGCCCTCGACGGCAGCCGAGGCCTGCAAGACCCGGTGACAGGGGATGATCAGGGCGAGGCGGTTGGCGCCGACCGCGCGGCCGACGGCCCGCGCCGCCCGCGGCTCGCCGAGCCGGGCCGCGAGGCCGCCATAGGCCACCCTTTCCGCGGGCTCGAGGCGCAACAGCGCTTGCCACACCTTGAGCTGGAACGCCGTGCCGCGGACGTGCAGGCGTAAGGGCGCGGTGTCGCCCTCAGCCCAGGCAAAGGCGTGGGCTGCGGCCAGGGCGGTGGCGGCGTCGTCGCGCCGCCAGCGGGCGAGCGGGTAGTCGGTGCTGGGGCCAAGGAGCGGATCGTCGGCCGGGTCGACGAAGCCGAGCCAGACCAGCCCGCGCCCGCTCAGTGCCACCACCATCGGCCCGAACGGGCCGTCGTGTACGCCCCAGACGAGGTCGAGCCCCCGACCCTTGGCCTTGAAACTGCCAGGCGTCACGGCTTCGGCGGCGACGAACAGGTCGTGCAACCGCGACGGGCCGGAGAGCCCGGCGGCCAAGGCCGCGTCCAGCACGCTGGTCTCGGCCCGCAAGGCGGCCTTGGCATGGGCCAAGGTCAGGTGCTGGACGAAGCGCTTGGGCGTAATCCCGCAGGCCGCCTTGAACTGCCGTTCGAAATGATCCGGCCCCAGCCCGACGATGCGGGCCGCAGCCTGCAAGGACGGCTGGGCGTGCCAGTTGGCGGCGAGAAAGGCGATGCTCTTGGCCATGGCGGGGTGCGGTGTCACGGTCCGGGCTCTCCACGTTCGAGACCCCGACGATGCCCCGCCGCACCCAGCGCCACCACCCGATTTCCGACCTGGTCGCGCCACCGGCCAGCGGCAAAGCCGCCCAATCCCTCGAGTGGCAGCGGCAAAGCCGCCCAATCCCTCGAGTGGCAGCGGCAAAGCCGCTGCCTCCGGGGTCCTAGTGCAGCGGCGCAGTCGGACGAATCACGTCCGACTGCGCCAAAGCTGCACGATTCCATGGAGTTAGTGCATCAACGGCGCATCCGGAGCGGAACGCTCCGAATGCGCCTGTGCACTAGGGGGCCAAAAGCCCCCTAGCCCTTCCC
>RECO01000208.1 GCA_007694015.1 Geminicoccaceae bacterium
ACAACGAATTGGGGTTTTGGCGCCCCGTTTTCACCCCCCGGCCCGAACGGGCCGGGGTTGGTCCCCCCACAACCCGCGACCGTTGCGGCCACTTTCTCCAACTGCAGCGGCGCCAGCCGCTGCCTGGGGTCCTAGGGGGCCAAAAGCCCCCTAGCCGCCTGCCTCGTTCGCGTTCGAGGGCTGCGTCATGACCGGGCCGTTGATCGCCTTGCCGGTCCATCAGCTCGCGCATGGGCGGTCGGTGACAAGCCGGCAGCGGGTGCAGTTGAGCTTGATCCCCTACCGGGGCGAGGCTTGGCCGTGGCTGGTGACGGAACTGACCGAGGCGCGCGTGCTGGCGCGATTCCGCCACCTTGGGGCCACGGCCGTGACCCGCTATGCGCTGGCCAATCTGCAGGCGTTGCAGTTCGTCGTCGACGGTGTGATCAAGCCGGGGATGGCGCCGACTTTGGCGCTCGACCGTGAGGGGCGCTGCCTGAGCTTCTGGCTGCTCGCGATGGAAATCGAGGTGGATGCGGCGTTGACGTTTTGAGGCCGCGGTCAGGCCGAGGATGCGGCCTCGGGGCGGGTCTTGTCGGCGTCGTGGGGTTCGAGCGCGTAGCCCTCGGCCCGAACGGTGCGCAAGAGATCGGGCTCGCCCGGCCCGTTCAAGGCCTTGCGCAGGCGGCGAATGGTGGCATCGACGGTGCGCAATTCGACCTCCTGGTTGATGCCCCAGACGGCGTCGAGAAGTTGCGCGCGACCGAAGACGCGCCTTGGGTGCTCCATCAGGTGACGGAGCAGACGAAATTCGGTCGGGCTCAAGGCGAGCGGGCGGTTGCCGCGCAAGACGCGATGCGCATCGAGGTCCATCAAAAGGTCGCCGACGCGCAGCTCGGGCTCGTCGAGGGCCGGACGGGCGCGGCGCAGGACGGCGCGGGCGCGGGCGATCACCTCGGCCATGGAAAAGGGTTTGACGATGAAGTCGTCGGCACCGGTCTCGAGGCCACGCAGCCGGTCGGGCTCCTCGGCGCGGGCGGTGAGCATGATGATCGGCAAGCGCTGCGTCGCGGGCTTGCGCCGCAACCGCCGGCAGACCTCGATGCCCGAGAGATGCGGCAGCATCCAATCGAGGATGACGAGGTCGGGCACGCGCTCGGTGATCGACAAAAGCGCGTCCTCGCCGTCATAGGCCTGGCCGACCTCGAAACCGTTGCTCTCCAAATTGTAGGCGAGCAGGTCTTGGATCGGCGCTTCGTCTTCGACGACCAGAACGTAGGGTTTCACGTCGTTTCGCTCCGTAACCGGTTGATACGGTCACCGTGGATGACGTAGTGCAGCCGCTCGGCGATGTTGGTAGCGTGATCGCCGATCCGCTCCAGATGTTTGGCGATGAACAACAGATCGATGCTGGCCGAGGTCGTGCGCGGGTCTTCGAGCACGTAGGTCAGCACTTCGCGGAAAATGCTGTCGTAGAACTCGTCGACTTCGGTGTCGCGGTGCCACACGGTCATCGCCTTCTTGGCATCGCGTTGGATGTAGGCATCGATGACGTCGGTCAGCATGTCCTGGCAGAGCTGACCGAGGCGGCCGAGCGACTTGATCGCCGGCAGGTTCGGCTCCTTCGCGAGGCGCCTCGAGCGCTTGGCGACGTTGACCGCATAGTCGCCGATGCGCTCCAAATCATTCGAGATCTTGAGCGACATGGCGATCAGCCGCAAATCGATCGCGACGGGCTGGCGGAGCGCGAACAAGCGCACTGCCATCTGGTCGACGGTCTCCTCCAGGGCATCGAGGCGCGGGTCGGTGGCGATGACCCGCCCGGCGGCCGCGAGGTCGCGCTGCGTCAGCGCCACGAGTGCCCCCGCCACCTGGGTTTCGGCCAGCCCCCCCATTTCGACGATGGTGTTCACCATCGCTTCGAGGTCGGTGTCGTAGGCCTTGACGATATGGTCGCTCATGATCACGGCGGCACACCTCCAGAGGCGATGATGAGGCCGTGCGCGTTCAACTCATGGCAACGCCGGACCCGCCACCAACCTCCCCAACGCGGTTGTAATCCGCAAGTGTGACAATCATGTGGCAGCAATGGCGCGGCGGTCAGGCGAAATGCTTGGACAGCGTCAGGTCCTGGCGGGCGTAGTGCGAGCCGAGGCCCTCGCCGTAGAGCCGCGCGGGGCGGGCCGCCATGCGCTCGTATTTCAGGTGCCCGACCAGCTGGCCGTCGTCCAACAGGAACGGGACCTCGTGCGAGCGCACCTCGAGCACGGCACGGGTGCCGTCGGTCCAGCCGAAGCCGGGATCGAAAAAGCCCGCGTAATGCACGCGGAACTCACCCACCAAGGTGTCGTAGGCCACCATCTCGGCCGCCGCTGCCGGCGGCACCACGACCCGCTCCTTCGACGCCAGGATGTAGAAATCGTCCGGATCGAGCACCAGCCCCCCACCCGGCCGCGGGCGGATCTCTTCCCAAAAGGCCGCCGCGGCGTGGGCTTTGGGGGCATCGACGTCGACCAGGCCGGCGTGCTTGCGGGCGCGATAGGCAATCGGCCCCACCCCGTCACCGAGCGTGTCGACGTGGAACGCCACGAGGCCGTCGCGCAAGGCCGCCGCCGGCCGCGCCAAGGGCGTCTCCAGGTTGAGCGCTGCCAGTTCCTCCAGGGCGAACGCCGCATCGCCCAGGCGCAGGCGCAGCTGCACGAGGCGGGAGCCCCGACGCACCTTGATCGAAAAGGTGCGCGGCGACAGCTCGACCCACAACGGCCCCTTGTAGCCGGGCGGGATGCGGTCGAACTCGGTCGCACGATCCGTGATGACGCGGGCGAACACGTCGAGCCGCCCGGTCGAACTCTTGGGGTTGGCGCTGGCCGAGACGTGCGGCGGCAGCGCCACGGCTTCCTCGAGGGGCACGAGGTAGACGCAGCCCCGCTCCAGCACGGCGGCGGCGTCGAGCGAAAGCCGGTGCATGGCGTGGCGCTCGACCGCTTGCGCCACGCTCTGCCGCCGACCCGGCAGGAAGCTGAACGGCAACCGATAGGCAACGCCGCCCAGCCGCAGATCGAGGCTCGCGGGCTGCACCTGCCCGGCTTCGGGCGCCGCCCCCTGCAACCACCCGCAACGAAACGCCGCCTCCAGCGCGTGCGCCGGCAAAATGCCGCGGGCGTTCGGGTCCTTCAACAGCTCGCCACCACCATCCATGCCCGGCTCTTAGCGCGTTTTGCGTTTAGGTTGAGCTTCGCCCATCCCGCACCCCCGCCCGGCCCCCCACGAGTTTACGGTGCCATGGGTGGCCGGCCGGGGGTGCGCAATGGTCAAGCCTTGCGGAAAACGCTCTAGCGCGTTTTCCACCCAGGCAGAACCATCCCCGTCAGCTCCCCCCTTTGCCCTGCCACCACATCACCAACTGCGGCACCGATCGCGGGACGCGGTGACGCGTCCCGCGACCGGTGCCGCCGGGGGTTTCCAAGGGGGCCCAAAGCCCCCTTGGCTTCCTTCCCTTTTCTTGGGGGGCCCAAAGCCCCCTTGGCTTCCTTCCCTTTTCTTGGGGGGCCCAAAGTCCCCTTGGCCCTTTTTTTTCCGCCGCTCGTTGCCGGCTCAGCCGGGGAGGCCGATCGGGGCGATGGTGGCGGCGAGGGCTTGGACGAGGTTTTCTGGGGCGAGTTCGAGTTGGAGGCCGCGGCGGCCGCCGTTGACGAGCACCTGCGCGAAGTGCGTGGCGTGGGCGTCGACGACGGCATCGAGGCGGCGTTTCTGGCCGAACGGGCTGATGCCGCCCTTGACGTAGCCGGTGGCGCGTTCGGCCTTGGGGATGGCGGCCATGGCGAGGCGCTTGGTGGCGAGGGCTCGGGCGGCGGCCTTGAGGTCGAGCTGGCGGTCCACGGCGAGGAGTGCCATCGCCAGGGTGCCGTCGTCGCGCTCGACGATCAGGGTCTTCAACAGCCGTTCGGGCGCGATGGAGAGGGCGGCGGCGGCTTGCCGGCCGATGCCGTCGGCTGTGGGGGCGAAGGCGTATTCGTGGCGCTGGAAGGCGATGCCGGCCTTGGCGAGGGCCGTGGTGGCCGGGGTGCCGCCTTTGGCCGCCGCCGTGTTCACGCCTGGTCTTTGCGCCGGCGGATTTCGGCAAAGACGTGCGCTGCCGGCTCCTCGCGCAGGCCCAGATGCTGGCGGATGGGGGCGGCATCGGCGCGCAGGAACGGGTTGGTCGCGAGTTCTTCGCCGATGGTCGTCGGCACCGTCGGCTCGCCCCGCTCGCGGGCTTCCTCGATCCGCCGCGCCCGGCCGGCGAGGGCGGCGTTGTCCGGGTCGACCGTCAAGGCGAAGCGCGCATTGGCGAGGGTGTATTCGTGGCCGCAATAGACCCGCGTGGCGGGTGGCAGGTGGGCCAGCTTACCGAGCGAGGCCCACATCGCCTGCGGGCTTTCCTCGAACAGCCGCCCGCAGCCGAGGACGAACAGGGTGTCGCCGGCAAACAGTGCCTCGCTGTCGCGGAAGTAGTAGCAGACGTGGCCGGCGGTGTGGCCCGGCGTTTCGAACACTTCGGCGACGGCGTGCCCGAGCGCGAAGCTCTCGCCCTCGGCGACGGTGCAATCCAGCCCTTCGATCCGCGCGAACTCGGCCCGCGGGCCCACCGCCTTGCAGCCGGTGACGCGCTTCAGATCGAGCAAGCCGGCGGTGTGGTCGCCGTGGTGATGGGTGATCAAGACCCAATCCAGGCGCCGCCCCCGCTGCTCCAACGCCGCGAGGACCGGTGCCGCATCGCCCGGATCGACCACGCCGGTCGTCCCGGTCTCCGGCTCGAACAGGAGATAGGCGTAATTGTCGCGCAGTACGGGGATCAGCTCGATGTTCAAGCGGGCCATGGCGGGCTCCCCATTTGGCGTCGATGGCTTTCGAATGGCCATGGTTTAGACTAAAAGCGACCCAAGGTCACCTGCACGAGGACGGAACCTTTCCGATGCGCCCCGACATCCGCGTGCTCGAGACGTTCTACGCGAGCCGTCGCGGCCGCTTGGCGTCGCGCATGATCGAGCGCCGGTTGAAGACGTTCGCGCCCGACGTCAAGGGGCTTCGCGTTTTGGGTCTCGGCTACCCGCATCCCTTTTTGGATGCGCTCGCCCGAGATGCCGAGCGTGTTTTGGCGTTCATGCCGCAGGAACAAGGCGTGGCACCTTGCGCCCGCGCGCATGGCGGCGTTGGCGCCATGGTTGCCGAGACGATGCTCCCGCTCGAGGATCGCAGTGTCGATCTGGTGATGCTGGCGCACGCGCTGGAGGCGACCGACCGCGCCAACCGGCTGTTGCGCGAGATCTGGCGGGTGCTCGACGACGGCGGGCGCCTCGTGGCGATCGTGCCCAACCGCCGCGGGCTCTGGTCGCTGGTGGAGGCGACGCCGTTCGGCCAGGGCCGCCCCTACAGTGCGACGCAGTTGCAGGATCTCTTGCGGATGAACCTGTTCGAGCCGCTGCGGCACGCCCGCGCCCTGCACGTGCCGCCCTTCTCCTCCCGGTTCTGGCTGCAGACGGCACCAGTTTGGGACTGGGTCGGCGAACGGCTGACCGGGCAGTTCAGCGGCGTCATCCTGATCGAGGCGCAAAAGACCACGGTGGCCGCAACCCCGGTGCTGGTCGCCGCCGGTCAGCTGTCCCGGCGGGTGCTGGCCATGCCGCTGCGCGGTGCCGCCGCGAGGCAGCGGACGCAGGAGGCGGTGCGCGTCGCCGCCCTCGACCGCGACGACACCATCCTCGCCGCCCCCCGCCCGATAGCCTTTACCTCGCGTCGACGGCGGCGCTAAACTTCGGCTCCACGCGCGCACCGGTGTTCTCATGACCCAGACGGCCCCCTCGCTCGCCGAGCTTCGGCGGGAGATCGATGAGTTGGACACGGCGATTGCCGATTTGCTGATCCGTCGTCAGGAGGTGGCACAGCGCGTCGGGCGCGCCAAAACGGGGAGTGCCGCCCCGCTCCGGCCGGGGCGCGAGGCGCAGGTCCTGCGCCGGCTGGCAGCCCACACCAAGGGCCGGATGCGGCCGACCGCCGTGGTGCGTATCTGGCGCGAGATTTTCGCCGCCGCCACCCGCACCCAGGGTCCCTTCGCCATCGCCATCTGCGCGCCCTCGGGCGAGCGCGACCTTTGGGACCTGGCCAGGGCGCATTTCGGCGCCGCCACGCCGGCGCTCAGGGTCGACCGTCCGGCCCAGGCCATCCGCGCCTTGGGTGCGGATGCCGCCCAGATCGCGATCCTGCCGCCGCCCAGCGACGAGACCTTGTGGTGGACCGGCCTGATCGAGGCGCAACCGCGGCTGCACGTCATCGCCCGGCTGCCCTTCGCCGCGAAGGAAGGCGTCGAGGGGGTCCCCGCCGCCGAGGCCTTTGCCGTGGCCCGCATCGAGCCCGATGCGTCCGGCGACGACGCCAGCCTGCTTGCCATGGAGGCCACCGCCGGCACCAGCCGCGGCCGGCTGAAGGAACTGATGGCGGGCGCCGGCCTCGAAGCGAGCTGGCGGGCGGTGGCCCGACCCCATGTCGACAGCCCCGACGCCGTCCATCTGATCGAGGTGCAGGGCTTCGTCACCGACGACGACGAGCGGCTCTTCGAACTCAGCCGCAACCACATGCGCGAGATCCACCGGGTGGTGCGCGTCGGCGCCTATGCCCGGCCGCTGACGCTGGATACGAGCGACTGACGTTACCCCTAGGAGCCCCACCGCTCCCGTTTTCGAGGACCCAGCCGCCATGCCCGGCCCCCAACCCCGTCCCGGAATTCTCGACATCCAGGCCTATGTCGGCGGCAAGGCCGACACCGAAGGGCGCAGCGACGTCGCCAAGCTCTCCGCCAACGAATCGCCGCTCGGCCCCAGCCCCGCCGCGATCGAAGCCTATCGCGGCCTTGCCACATCGCTGCACCGCTACCCCGACGGCGGCTCGATCCGTTTGCGCGCGGCCCTCGCCACCTTCGCCGGCCGCGATCCCGCCCGGATCGTCTGCGGGGCCGGCTCCGACGAGCTGATCAGCCTCCTGCTCCAGGCCTATGCCGGCCCCGGCGACGAGGTGATCCACTCGGCCCACGGCTTCTTGATGTACCGCCTCTCGGCACTCGCCGTCGGTGCGACACCCGTGGCCGCCCCCGAGACGGCCGACCTCATGATGTCGGTCGACGCCATCCTGGCGCGGGTGACCGAACGGACCAGGCTCGTCTTCCTCGCCAACCCCAACAACCCGACCGGCACCTACCTGCCGAGCGCCGAGATCGCCCGCCTCCACGCCGGCTTGCCCGCGCACGTGCTGTTGGTGATCGACGCCGCCTACACCGAATATGTCGACCGCCCCGACTACGACGACGGCTTCGCCTTGGCCGACGCCGCCCCGAACGTGGTCGTCCTGCGCACCTTCTCCAAGATCATGGGCCTCGCCGCACTCCGCCTCGGCTGGTGCTACGCGCCGGCGGCCGTGGTCGACGTCCTGAACCGGGTGCGCGGCCCCTTCAACGTCTCGGCCGCCGCGCAAGCAGCCGGCGTTGCCGCCCTCGCCGACACCGCGCATCTGGCCGCGGCCAAGGCGCACAACGACCGCTGGCTGCCCTGGCTCACGGCCGAACTCACAGGGCTCGGCTTCGAGCTCACCCCGAGCGTGGGCAATTTCGTGCTGGTGCGCACGCCCTCCGCCGATCACGCGAAGACGATGCTCGCAACGCTCGAGGCGGGCGGTGTCCTGGCGCGCGCGATGGGCGGCTACGGCCTGCCCGATTGCGTGCGGATCAGCGTCGGCCTCGAGGCCGAAAACCGCCGCGTCGTCGAGCTCTTGGCCGCCGCCGACCTCGCGCGGGTCGCCTGATGGACTTTCACGTCGACCGCTTGGCCCTGATCGGCACCGGGCTCATCAACGGCTCGCTCGCCCTGGCCCTGAAGAAACGGGGCCTGGTCGGCGAGGTCGTCGGCGCCGCTCGCCGCGAGGCCACCGTCGCCCGGGCCGTCGAGTTGGGCATCTGCGACCGCGGCACGACCGACCTCGCGGCCGCCGTCGAAGGCGCCGACATCGTCGTCATCGGCACACCCTCCGGTGCCGCCGGTCGGGTGGCCGAGGCCTTTGCCCCGGGCCTCGCCCCCAAAGCGATCGTTACCGACGTCGGCTCGGTCAAGGCCAGCATCGTCACCCAGGTCGCCCCGCATCTGCCCGATCTCACGCGCTTCGTGCCGGGCCATCCGGTCGCCGGCACCGAGCACTCGGGCCCCGATGCCGCCTTTGCGACGCTGTTCGAGCACCGCCGCTGCATCCTCACCCCCTTGCCCGAGACCGATCCGCTGGCCACGGCCCGAGTGCGCCTGATGTGGCAGGCCGTCGGCTCCGCCGTCGACGAGATGACGCCCGAGCACCACGACCGGGTGCTCGCCATCACCTCGCACCTGCCGCACCTGATCGCCTACACCATCGTCGGCACCGTCGACGACCTGGAGGAACAGGCGCAAAGCGAGGTCTTCAAATACGCCGCCGGCGGCTTCACCGACTTCACCCGCATCGCCGCCTCCGACCCGGTGATGTGGCGCGACATCTTCCTCAACAACAAGCCGGCCGTCCTCGAAATGCTCGGCCGCTTCACCGAGGACCTGATCGCCCTGCAACGCGCCATCCGCTGGGACCAGGGCGAAACGCTCGAAGACATCTTCACCCGCACCCGCGCCATCCGCCGGGGCGTGGTCGCGGCCGGGCAGGCCTATGTCCGCCAGCCCGAGGACCCGCTCGCGACGAAGCCCTGAGCCTTGGCCGAAGGCGCTGCACGCGGCTGGGTCTTCGCCTATGGCTCGCTCCTGTGGCAGCCGGAATTTCCGCCCCTCGCCCAGCACCGCGCCACGCTCGAAGGCTATCACCGCTCGCTCTGCCTCTATTCCTGGGTCCACCGCGGCACCAAGGAGCGGCCGGGCCTGGTGCTCGGCCTCGACGTCGGCGGCGCCTGCCACGGCATGGTCCAGGCCTACGACCTGCACGACGAGCCGCGGGTTCTCGCCGACCTCGACCGGCGCGAGTTGCCCGACGACAGCTACCACCGGGTCCGCGTCGAAGTCGCGACCGAGACTGGCCCCGTCCACGCCTGGGCCTATGTGGTCAACCACGCGAGCGTCCAATATGCGGGGCTCCTGCCCGAGGCCGAGCTGCTGCGCCTGGTCCGCCAGGGCGTCGGCCAGCGCGGGCGCAACGTCGACTACGTGGTGAGCACCGTGGCGCATCTGGAGGCGATCGGCATCGACGACCCAGCCCTCAGGGCCCTCGTGCGCGCCCTCCAGCCGGGCCCAACACCTTGAAGCTTCGCCCCTCCTTCTGCGTCGCCCTCCTGGCACTCGGCATCATCGGCCTGGCCCTGGTCCAGCTCTTTCGCGCCGATGCCGGCCTCGTCGTCGAACGGCTCGCCATCGAGGGCACGCCCGCAACCCTGTTTCGAAAGGCCGACGCCCCACCCGGCCCGGTCGTCCTCATCGCCCACGGCTTTGCCGGCTCGCAGCAACTGATGCGGCCCTTCGCCGTCACCCTGGCGCAGAACGGCTACACCGCCCTCACCTTCGATTTCCTCGGCCACGGCCGCCACCCGGCGCCACTCGGCGGCAGCATCACCGAGGAAACCGGCGCCACCCGCTATCTGGTGGCCCAGGTCGAGCAGCTGCTCGAGGCCGCCCGCGTCCTGCCCGCAGGCGACGGCCAACTCGCCCTGCTCGGCCACTCCATGGCCTCCGACATCATCATCCGCGCCGCCCAGGCCAACCCCGACGTCGCCGCCACCATCGCCGTCTCGATGTTCTCGCCGGCCGTCGATGCCGAGAGTCCAAGGAACCTCCTCGTCATCGTCGGCGACTGGGAAGCCGGGCTCAAGCGCGAAGCCCTGCGCGTTGTCCAAATGGTCACCGACGAGCCCGCCCTGGCCGGCGTCACCTACGGCGATCACGGCGAGGGCACCGCCCGCCGCGCCGCCTGGGCGCCGCACGCCGAACACGTCGCCGTGCTCTACAGCGAAACCAGCATGGCCGAAGCCCTCGCCTGGCTCGACGCCACCTTCGAGCGCACGAGCGAAGGCCAGCTCGACGTCCGCGGCTACTGGATCGCACTCCTGCTGCTCGGCATCGTCACCCTCGCCTGGCCCCTCTCCAAGCGCCTGCCCGAAGTGGCACCTCTGCCGACCGGCGACGACCTGCCGCGGCGCACCTTCCTCGCCCTCGCCATCCTGCCGGCCCTGCTCACCCCCCCGCTCCTGCGCTTCGTGCCGACCGACTTCCTGCCCATCCTCGTCGGCGACTACCTGGCCGTGCACTTCGGCGTCTACGGCCTGCTCACCGCCCTCGGCCTCTGGTGGGTCGGCCGCAGCCGTCCCGCCCGCCACCAAGGCACGTCGCTCACGAAGCTCGCCCTCGCCGCCACGCTCACGGCCCTCTACGCCGTGCTCGCCCTCGGCCTGCCGCTCGACCGCTTCTTCACCGCATATCTCCCCATCCCCGAACGCTGGCCCCTGGTCGCCGCCATGGCGCTCGGCATGTTCCCCTTCTTCCTCGCCGACGAATTCCTCACCCGCGGGACCAAAGGCCGCTACGGCCGCTACGCCTTCACCAAACTCTGCTTCCTGCTCTCGCTCGGCTTCGCCGTCGCCCTCGACTTCGAACGCCTGTTCTTCCTCCTCATCATCGTCCCCGTCATCATCCCCTGCTTCGTCGTCTACGGCCTCCTCAGCGAATGGGCCTACCGCCGCACCCACCACCCCGCCCCCGGCGGCATCGCCAACGCCCTCGCCTTCGCCTGGGCCATCGCCGTAACCTTCCCACTCCTGGGCGGGTGACAGGGGAAGGTCGAAGAAAACGAAAGAGGGGGAGAAGGAAGAAGGAAGAAGGAAGAAGGAAGAAAGAGCGCAGGGGGCTTTTGGCCCCCTGCAACCCCCGACCGACGGCCAAGGCCGTCGGACTTGGTTTTCGTTGGCGGATTGGATGTATGTCGATGCTGCTGGGTAAGGCGAAAACCGCTCCCCGAGCGCACTCGACAACCACCCCAGAACAGCGTTTCTGCCTTTTATTTCAATATTTTATGGCTATCCGTCAGAGCCGGCACGACGCCCGTGCCCGCAGCCTCCACCAAGTGGCAGCGGCAACGCCGCTGCCTGGGGGGCGCGGGGGGGCCAAAAACCCCCCCCCCCCCCAACCCACCCCAACAAACCCAATTTT
>RECO01000214.1 GCA_007694015.1 Geminicoccaceae bacterium
CCCGCCTTTCTCCGCTTTCGCCGCGTCTGAAGGGCCTGGCCGTGCTTGGGGCTTGCAAGCTGCGCGCAGAGGGCGCATATGCGAGCCAGCGATGCACTCGAAAGTGGGCCCTTCGGCCCGCTTTTTCGTTTGCGGCACCGTTTTCATTCACCGTAGCCGGCGAGTGCGGAGTTGTCCGAGACGGGAGGTTCGAACGGCGAGGTGACGCGCACGATGACGCGAGGGCCCGAAACCGAAACCAAAGCCGCGGGCGGCCGGCTGGAGGACAGTACGGCGGCGCTGCTGCGGCCGAGCCTGGAGGCGATGGGCTACGAGCTCGTGCGCGTCAGCCTCGGCGGCCAGTCGCGGCGGACCCTGCAGGTGATGGTCGAGCGCCAGGACCGCGCCACCATGACGGTGGAGCACTGCGCCGAGGTGAGCCACGCGGTTTCGGCCATCCTCGACGTCGAGGACCCGATCAGCGGCGCCTACGACCTGGAGGTCAGTTCGCCCGGCTTGGACCGCCCGTTGACGCGGCCGGAGCACCTGGTCCGCTTCAAGGGCTTCGAGGCGCGGCTGGAGCTGGTCGAGCCGGTCGACGGGCAGCGTCGGTTCAAGGGCCGCATCGCCGACGTCGAGACGGTGGACGGGGCGCCGGTCGTGGTGCTGGTCACCGAGCATGGGCCGGTGCGGCTAGCTTTCGCGTCGGTGCGCAAGGCGAAGCTCGTGATGAACGAGGCGTTGTTGGCCGCGGCGCGCGGCTGGGCCGAGGCCGGCCGCTCGCCTTGAGCGGGTGAGGCGGGTGCGGGTGCGCGAAGCGGGACGATAGAGGGTCGAGCGAAGATGACGACACCAAGTCTGGGACGGGTCGAGCTGTTGCGGGTCGCGGAAGCGGTTGCCCAGGAGAAGGGCATCACCGCCGACGAGGTCTTGGCGGCGATGGCCCAGGCGATCGAGACCGCCGCCCGCCGCAAATACGGCATGGAGCACGAGATCCAGGCCGAGGTCGACCGCAAGAGCGGCGAAATCCGCATCTACCGGCAGCTCGAGGTGGTGGCGCGGATCGAAGACGCGACCCGCGAGATCGAACTGACCGACGCGCAGTCGCAAAACCCCGAAGCGCAGATCGGCGACCGCATTCTGGAGCCGCTGCCGCCGATCGACCTGGGTCGCATCTCGGCGCAGAGTGCGAAGCAGGTCATCGTGCAGAAGGTGCGCGAGGCCGAGCGGGAGCGCCAGTTCGAGGAATACAAGGATCGGGTCGGCGAGATCATCGTCGGTGAAGTCAAGCGGATGGAGCACGGCAACGCCCTGATCGAGCTCGGCCGCGCCGAGGCGATCATCCGCCGCGACGATCTGATCCAGCGCGAGATGTTTCAGCCGAAGGACCGGGTGCGGGCCTATCTCTACGACGTGCGCCACGAACTGCGCGGCCCGCAGATCTTCCTCTCGCGCACGCATCCGCAGTTCATGGCCAAGCTGTTCGAGCAGGAAGTGCCGGAGATCTACGACGGCATCATCGAGATCAAGGCGGTGGCGCGCGATCCGGGCTCCAGGGCCAAGATCGCCGTGCTTTCGAAGGACAGCTCGATCGACCCGGTGGGCGCTTGCGTCGGCATGCGCGGCTCGCGCGTGCAGGCGGTCGTGCAGGAACTCGCCGGCGAAAAGGTCGACATCATCCCGTGGTCCTCGGACGACGCCACCTTCGTGGTGAATGCGCTGGCGCCGGCCGAAGTCACCAAGGTGGTGCTCGACCCGGAGAGCCGCCGCATCGAGGTGGTGGTGCCGGACGACCAGCAGCACATCGCCATCGGTCGGCGGGGCCAGAACGTTCGCCTCGCCTCCCAGCTCACCGGCTGGGACATCGACATCGTCTCCGAGAGCCAGGAGAGCGAGCGCCGCAACGACGAGTTCCGCACGCTGACGGCGATGTTCGTCGATCGTCTCAACGTCGAAGAAATGATCGCGCAGCTGTTGGCCGCCGAGGGCTTCGGCTCGATCGAGGAGTTGGCCGACACGCCGCTCGACGACATCGCGGCGATCCAGGGCTTCGACGAGGAGATCGCCGCGGCTTTGAAGGAGCGCGCCGAGCAGGTCCTGGAAGAGGAGGCGGAGGAGTTGCGCCGCACCTGCGAGGAGTTGGGCCTCAGCCAGGAACTGGTCGATTTCGAGGCGTTGGAGCTGAGCCAGATCATCGCGCTCGGCCGGCAGGGCGTCACCAACCTGGACGACCTGGCCGATCTCGCCACCGACGAGTTGATCGAGATGCTGCCGGAGGCCGGCCTCGACGAGGCGGCGGCGGGCGCCATCATCATGGCGGCGCGGGCGCACTGGTTCGAGGGCGGCGAAGCGACCGAGACCGAGACCGAGGCCGCGGGCGAAGCCGACGTGGAACGGGAGACGGCTTGAGCGACCCGGCGCCCGACACCCTGCCCGACCCCGGCGGCGAAACGGGGGCCGACGAGGAGCTCGTCGTGGCGGAGCCAGGCACGCCCCGACGGCGGCGCTGCGTGGCCGGCCGGTCCAGCCATGACCCGCGCACCATGCTGCGCTTCGTCGTCGATCCCGGCGATCATCTGGTGTTCGATGCCGACGAACGGCTACCTGGACGCGGTCTTTGGTTGAGTGCGGATCGGGAAGTCGTTAAGAAGGCGCTCGCGCGTCAGCTCTTTGCCAAGGCGGCCCGGCGTCGGGTGCTCGTCGACGACGATCTGCCGGCGACCTTGGAGACCCAATTGCACGGTCGCTGTTTGCAGTGGCTGGGGTTGGCCAAGCGGGCGGGGCAGATCGAGGTTGGCTTCGAGCAAGTGGAGCGCGCCGCCCGCGAGGGACATCTCGCCGCGTTGGTGATCGCACTCGATGCCGGCAACGATGGCGCCGGCAAGCTCGAGCGGTTCGGTTTGCCGACCCTTCGAGCGTTCAGCAGCCAGGACATGGGGCGCGCCCTGGGGCGCTCCTCCCTGGTGTATGTCGGTCTGCGACCCGGTCGCCTGGCCGATCGGTTGCAAACGGAGGCCTCGAAGCTCTTGCGCCTGCGCGGACAGGCCGAGCCGGTCGAAGGGCCGCCGATGGCGAAGACGCCGGCCGATCCCACGTGGGCCGACGCCGGTGAGGAAACGAAGGCCTCGGCCTTCGTTGGTGGCGAACGTGGTCGGGGCAGGGGCCCGGACCCTCGAGGATGATTGAGACGGCATGAGCGACGACAAAGGCGAGGACCGTCCGGAGCGACTGGCGCTGCGCACGGGGGGACGCCGCCTGGATGCCCGCAAGGGCGGTGACGGGCAGACCGTGCGGCAGAGCTTTTCGCACGGCCGTTCGAAAGCCGTCGCGGTCGAGGTCAAACGCGCGCCGAGCAGTCGGCGCCCGGGCGTGAAGACCACGGCACCGCGCGAGGAAGCCGCGCCGGCCAAGGCCGAGGTGGCCACGGCACCCCGGGCTGCGGCCGCGCCGGCGCGCGGCCAGGCCCGCCGCCCGGTCGTCTTGAAGCCGCTCACCGAAGAAGAGCGCAAGGCGCGTCAGGTGGCCCTGGTCGAAGCCCGTCGCCGCGAAAGCGAAGACAAAAAGCGGGCCGAGGAAGAGGCCGCCCGCCGGGCTGAAGAGGAAGCCCGTCGCCAGGCCGAGGCCGAGATCGAGGCCAAGCGCGCGGCCGAGGAAGCGGCGAAGCTCGCCGCCGAGGAGGATGCCCGCCGCCAGGCCGAGGCAGAGGCCCGCCGTCTCCTGGAAGGCGGCGAGGGCGAAGCGGCCGCCGAGGCCGCGCCGCAAGTGGCCGAGACGCCCGCTGTGGAGGCTGCCGAGCCGGCCGCGGAGGAACGCCGTCCGGCCCCCGGTCCCCGGCCGACGATCGCGCCGGCGACGCGACCGAGCGCCGCCGACGAGGACGAGGGGCCGCGCGGCAAGGCCAAGCGTGGCGCCAAGGCGCCAGTCAAGACCCGGCGCGACGAGGGTGCACGGCGCGGTGGCCGGATCGAACTCGACGCGGACGAGGGCGACGTCGTCGAACGGCGCGGGCTCAGCCTCGCCGCGCTGCGGCGGCGTCAGGAGCGCGAGCGCCGGCAGAGCCGTCACGTGCAGTCGACCGAGCCGCAGTTGCGCGACGTCGTGCTGCCCGAGACGATCACCGTGTCGGAGTTGGCGAACCGCATGGCGGTCCGCGGTGCCGAGGTGGTCAAGAGCTTGATGAAGATGGGGGTGATGGCGAGCGTCACCCAAACCATCGATGCGGATACGGCCGAACTGGTCGTCAGCGAGTTCGGCCATACGGCGAAGCGGGTCTCGGAGGCCGACGTGCTCGAGGGGTTGGACGGGCGCGCCGATACCGACGCCGAACTCCTGCTGCGGGCTCCGGTCGTCACCGTCATGGGCCATGTCGACCACGGCAAAACGTCGCTGCTCGATGCGCTGCGCAACGCCGACGTGGTGGCGTCGGAGGCCGGTGGCATCACCCAGCACATCGGCGCCTATCAGGTCGACATCGGCAGCGGCCCGCCCGTCACCTTCATCGACACACCGGGCCACGCGGCGTTCACCGAGATGCGTTCGCGCGGCGCCAAGATCACCGACGTCGTGATCCTGGTGGTGGCGGCGAACGACGGCGTGATGCCGCAGACGATCGAGGCCATCAGCCACGCCAAGGCGGCGGGCGTGCCGATCGTCGTCGCCATCAACAAGGTCGACCTGCCCGACGCCGAGCCGGACCGGGTGAAGAACGAGCTGTTGAGCCACGACCTCGTGGCCGAGGACTTCGGCGGCGACGTGCAGTGCGTGCCGGTCAGTGCGCTGGCCAAGACCGGCCTCGACAACCTGATCGAGGCGGTGCAGCTGCAAGCCGAGTTCTTGGAGCTCAAGGCGAACCCGAACCGCGAGGCGCAAGGCTCGGTGGTCGAGGCGCGGCTGGAGCGTGGCCGCGGTGTCGTGGCGACGGTCTTGGTCCAGCGCGGCACGCTCCGCGTCGGCGACATCGTCGTCTGCGGCGCGCATTGGGGCCGGGTGCGCGCCATGCTCGACGATCGTGGGGGCAGCGTCGAGGAAGCTGGCCCGTCGAAGCCGGTCGAACTCTTGGGGCTTGACGGTGTGCCGACCGCGGGCGACCAGCTCGACGTCGTCGAGAACGAAAAGCGCGCCCGCGAAATCACCGCCTACCGCCAGCGCAAGCTGCGCGACGCGCAGAGTGCGACCGGCATCGCCAAGGGCACCGTCGAGGACCTGTTCAAGGCGCTGCAGGAGGGGACCGCGTCCGAACTGCCGGTGGTGGTGAAGACCGACGTGCACGGCTCGCTCGAAGCGATCCAGGCCGGGTTGGAGAAGCTCTCCACCAGCGAGGTGAAGGTGCGCATCCTGCATGGTGCGGTGGGTGGCATCACCGAGAGTGACGTCACCCTGGCGCGGGCGTCTTCGGCGATGGTCATCGGCTTCAACGTCCGCGCCAACGCCCAGGCGCGCGACATGGCGAAGCGCGACGGCGTCGATCTCCGCTATTACTCGATCATCTACGAGCTGCTCGACGACGCGAAGGCGATGCTGTCCGGCATGCTGACGCCGGAGTCCAAGGAGACCATCACCGGACACGCCGAAATCCGCGAAGTCTTCAACATCACCAAGGTGGGCAAGGTAGCCGGCTGCCGCGTCGTCGACGGCCTGATCCGCCGCGGCGCCAAGGCGCGGTTGCTGCGCGACGACGTGGTGATCTACGAGGGCGAATTGGCCTCGCTGAAGCGCTTCAAGGAGGACGTGCGCGAGGTGAAGGAAGGGTTCGAGTGCGGCATGTCGATCACCGGCTACAACGACATCCGTGAGGGTGACGTGATCGAGGCGTTCGAAGTGCAGGAGGTCGCGCGCACGCTCTGAGCGGCGCGCGAGCGATCCGGGTGCGACGCGGCACCGAATCCCTGGGGCAGGCCCCGAGCCAACGCCAGCTGAAAGTCGCAGAGACCATGCGGCATCAGCTGGCGGAATGGCTGATGCGTGGCGAGCTGCACGACCCGGCGCTGCAGGGGGTGAGCGTGACGGTCTCCGAGGTGCGGGCCTCGCGCGACCTGAAGCACGCGACCGCCTATGTCGCCGTGCTCGGTGCGGACACGGCGCCCTTGCCGGTGCTCGACGCGCTCAATCGCGCCGGCCCCCGCTTGGGCGGGCAATTGGCGCGGGCGCTGCACTTGAAATACGCCCCCAAGGTCCGATTTCAAAACGATGATCGCTACGAAGAAGCCGCGCGCATCGAGACCTTGCTGAAGGCCGCGCATCGGGACGACGGCGATGGGGCGTAGGCGGCGCGGCGGCAGGCCGATCAATGGCTGGCTCGTCATCGACAAGGATGAAGGCATCACGTCGACCGCGGTGGTCGCGGCCGTCCGGCGCTTGACCCAGGCGCAAAAGGTCGGCCATGGCGGCACCCTCGACCCGTTGGCGACCGGCGTGTTGCCGATCGCGCTCGGCGAGGCGACCAAAACCGTGCCGTTCGTGATGGACGCGACCAAGTCGTACGGCTTCACGGTCCGCTTCGGCGAAGCCCGCGACACCGACGACAGCGAGGGGGCCGTGACCGCGACCTCGCCCTCGCGGCCGGAAACGGCGGCCATCGCCCTGGCGCTCGAGCGGTTTCGAGGCACGATCCTGCAGGTGCCGCCGAGCTACGCCGCGGTCAAGATCGACGGCGAGCGCGCCTACGACTTGGCCCGCCGCGGCGAAGAGGTCGTCTTGGCGCCGCGCCCGGTCGAGATCCACGCGCTGGAGTTGGTCGATCGGCCCGACGCCGATCACGCCCGCTTCACCATGACCTGCGGCAAAGGCGCCTATGTGCGGGCCATTGCCCGCGACCTCGGTCGCGTGCTCGGCTGTCATGGCCACGTCACCGCACTTCGACGTTCGTCGGTGGGCTGCTTTGCCGTCGAAGACGGCATCACCCTCGACGTCCTGGAGCAGATGGTCGGCAACGACACGCTGCTTCAAACCCTGGTTCCGCTCTCGACCGCGCTGGCCGACATCCCGGCGCTGGCCGTGACGGAACCCCAAGCGCAGAGGCTGCGCGCCGGACAAGCGATCCGCGCCGCGGCACGGCTGCTCCAAGGCGAGCGCGAGGCGGACACGATCCGCGTCCAGCTCGCCGGGGAAGTCGTGGCGCTCGCCCGCTTCGACGGCGAATGGGTCAGCCCGCTGCGCGTTTTCAACCTCTAAGCACACTCGGCGCCGCCCGAGGAAAGGAGCATCCGATGTCGATTACCGCCGAGCGCAAGCAAGCGTTGATCACCGAATACGCCACCAAGGCGGGTGATACCGGCTCGCCCGAGGTTCAAGTTGCGATCCTGACCGAGCGGATCTTGAACCTGACGGAGCACATGAAGACCCACAAACAGGATTTCGCCTCGCGCCGGGGCCTGTTGATGATGGTGGGGCAGCGTCGCCGTCTTTTGGACTATTTGAAGCGGACCGAGGCGCAACGCTACACCAAGCTGATCGAACGGCTCGGCCTCAGGAAGTAGGCGGGCCAACCCGGGCCGGAACGTGACCGGCCCGGGCTGCAAAGGTAGATGGACATGTTCAAGATTACCCGACGTGAGCTGGAATGGGCCGGCCGCCCCTTGGTCTTCGAGACCGGGCGCCTGGCCCGCCAGGCCGACGGTGCCGTGCTGGTGACCTACGGCGAGACCACCGTGCTCGCCACCGCGGTGGCGGAAAAGAAGATCAAGCCCGGCCAGGATTTCTTCCCGCTCACCGTGCACTATCAGGAAAAGGCCTTCGCCGCGGGCAAGATCCCCGGCGGCTTCTTCAAGCGTGAAGGGCGGCCGACCGAGAAGGAAACGCTGACCTCGCGGCTGATCGATCGGCCGCTGCGGCCCCTCTTTCACCCGAATTTCAAGAACGACACGCAGATCATCTGCACCGTCCTGGCGCACGATCTGGAGAACGATCCGGACATCGTGTCGATGGTGGCGGCCAGTGCGGCCTTGTGCCTCTCCGGCATGCCCTTCCTCGGGCCGATCGGTGGCGCCCGCGTCGGTCACGTCGACGGTCGCCTGGTCTTGAACCCGACGCTCGAGCAGATGAAGACCACCTCGCTCGATCTGATCGTCGCCGGCACCGCCAACGCCGTGATGATGGTCGAGAGCGAGGCCAAGGAACTGAGCGAGCAGGACATGCTCGAGGCCGTGATGTTCGGCCAGCGCGGCTTCCAGCCGGTCATCGACACGATCATTTCGCTGGCCGAAGCGGCCGCCAAGCCGATGTGGGACCTGGCCGAGGTCGACCGCAAGGCCCTGTTCGGCGCCATGCAGGACCTGATCGGCGATGGGCTGCGGGCGGCCTATGGCGAGGCGCAAAAGCAGCTGCGCCAGGAAAAGGTCGCCGCCATGCGCGCCTTGGCGCAAGAGCGCCTGGTCGGTGAGACCTATGACGCCCAGGCCGTGGACGAGGTGTTCAAGAAGCTCGAACAGGACATCGTCCGGGGCGGCATTCTCGACACCGGGCTCCGCATCGACGGCCGCGACACCAAGACCGTCCGGCCGATCCTGGCCGAGGTCGGTGTGCTGCCGCGCGTCCATGGCAGCGCCATCTTCACCCGCGGCGAAACCCAGGCCCTGGTGGTCGCCACCCTCGGCACCGGCCAGGACGAACAGATGATCGATTCGCTGGAGGGCGACTTCCGCGAGCGCTTCATGCTGCACTACAATTTCCCGCCCTACTCGGTCGGCGAAACCGGTCGCATGGGGACCCCCGGACGGCGCGAGGTCGGCCACGGCAAGCTCGCCTGGCGGGCGACCCATCCGGTGCTGCCGCCGAAGGACCAGTTTCCCTACACCATCCGGGTCGTGTCCGAGGTGACCGAATCGAACGGCTCGTCGTCGATGGCGACGGTGTGCGGCACCTCGCTCGCGTTGATGGATGCGGGCGTGCCCCTGCCACGGCCCGTGGCCGGCATCGCCATGGGCCTGATCCTGGAGGGCGAGCGCTTCGCCGTGCTCTCCGACATCCTCGGCGACGAGGACCATCTGGGCGACATGGACTTCAAGGTGGCCGGCACCGAGCGTGGCGTCACCTCGTTGCAGATGGACATCAAGATCGCCGGCATCACCGAGGAGATCATGCGGATCGCCCTCGACCAGGCGCGCGACGGCCGTTTCCACATCCTGGGCGAGATGGCCCGCGCCATGGGCCAGCCGCGGCCCGAGATGCGCGACACCGTGCCGCGTGTGACCACCATCAAGATCCCGACCGACAAGATCGGTGCGGTGATCGGCCCCGGCGGCAAGATGATCCGCGAGATCACCGAAACGACCGGTGCCAAGGTGGACATTACGGACGACGGCACGGTCAAGGTGGCGGCAACCGACGCCGAGGCCGCCAAGCGCGCCGTGGCGTGGATCGAAGGCCTCACCGCGACGCCCGTGGTCGGCAAGATCTACGAGGGCAAGGTGGTGCGGGTCGTCGACTTCGGCGCCTTCGTCAACTTCATGGGCAACCATGACGGGCTTTGCCACATCTCCGAACTCGCCAACGAACGCGTTGGCAAGGTGACCGACGTGGTCAACGAAGGCGACGTGGTGAAGGTGAAAATCCTCGCCATCGACGATCGGGGCAAGGTCAAGCTCAGCCTGCGCGCGGTCGATCAGGCGACCGGTGCCGAGCTGGAAGTGACGCCGAAAGGCGGCCCGCGGTCGAACCAGGATGGGGACGGCGACGGGCAGGGTGACGGCGGCCGGCGCCGCCGCCGTGCTGGCTGAGACGCCACGCGGGCGGTGCCGATGGCACCGCCCGCTCGGTGACGTGATGGGAGAACATCGATGAATCTGTTGAAGACGCTGCGCATTTCCGGTGCCGACGTGCTGCCCTTGATCGAAGGCGGCAAAGGAGTGGCCGTGAGCAACGGCGTGAGTGCCGGTGCCTGGGCGGCGGCCGGTGGCGTGGGCACCTTTTCCGGCGTCAACGCGGACTTCATCGACGAGCGGGGGCGCAACGTGCCCCTGATCTACCGTGGCCGCACCCGCCAGGAGCGCCACGAGGAACTGATGGAACACTCGGTCCTCGGCGCGCTCAGCCAGGCCCGGATCGCCCACGACGTCAGCGGCGGGCAAGGCCGCATCCACATGAACGTGTTGTGGGAAATGGCCGGCTGCGAGCGGGTGCTCAACGGCGTGCTCGCTCAGGCCAAGGGGCTGATCCACGGCATCACCTGCGGTGCCGGCATGCCCTATCGCCTCGCCGAAATCGCGGCGCATTACGGCGTCCACTATCACCCGATCGTGTCGTCCGGCCGCGCCTTCCGCGCCCTTTGGAAGCGCGCCTATCATCGCTTCTCGGGCTGGCTCGGCTCGGTCGTCTACGAGGACCCGTGGCGGGCCGGCGGTCACAACGGCCTTTCCAACAGCGAGGATCCGACCCGGCCGGAAGACCCCTATCCGCGGGTGTTGGAGCTGCGCAAGGTGATGCGCAGCGTCGGCTTGAACGACACGCCGATCATCATGGCGGGCGGCGTGTGGTGGCTCCGCGATTGGGAGGACTGGATCGACAACGAGGAGCTGGGGCCGATCGCCTTTCAGTTCGGCACCCGGCCGCTCTTGACCCAGGAGAGCCCGATCCCCGAGCCGTGGAAACGGCGGCTGACCGAGCTCCAGCCGGGCGACGTCCTGCTGCAGCGGTTCAGCCCGACCGGCTTCTATTCGTCCGCCGTCAAGAACGCCTTCATCGACGACCTCGTGGCGCGCAGCGAGCGCCAAGTCGAGATCAAGGACGCGCCGGAGGCGGGGTTCGATACGGCCTATGTGTTGAACGCGCGCGGCAAGCAGGTGTTCGTGCGCGCCGCCGATGCGGCGCGGGTCGAGCGCTGGGCGGCAGCCGGCTTCACCATGCCGATGCGCACACCCGACGAGACCTTGGTGTTCGTGACCGCGGAGCAGGGCCGGCAGATCAAGCGCGAGCAGGCCGACTGCATGGGGTGCCTGTCGCACTGCATGTTCTCGAACTGGGCGACCAATGCGACCAACAGCACCGGCAAGCTGCCTGACCCGCGCTCGTTCTGCATCCAAAAGACGCTGCAGGACATCAGCCACGGCGGCGACATCGAGCAGAACCTGATGTTCGCCGGGCACAACGTCTTCAAGTTTCGCCAGGACCCGTTCTACGCCAACGGCTTCGTGCCGACGGTGCGACAGCTGGTGCAGCGGATCTGCACCGGCAACTA
>RECO01000171.1 GCA_007694015.1 Geminicoccaceae bacterium
CCGACGTCTCCCGCTCTGCCGAGCGGCACGATCGGGCATCAGCGGCGCGCGCTCACCCCGAAGTGGGGAATTTCGATGAGCGCTTATGGGGAGAATTCACTGAGCAGTGACAAGGGACGAGCCGATCGAGTTGGTCCCACCCCACGAAGCGGGCTGCGTGGGGGTCCCGGGTGTCGCGCAAGTCGAGCGTGACGGCCGCGGAGCTGAGCGCCTGGCGTGATGCCTTCCTCGCGGCGGAGGAGGCATCGCTGAAGAGCCGGCCAACCGACGAACGCGATGCCGAGATCGCTCGGCTGAAGGGGGAGATCGGCGACTTGACTATGACCAACGAGTTGCTCGAGTCGAAGCTCGACAAGCTGGAGGGCGGTCGTCCTTTGGCCGGACGGAGGGCGAAAAGGTACGGCTCACCGCTTCGACCGCGCTCGGCCGGGTCTACGGTCTCGCCCAGCTCTGCCGTGTCTGGCGCTTGCCCCGGGGCGCGCTCTACCGAAGGCGACAGCCCGAGACGGAGCGGCCGAGATGCCGGCCCGGGTCGATTTGTCATAATACCTGTTATCCCCAAGCCAACCATTTGCTAAAAAAAGAAAGTTGGGTCGGACAGTTCGTTTTGTAAATTCGTTTTTTTTGGCCGGCCCAGGGCGGTGCCGGCAGCGGCAGGTGGCGGATCGACGATGTCCAAAAAGCGGCCGGCACGGTAGCACACATAGGCACACATGCCTAGTTCAGCCGGCTGCGTGGGGTGGCCCGCCGGGGGTGCGGGGTGGTCAAGCATTTGGGGAAACGCTCTAGCCGCGCCGCACCGCGCCCCGGCCGAGGGCCAATTCCAGGTGATCGAGGGTGCAGGCGAGGGCCGCCGCTCCGTCGAAGTCGCCGTCGGCCTGGGCGGCGCGCAGCCAGCAGCCGTCGATCATGGCGGCGAGGCTGGTGGCGGTACGGACGGCGGCGTCGGCCGGCAGCACGGCGCGCAGAGGTGCCCGCAGGTTGGCAAGGGTGCGGCGGGTGTAGATGCGGCGCAGCCGGCCGAGGGCCGGCACGTGCGGGGCCTCGGCCCAAAAGGCGAGCCAGGTCGAGACCAGTGCCGGCTGGAACTGGCTCGGGGCGAAGTTCGCCTGGAGCACGGCGCGCAGCCGCGCCTGCGGGCCATCGGCCGCATGGAGCCGGGCCACGAGATCGAGGCGCAGGTCCTCCAACAGCGCGCGCATCGTTTGCGCGAGGAGATCGCCCTTGCCGTTGAAATAATGATGCACGATGCCGGTCGAGAGACCCGCTTCCTGGGCGATGCGCTGCACCGTCGTGTCGCCGAGACCATAGCGGTGGACGGTGATGCAGGTGGCCTCGATCAGCTGGCGGCGGCGGACGTCCTGCATGCCGAGCTTGGGCATCGGCTCACCTCGCACCGGCGCGGACGGTTGATTGAACGGTCAATCAAAAATCCTTTCTGCTCAACCTCTTCGCCATGATGGGGTAGGAACGCGGCCGTGTCTCGTTGGAAGGAGCCTCAGCCATGGCCCGTTTGCCGCTCGTTGCCCTCACCGCCGCCTGCTTGACCGGAGCGCCGCTGGTCCAAGCCGCGGAGCCGGCGGCCTGCGAACTGGTCCGCTTCTCCGACGTCGGCTGGACCGACATCACGGCGACGACCGCGACCGCCAGCTTCATTCTCGAAAGCCTCGGCTACCGCACGCAAACCTTTCTCCTGCCCGTGCCGGTAACCTATCAAAGCCTGGCCAATGGCGACATCGACGTTTTCCTCGGCAATTGGATGCCGACGATGGAGGGCGACATCGCGCCGTTCCGCGAGGCCGGCACGGTCGAAACGGTGCGCACCAACCTGGAGGGCGCCAAATATACCCTGGCGGTGCCGACCTTCACAGCCGAACGCGGCCTGACCGATTTCGCCGACATCGCCGCCTTCGGCGCCGAATTGGGCCATGCCATCTACGGCATCGAGCCCGGCAATGACGGCAATCGTTTGGTGCTCGACATGATCGAGCAGGATCTGTTCGGGCTCGGCGGCTTCCGCCTCGTCGAGAGTTCGGAGCAGGGGATGCTGGCGCAGGTGCAGCGGGCGGTCCGGCGCAACGAGCCGATCGTGTTCCTCGGCTGGGAACCCCATCCGATGAACTCGGCCTTCGACCTCACCTATCTTTCCGGTGGTGACGACGTGTTCGGCCCCGACTACGGCGGTGCCACCGTCCACACCAACGTGCGCCAAGGCTACCTCCAGGCGTGCCCGAACGTCGGTCGTTTCCTGGAGAATCTCGTCTTCAGCCTGGAGATGCAGAACGAGGTGATGGCAATGATCCTGGACGACGGCATGGTGCCCGAGAACGCTGCCCGGACCTGGCTGGAGGCCAATCCCGGCGTGTTGGACGGCTGGCTCGACGGCGTGGTGACCCGGACGGGCGAGCCCGCGGCCGCGGCGGTCCGCGCGCGCTTGGGCGCTTGAGGCCGCCGGCACCCGGATGGACTGGCTGACGGCCAACAAGCTACCGATCGGCCGCTGGATCCGCGACGGCGTCGATCTCTTGGACCGCTATGCCGGGGGCGTGTTCGACGCCATTGCCTTCGGCCTCGGCAGCCTGATCGACGCCGTCACGCGAAGCCTCCTGGCCCTTTCGCCGGTCGCCACCATCCTGATCTTCGCGGCCCTGGTCTTTTGGCTGCACCGCAGCTGGCGGGTACCGCTGCTCCTCGTCGTCTCGCTCCTTTTGATCGTCAATTTGGGCTATTGGCGCGAAACGATGGAGACCTTGGCGCTCGTCTCCATTGCGACTTTCTTCTGCATGACGATCGGCGTGCCGGTCGGCATCGCTGCGGCGCACCACCCACCGCTCTACACCGCGATCAGGCCCCTGCTCGACCTGATGCAGACGATCCCCACCTTCGTCTATCTGATCCCGACGCTGATCCTGTTCGGGCTCGGTGTGGTGCCGGGGCTGATCTCCACCATCGTCTTCGCCCTGCCGGCCCCGATCCGGCTCACCCAGCTCGGCATCAGCTCGGTGCCGCTGCAGCTCCGTGAGGCCGCCGACGCCTTCGGCGCCAGCCGCTGGCAGAAGCTCTTGAAGGTGGAACTGCCGCACGCCCTGCCGGCCATCCTGGCGGGCCTTACCCAGTGCATCATGCTGTCCCTGTCGATGGTCGTGATCGCTGCACTCGTCGGCGCCGATGGCTTGGGCAAGCCCGTCGTGCGCGCCCTCAACACGATCAACGTGGCAATGGGGTTCGAGGCCGGCCTCTCCATCGTCATCCTCGCCATTCTGCTCGACCGCATCGTGCGCGTGCCGCGGTTCGCGCGGCCCGGTATCGGCCGATGAGTGCGTCCATTCGCTTCGAGGCGGTCGACGTCGTCTTCGGCGGCCGTCCCGGCGTCGCCCTGCCGCTGTTGGATGCGGGGCAGGACCGCGACGCCATCAAGGCCGCCACCGGCCAGATCGTCGCCGTGCATGGCGCCGATTTGACCGTAGCGCGGGGCCAGATCACCGTCGTCATGGGGCTGTCCGGTTCCGGCAAGTCGACCCTCCTGCGCTGCGTCAACGGCCTCGTCCCCGTCACGCGGGGTCGCGTCCTGGTGGAGGATGAGGATGGGCGAACGATCGATGTCGGCCACACGAGCGACCGCAAGCGGCAGCGGCTGCGCCAGGAGCGCGTCGCCATGGTCTTTCAGTCCTTCGCGCTGCTGCCCTGGCGAACGGTTGGCGAAAACGTCGGCTTCGGCTTGGAGTTGAAGGGCATCGACGCGAGGCGACGCGCGGCCATCGTCGCCGAGAAGCTGGCGCTGGTCGGCCTCGAAGACTGGGCGCAAACCTACGCCCACGAGCTGTCCGGCGGCATGCAGCAACGGGTGGGCCTCGCCCGCGCACTCGCCACCGACGCTCCCATTTTGTTGATGGACGAACCCTTCTCGGCACTCGATCCGTTGATCCGCGATCACCTGCAGAACGAACTCCTCGCGCTGCAGGCGCGGCTGCAGAAGACCATCCTGTTCGTCAGCCACGATCTCGACGAGGCGATGAAACTCGGCCACCGGATCGCCATCATGGAGGCCGGCCGGATCGTGCAGGCGGGGACGCCCGAAGCCATCGTCACGGCGCCTGCGACGGGCTACGTGGCCGACTTCGTCGCCAATCTGAATCCCTTGAACGTGCTGACCACGGGCTCGATCATGACGCCGGTCCGAGCCTTGCCGCACGACGGCGACACGCTCCTGCTCGCGGACGGACTGAAGCTCCAGCTCGATGCCAACGGCCGGGTGACGCGGCTGTTCGACGCCACGGGCGAGGTCCGTCCCACCAAGGCCAATGGTGCCGCAGCACCCGGCCAAGTCGTCACCACCTGCGCCCACACCCGCCTGCGCCGCGTCGTCGAACTCCGCCGCCAAACCGGCCGCCCCATGCTCGTCACCGATGCCGAGGATCGCGTCCTCGGCACCATCGACGACGGCCAACTCTTCGACGGCATCCTCAACCGCCAACACCCAAGGCCGGCGAGCGGCGGGTAAAGGCACGAGAGGAAGGGCAAGGAAGAGGGCTTTTGGCCCCCTTTGACCCCCGGCCAGCGGCGCTGCCGCTGGCATTTGGGATAGACTGACGACAACGCTCGGGCGACGTGCCGTGCACGTCGCTCGAGCGTTGTCGTTTGGGGGTTTCCAAGGGGGCCAAAAGCCCCCTTGGCTGCCTTTACTTATCTTATTCTAGCTTATTCTAGCTTATTCTATCTTATTCCTGCTCGGCGCCGCCGGGCCGGGGCGGTCGCTCGGCGCGCATGGCGGCGAGAATGGCGCTGGCGTTCGGGCTTTCGAGAATGGTTTCGATGGGGACGGCGAGGCGGCGGCGCCAGTTGGGGTGCTCGTCGGTGGTACCCGGGAGGTTCGGCTGTTCGATCATGCCGGCGAGGTCTTCGAGTTGCACCAGCACGAAGGCAGCTGCACTGCGCGCCAGGAAACGGTGCAGGGCGACGCTGACGTCCTCGTCGTCGATCCCGGCGGCGCGAATGGCGGCCATGAGTTCGGTTTTGTCGCGCTCGCGTTGCGCCTTGCCGTCGGCCCGGGCACCGTCGCCGCTCGCCCCCAGATCGGCCCGCCAGTCGATGTCGCGCGCCTGCCAAAAGCCCTGGACGGTCGGCAGGTCATGGGTGCTGACGGAGGCGAGCGCGGCTTCCGGGTAGTCGTGGGGCTCGCGAAAGCGATCGCCGTCCCGCTCGAACCACAACACGCGGCAAGACAGCATGCCGGCTGCCGCCAAGCGGTCGCGGAAGCCCTCGGGCACGGTGCCGAGGTCCTCGCCGATCACCACGCAGCGCTGGCGATGCGAGACGAGGGCGCAGAGCCGCGCCAGCACCTCGAAGGGAAAATCGACATAGGTCCCTTCGCTCGCCGGCGCGCCCTCGGGGATCCAGAATTGGCGGGCGAAGCCGAGGACGTGGTCGATGCGGACGGCCCCGCCGTAACGGGCATTGGCTTCGAGGTCGTCGAGCAGCGGCCGGAAGCCGTGCTTGGCGAGGGCGGTGGGGGCGAAGGGGGCGAGGCCCCATTTCTGGCCGTCGGGCCCGAGCGGGTCGGGCGGTGCGCCGATCGAGAGCTGCCGGAGGGTCAGGCCGGGGGTGCTCCAGGCCATGGAGCCCGCGGCATTCACGCCAACGGCGAGATCGCCGTAGAGGCCGAGCCGCATGCCGGCGTGGCGCGCCTCGGCCTGGGCGTCGGCGAGTTGCATGGCGGCGAGCCATTGCAAAAAGGCGAAGAAGCCGACGCGGTCTCGATGTTCCTTTGCGAACGCTTCGACGGCGGTGCTGGTCGGATCCTGCCAGGCCGCCGGCCAGAGCCAGAAAGCCCAGCGGCTGCGGTCGTCGCGCAGCACCGCCTCGTGCAGCGCCTCGAAGCGGCAGTGGCGCTCCAGGCCCTCCCCGCCTTCGATGCGGAAGCGGTCGAAGGCCGCCGCACCCGGACCCTGACGAAACCGCTCCCACAAGCTTTCGAGGGCAACCCGCTTGGCCTCGGCGACCCGCGGATAGTCGAGCAGAGCCGTGGCGGCGGTGGGCGGCAGGGCCACGTCGTCCAGCGCCAGCCCGAGCCGAGCCGCGGCTTCCGGCACGGCGATGTAGAGCGGGTTCAAGAAGCGGCGATGCGAGGGCGAATAGGGGCTGATCGCCGCTGGATCGGCCATGAACAGCGCGTGCATCGGGCTCAAGCCGAACAGATCGGCGCCGGCGGCGGCCGACGCACACGCCGCCGCCGCCAGATCGCCGAAGTCGCCGATGGCGCTGCGTCGGTCGCTGCTCAGACCATAGAGCTGGCTGGAAACGCCGAACGCCCGGCTCACCCCCAACTCCCGCGGCGAGAGGCAACGCGGCGGCGCCACCAGGACGAAGCGTTCGACCGTGTCGGCCGTCAAGCGGTGCAGACCCATCGGCAATGGCCCGCTCAACCGGCCACCACCGGCGCTGCCCACGGCACGGCCGTGCACGACTTCGCCCGTTTCCAACTCCACGGTGTAGGGCGCACCCGCCCGCAGCCCCCCCAGCACCGGCACCTCACCCGGATCGACCAAGAGCGGCAAGGTTGGCGCAGCACTCGCCGGCCCGCTCGGGTCGACCCCGAGCCCCTCGAGAATAGCCTGCAACGTCCGTGGCGACGGCCGGTGCAGTCGCCCACCGACATCGTAATAGGAGGTTGCGACCCCGTGGACCGCGGCGATCTGCTCCAGCTCGGTCATCCGGATTCCTCCGTTCCGAGATAGGCGGCAACGCCCCAGGCCGGCAGGCGTCGCGCGTCCAACTCGCCCACGCACTCGGCGGTGGCGGCCCAAATGCGCGTCCCGCGCGGCCGCGAGAACCCCTGACCGGGTCGATCCGCCAGCTGCGCCAAGAGCCACAGCGCGCGGCCGCGGCCGAGCGTCCAGCGCAAGGTGAGGCCGTAGGCGCCGACCCGCTCGAAGCTGCCGGCGCGCGCCGGTGCGCTGTCCAAGAGCGGCACGATCTCACGCTGCCGTACGTCCAGAAGCTCTGCGAGGAACGCGACTTCGGCGCCTGCTTTGGCAACGTCCAGTTCCGACCAGTCCAGTTTGGCCGCCTCGTAGGTCGCCACGGCACCGGGGTCCGGGGCTGCCTGGTCCTGGCTGCCGAAGGGCGCCAGCTTGCGGCTCCGTCCCTTGCGCACGTCCTGTGCCACCGGCCCGGCCAAATCGTTGAAGAAGTAGAACGGGCGCCTGGTGCCCCATTCCTCGCCCATGAAGAACATCGGGATCTGGGGGGAGAGCGCCATGATGGCCTGACCGGCGCGTCGGGCCGCGGCCGGCACGAGCGAGGCGAGCCGGGCGCCATCGGGCCGATCGGCGCAGCGATCGTGGTTGTCGAGATAGGCGATGAAGCGGGTCGGCGGCAGCTGGATCGTCGAGGCCAGCAGCTCCGCCGCGTCCTCGTCCTCGCCCTCGTCGGCCTCGCCCGGCTTGGCGACCAAGCCCGCCGCGAGCGACCGGCCGAGCGCCTCGATCGGGTCGGCCGCGAAGGGGGCATAGCTGCCGCGCCGCTCGCCGGTGAGCGCCGCATGCAAGGCGTGGTGCAGGTCGTCGTTCCACTGCGCCCGAAAAGCGCCCTCCAAGCGCGCCAACTCGCGCTCCTGGTTCTCCAAAATCAGGTGCACGTGGCGTTCGGCGCCGAACCGCTCGGCGACGGCGGCGGCGAGTTCGTCGATCACGTCCGGCGTCTCCTCGTCCACGACCTGTTGCACGTCGTTCAGTCGCAGCCCATCGAAGCGGTATTCTTCCAGCCAGAAAAGGGCATTGTGGATGACGAAGTCGCGCACCGGGCGCTGCCGGTAATCGACGGCCGCACCCCAAGGCGTTTGCACGTCGTCGCGCAGGAAACCGCTGGCGTAGAGCGGCAGCGCGTTCCCGGCCGGCCCGAAATGCGTGTAGACCACATCGAGGAACACCATCAGCCCGAGGCCGTGCGCCGTGTCGATCAGGGCCTTCAGCTCGTCCGGGGTGCCGTAGGCCGGCGCTGGGCAGAACCACAGGACCGCGTCGTAGCCCCAGTTGCGCTGGCCGGCGAAGGCTTGCACCGGCATCAACTGGATCGCGCTGACGCCGAGCGCCGCCAGATGCGGGAGCTTTTCGGCCAGGGCCCGGAACGTCCCCTCCGGCGTGAAGGTGCCGACATGCACCTCCATGATGGTGGCCTCGTGCCACGGCCGACCGCCCCAAACGGTCTCCCGCCACCGATAGCTGCCGGGATCGACCACCAGCGAAGGCCCGGTGACGTCCAAGGCCTGGGCGCGCGAGGCCGGGTCGGGGACCACCTCGCCGTCGTCGAGCACGAAGGCGTAGGCCGACCCGGCCCCGGCGCGCTCGGTCCAAAGCTCGAACCACCCGGCCCGCATCGGCTCGAGCGCCAGGTCCACCACCTCGGCGCCGCTGCCGAGGCGCAGCTTGGGGGCCGCCATGTCCGGCGCCCAGAGCCGAAAGCGCACCCCGCCCCGCGTCAAGAGCTCCGCGCCGAACGGCATGGCGTGGTGGCTTTCGTGGACGACGTCGAGGTCCGCCGGCGGCTCGCCCGAGGCCAGCAGCACGACCAGGCTTCGCGCCGTCAGCACGCAGACGCTCTGCGCCGGGATCAAGGCGCCCTCGGGACCGCGCTCCGGGTCGACGGTGTCGATCAGCCGGCGCCAGGCGACGGCACCCGGCACCGCCGGCAGATGAAAGCGCCGATCTTCGCCCGCCGCATTGAAGAGCACCAAGAAGGTCTCGTCGACGATCGTCTCGGTCGGTGACGGCACGGCGGGTCCGGCGGCACCGCACAACAGCACCCCGAGCGTGCGCCGGCCGACCTCGTGCCAATCGCCTTCGGTCATCGCCTCGCCCTGCTCGCTGAGCCAGGTCACGTCGCGCACGCCCGTCGGCGAGCGGTCGCGGCCGTGCAGGAAGCGCTGGCGACTGAAGATCGGATGGCTGCGCCTGACGGCGAGCAGCCGCTCGACGAAGCTCTCGAACTCCAGATCGTCGATGTCGAGTTCGGGCCAGGGCAGCCAGCCGATCTCGTTGTCCTGGCAATAGGCGTTGTTGTTGCCGGCCTGGGAGTTGCCGATCTCGTCGCCGGAGAGCAGCATCGGCGTGCCCTGGGCGAGGAGCAGGGTCGCCATCAGATTGCGCTTTTGCCGTGCTCGCAGGCTGCGGATGGCCGGGTCCTGGGTCGGGCCCTCGATCCCGCAGTTCCACGACAGATTGTGGTCGTGGCCGTCGCGGTTGCCCTCGCCGTTCACGTGGTTGCGCTTGTGCGAGTAGGTGACGAGGTCGGCCAACGTGAAGCCGTCATGGGCGGTGACGAAGTTGACCGTGCTCCAGGGCCGCCGGCCGCGGCGGTCGAAGATGTCGGCGGACCCCAGGAAGCGGCTGGCGAATTCGGGGGTCACCCGCTCGTCGCCGCGCCAGAACGCCCGCACCGTGTCGCGAAAACGGTCGTTCCACTCGGCCCAGCCGGGACCGAAGCCGCCGAGCCGATAGCCGCCCGGCCCGACGTCCCAGGGCTCGGCGATCAGCTTGGACGAAGCGAGGACGGGGTCTTGGCGCACGGCGTCGAGAAAGCCGGAGCCCGGATCGAAACCCGTCGTCTCGCGCGCCACCGCGGTTGCGAGGTCGAAGCGAAAGCCGTCGACGCGGATGACCTCGGTCCAGTAGCGCAGGCTGTCCATGACGAGTTGCAACACCCGCGGGTGGCTGAGGTTCAGGGTGTTGCCGCAGCCGGTCATGTCGTCGTTGTAGCGCGGCGCGTCGGGTCTGAGGCGGTAGTAGCTGGCGTTGTCGATGCCGCGAAAGCAGAAGGTCGGCCCCATGTGGCTGCCTTCGGCGGTGTGGTTGTAGACCACGTCGAGGATCACCTCGATCCCGGCTTCGTGCAGCCGGGCCACCATGGTCTTGACCTCGCGGATGGGGTCGGCGCCGTAGGCGTAGCGGGTCTCCGGCGCGAAGTAGCCGATGGTGCTGTAGCCCCAATAGTTGCGAAAGCCCCGCTCGCGCAGCGCCCGCTCGTCGATGATCGCCTGGATCGGCAGGAGTTCGATCGCCGTGATGCCCAAGCGCCGCAGGTGCTCGATGATCGCCGGGTGGCCCAGTGCTGCGTAGGTGCCGCGGATGGCGTGCGGCACTTCCGGGTGGCGCGCCGTGAGGCCCTTGACGTGCGCCTCGTAGATGATGCTGCGATCCCAGGGGTGCTCGGGCTTACGGTCGCTGCCCCAGGTGAAGGTGTCGTCGACCACCACCGACTTCGGCATGCCGCGCGCGTTGTCGCGGCGGTCGATCGAAAGATCCTCGCGTGGGCTACCGACCCGGTAGCCGAAATGCGCGTTCGACCAGCGCAATTGGCCGACGAGCAGGCGCGTGTACGGGTCGATCAAGAGCTTCGAGGGATTGAAGCGATGCCCGGCCTCCGGGTCGTAGGGGCCATGCACCCGATAGCCGTAGAGCTGGCCCGGGCCGATGTCCGGCAGATAGCCGTGGAACACCTCGTCGGTGTACTCGGGCAGCGTGATGCGCTCGATCTCCCGCTGCCCGGTGGGCTCGAACAGGCACAGCTCCACCCGCTCTGCATGGGCCGAGAACAGGGCGAAATTGACACCACGGCCGTCGAAGGTGGCACCGAGGGGAAACGGGCGGCCGGGCCCGACACGGAAGGCGGCGCGGCTCACCCTGCGTCACTCATGCCGGCACGAGAACCAGGGTTGCGAGGGGCGGCAGGGTCAGCCGCAGGCTCTGCTGGCGACCGTGCCAGGGCACGTCTTCGCTGTGGACGAGCCCGCCATTGCTCACGCCGCTGCCGCCGAAGCTTGCGTGGTCGGTGTTGAGGCGCTCGGCATAGGCCCCCGCCAGCGGCACGCCGATGCGGTAGCCGTGGCGTACCACCGGCGTGAAGTTGCAGGCAACGACGGCGATGCCGCCGTCTTTCGCCTTGCGCAAATAGGTGATCACGCTCTGCTCGCTGTCGCTGGCGTCGATCCACTCGAAGCCGGTCCACTCGCTGTCGATCTCGTAGAGCGCTGCCGTCGTTCTGAGCATCGCGTTCAATTCGCCCATCAAGTGCTGCATGCCCCGGTGCATCGCATCGTCGAGCAGGTGCCAATCCAGGCTCTGGTCGTGATTCCACTCCCGCTCCTGGCCGAACTCGCCGCCCATGAACAGGAGCTTCTTGCCCGGATGCGTCCACATGAAGCCGAAATACGCGCGCAGGTTGGCAAAGCGTTGCCAGCGGTCGCCCTTCATCCGGCCCAAGAGCGAGCCCTTGCCGTGCACCACCTCGTCGTGGCTGAGCGGCAGGATGAAGTTCTCCGAGAACGCGTAGAGCATGCCGAAGGTGAGGTCGTTTTGATGAAATCTGCGGAACACGGGCTCGCGGCCGGCATAGGACAGGGTGTCGTGCATCCAGCCCATGTTCCATTTGTAGCCGAAGCCGAGGCCGCCCAAATAGGTGGGCTTCGAGACCGCCGGCCAAGCGGTCGATTCCTCGGCGATGGTCACGGCACCGGGGTACTCGCCGTACACCAGCTCGTTCAGTTGACGCATGAAGGCGATGGCGCCGAGGTTCTCGTTGCCACCGAATTCGTTGGGAATCCACTCCCCGTGTTCACGGGAATAATCGAGGTAAAGCATGGAAGCGACCGCATCGACCCGCAGCCCATCGATGTGGAAACGATCCAGCCAATAAAGCGCGTTGGCAATCAGAAAATTGCACACCTCCGTGCGGCTATAGTTGTAAATCAGCGTGTTCCAGTCTTTGTGGAAGCCCTGGCGCGGATCGGCGTGCTCGTAGAGCGCGGTGCCGTCGAAATGGGCAAGACCGTGCGAATCGCTCGGGAAATGGCCAGGCACCCAGTCGATGATGACGCCGATGCCGGCTTGATGGCAGGCATCCACGAAGGCGGCGAACTCGTCGGGCGTGCCGTGGCGGATGGTCGGCGCGAACAGGCCGACCGGCTGGTAGCCCCACGAGCCGTCGAACGGGTATTCGCTGATCGGCAAGAGTTCGATGTGGGTGAAGCCCATCTGCTGCACGTAGGGCACCAGGCGTTCGGCCAGTTCCAGGTAGGAGAGATAGCGACCGCCTTCCTCGGGCACGCGCATCCACGAGCCCAGATGCACCTCGTAGATGCTGATCGGGCTGTGACGGTCGTGGCGCCGTTGCCGCTCGGCCATCCAGGCCTGATCCCCCCAGGCGCGCTCGACCAGCCCCGACACCACGCTCGCGGTCTGCGGCGGATGTTCGGCACGGAAGCCCACCGGGTCGGCCTTCAGCGGCAACAGCTCGCCATGCGGCCCCAGCAACTCGTATTTGTAGTGATGCCCCTTCTTCACGCCGGGGACGAAGATCTCGAACACGCCGCACTCGATGCGCTTGCGCATGACGTGGGCGCGGCCGTCCCAACGGTTGAACTCGCCGACCACGCTGCAGCGCGTGGCATTGGGGGCCCAGACGGCGAAGGTCACGCCGTCGACGCCGTCGATGGTGCGCGGGTGGGCGCCGAGCTTCTCGTAGAGCCGGCGGTGGCGGCCCTCGGCGAGCAGGTAGACGTCCATCTCGCCCAAGACGTTGCCGAAGCGGTACGCGTCCTCGATGACGCGGCCGTCGACGGCGAGGCGGTAGCGCGACCCTTCCGGCAAGGTGTCGACGTCGCCCTCGAACAGGCCGGCATCGTCGATGCGGGTGAGCTCGGCCACGACCTTGTTGGCCATGTCGAGCACCCGCACCGCCTTGGCACCCGGCTGGAAGGTGCGGATCAGGCGGCCGTGCCGGCCCAGCACGGCGAAGGGATCGCCGTGGCGGCCTTCCACCAGGGCGCGCACGGTGGGGCCGTCGAGCGTGTGGGGCAGTGCCATGGTCATCCTTCGTCGTCGAGCTGGAGGATCGCTGCAAGGCCTTGCAGCGGAATCGCAAGCCAAGCTGGCCGATTGGCCGCTTCGTAGGCGATCTCGTAGAGCGCCTTCTCGATCAGGAAGAGATCGAGCAGGCGTTGGGCTTCGTCCGGATCATCCGGCCACGAGGGTACACCCTGCATGGCCGCGGCGTAACCTTCCTGGAAGGCACGGCTCGTGGCGTCGCGCCAACGATCCATCATCTCGTGGACGAACGTCGCGGCGTGCGGATGGTCGGCGACGAAGCGGCGGGCCATGGTGTGCGCGGCGTAGTCGAACGAACGCAACATGCCTGCCACGTCCTTGGTCGGCGACAGCTTCAAGCGGCGTTCGTCGAGCGAACGCGCGGGTTCGCCCTCGAAGTCGAGCACGTAGACGTCGTCCTTGGCCACCAGGACCTGACCCAGGTGGTAGTCGCCGTGCAGGCGGGTCTTGGTCGCGCTGAGCGGCAGCGAGGCGATCGCCCGCAGCCGTTGCTCGACCAGCGCCTTGGCGGCGAGCACCCGTGCCGCGAGCGGCCGATCGCTCTCGGCGAGTTGCTCCAGGGAGCGCTCGAGCGCGGTGAACGCCGTCTCGGCCTGCCGCAAGGCCGCCTCACTCCACGCCTCCACGTCGGCCGCGGTGATCGGCTCCTTGGCGAAGGCCGGATCGTCGGTGTCGACGGCAAAGGCGCGGTGCATGTCGCCCGTGCGCTCGCCGAGCCGGCGCGCGAAGTCGCCATAGTGCTCGATCACGGCCTCGCGCCGGGCGGCATCCTCGACGTCGTCGAGGGTGGCCGCGGCGAGCACCGAGGGCTCCAGCTCGCGCTCGAGATAGCCGAGCGACCAGGCCCAGCCGTCGCCCTGGTTCAAGACGAAACCGAACGCCGCCGCCACGACCGTAGCCTCGCCCTCGCCGTCGACCCAGGTGAGCGAGCCCAACAGCGGCGGCGTGTTGGCGAAACCGCCGACGTCGGTCAAAAAGCGCCCGATCTCGACCTCGGGATGCACCCCCGGCTGCAGCCTTCGATACACCTTCACGATGACGTCGCGGCCGATCATCATCGAGCTGTTCGACTGCTCGACGCCGAGGCGCTTGACGCCCGGGTCGTCGAAGGGGGGCAGGTCGGCGAGCTGCTTGCCCGCCTCGAACACCAAGGCCCCCTCCCCCTTCGGCTGCACGAAGCGCTTGGTGCCCCGCATGCCCTCCAGCATGACGTGGGCGAGGTCCTCGCCCGCCGTGGCATCGTAGAGGGCACCGACGCGCGGGCCGCGCCGCACCTTGGCCAGGGTGAACGGCAGGTGCATCGCCCCGGTGTGCAGGTTTTCCTCACCCCAGGCGATGCCGACCGGCAGGAGGTAGACGTGGCGGCTGCCGTCGGTGAGGTCGACCTCGACCTTGACCAGGAGGATGCCGTCCTTGCCGTCGGGCAGGACGGCGGTGTCGCCGACGGCCACCGCGCGGATCGGCGCATCCTTGGCGGCGAACCACCGCTGGTTTTCGGCGAACGCGCGCAGCGCCTTGAGTTCCAAGGACTTGCTCCAGGCCTCGGCCGCCCCGCTCCAGCCGTCGCGCAGGACGATGGTGACGAAGTCGGGCAAGGGCTCGGGCAAGTGTTCGTGCCAGCTCGGCACTTCGGCCTCCTCCGCCAACAGGAACCAATAGAAGCCATGCCCCGGCAGGGTGAGCAGGTAGGGCAGCTCGCCGATCGGCGGGAACGGCGTGCGGCCGAGCAGTTCCACCGGGACGCGGCCGGCGAATTCCTGCAGGTTCAGCTCCACCGGCTGCGCCCGCCTGGACAAGTTCACCACGCAGAGAATGGTCTCGCCCTGGTAGCTGCGGGTGTAGGCGAAGATGGCGCGGTTGCCGGGATAGAGGAATTCCAGGCTGCCACGACCGAAGGTCTGGTGCGCCTTCCTCACCGCGATCAGCCGCTTCATCCAGTTGAGCAAGGACGACGGCGAGCGGGCCTGCGCCTCGACGTTGACCGTCTCGTAGCCATAGACCGGGTCCATGATCGCCGGCAGGTAGAGCTGCTGCGGATTGGCCCGGCTGAAGCCGGCATTGCGGTCGGGCGACCACTGCATCGGGGTGCGCACGCCGTCGCGGTCACCGAGATAGACGTTGTCGCCCATGCCGATCTCGTCGCCATAATAGACCACGGGCGTGCCCGGCATCGAGAACAGGAGCGAGTTCATCAACTCGATCTTGCGCCGGTCGTTGTCCATCAAGGGAGCCAGGCGGCGGCGAATACCGAGGTTGATCCGCATCCGCCGGTCGCTGGCGTAGGTGTTCCACAGGAAATTGCGCTCGTGCTCGGTCACCATTTCGAGCGTCAGCTCGTCGTGGTTGCGCAAAAACACCGCCCACTGGCAGATCTCGGGGATCTCCGGGGTCTGGCGCAGAATGTCGGTGATCGGGTGCCGGTCCTCCTGCGCCAGCGCCAGGTACATGCGCGGCATCAGCGGGAAGTGGAACGACATGTGGCACTCGTCGCCGTCGCCGAAGTAGAGCTGGGTGTCCTCCGGCCATTGATTGGCCTCGGCCAGCAACATCTTGTCCGGGTAGTGCGCATCCAGCTCGGCGCGGATGCGCTTCAACACCTCATGCGTCTCCGGCAGGTTCTCGCAATTGGTGCCCTCCCGCTCGATCAGATAGGGGATGGCGTCCAGCCGCAACCCGTCGATCCCCAGCTTCAGCCAGTAGTGCAGTACGCTCAAGACTTCGCGCATCACGGCCGGGTTGTCGAAATTCAAATCCGGCTGATGGCTGTAGAAACGATGCCAGTAATAGGCACCGGCCTCGGTGTCCCAGCTCCAATTGCTCTTCTCGGTGTCGAGAAAGATGATACGGGTGTCTTGATATTTCTGGTCGGTGTCCGACCAGACGTAATAGTCGCGGTGGTTGCTGCCGGCCTTGGCGCGACGGGCGCGCTGGAACCAGGGGTGCTGATCGGAGGTGTGGTTGATCACGAGTTCGGTGATGAGCCGGAGGCCGCGGCGGTGCGCCTCCCGCACCAGCCGCTTGACGTGGCCCATCGAACCATAGGACGGATTGACCGAGCGATAGTCCTGGATGTCGTAACCGTCGTCGCGCAACGGCGAGGGGTAGAACGGCAACAACCAGATCGTGTCGACACCCAAATCCTGGATGTAATCGAGCTTTTGGATCAGGCCCTCGAAGTCGCCGATGCCGTCGTTGTTCGCATCGAAGAACGCCTTGATGTGCGTTTGGTAGATGATGGCATCTTTGTACCAGAGGGGATCGGTCATGAGGCGCTCGTCGATCAATCGGGTTGGCTGGCGGGGGCGGCGGCGACCAGGCCTGGCGGCACCAGGCGCCAGATGGCGTAGGGCCGTTCACGCGGATCGAGCCAGAGGTGCTGCACCTTGCCGTGCCAGGTGAAGCGCGCACCGGTGACGAGGTCCTCGACGTCGATGCTGGCGTCGTCGTGCAGGCCGAACTGCCAAAGCGGTACCTCGAACTGGCAGCCCTGGGCGACGTGCGGGTCGAGGTTGACGGCGATCAGCACGGCATTGTCGAGGCTCGGCGTAATCTTGGAATAGACCATGACCTGGTCGTTCCACGCCTCGTGGAACGTCAGGTTGGTGAACGACCAAAAGGCTGGGTTCTCGCGGCGGATCGTGTTCAACAGCCGGATGTCCTCGCGGATGTGGCCGATCCGGTTCCAGTCCCAGGCCTTGATCTCGTACTTTTCACTGTCGAGATACTCCTCCTTGCCCGGCAAGGGCCGGCCCTCGGTCAGCTCGAAGCCGGAATAGACCCCCCAAAGGGTCGACAAGGTGGAGGCCAGAACCGCGCGCACCTGAAAGCCTGCCCGACCGCTCGTCTGCAGATAGACCGGGTTGATGTCGGGCGTGTTGACGAAGAAGTTCGGCCGCATGTGCTCTTTCGGCTCGTCCTGCGTCAGCTCGATGAGGTAGTCTTGCAGCTCCGCCTTGGTGTTGCGCCAGGTGAAGTAGCTGTAGGACTGGGTGAAGCCGAGCTTCGCCAGCCGCTTCATCATCTTCGGCCGGGTAAAGGCCTCGCTGAGGAACACGGTGTCCGGGTGCTGCAGCTGCACTTCGTGGATCAGCCACTCCCAGAAGGGCAAGGGCTTGGTGTGCGGGTTGTCGACGCGGAAGATCTTGACGCCGTGCTTGACCCAGAACAGCACCACGTCGCGCAAGGCCTGCCACAAGGACGGCAAGGCGCCCTCGCGATAGAAGGCGACGTTCGAAATGTCCTCGTACTTCTTGGGCGGGTTTTCGGCGTAGCGGAGCGAGCCGTCGGGGCGCCAGTCGAACCAGTCCGGGTGCTGCTCGATCCAGGGGTGATCCGGCGAGCACTGGATGGCGAAGTCGATCGCGATCTCGAGCCCGTGGGCATGCGCCGCTTCGACCAGCCGTTCGAAGTCCTCGAAGCTGCCGAGTTCGGAATGCAGCGCGTCGTGACCGCCCTCGTGACTGCCGATGGCGTAGGGCGAGCCCGGATCGCCCGGCTGCGCCGTCAGGCTGTTGTTGCGGCCCTTGCGGTTCTTCTGGCCGATCGGGTGGATCGGCGGGAAGTAGAGCACGTCGAAGCCCATGTCGCGGACATAGGGCAATTTCTCGATGACGTCGTCGAAGGTGCCGTGGCGCATCGGATCGTCGCTCATCGAGCGCGGGAACAACTCGTACCACGCGGCGACCGCGGCAATGGTGCGGTCGACGATGACCTCCAGTTCCCGCTCGAAGACGGTTCGGTTGACCTTCAGGTCGGCGGCCTGCATCAGCGCTTCGGTGTCGGCCGCCAGGAAGCGGGCCAACTGGAAGCCCTCGTCGTCGACCCGTGCCTGCAACTCGGCCAACAACGCCTCCAGCGCCGCCTTCGCCTCGCCCTCGGCACGGGCGGCGGTGCGCGCGACCAATTGCCGTCCCTCTTCGAGTTCGAGCGCGATCGGCACGCCCGCGCCGTGCTTTTTCGAAACCTCCAGCCGCCAGGTGGCAAACACGTCGAACCACGCCTCGACCGTGTAGCGATAGCGGCAATTCCGCGTCAGCGGGATGCGGCCGGCCCAGCGGTCGTTGTCGACGAAGTGCATCGGCACCCGGTGCCAGTCGGCCTCGTCGGCCGCTTTGTAGAGCAGGGCCGCGGCCAGCTTGTCGTGACCGTCCATGAGGATGTCGGCCTCGACCTCCAGCACGTCGCCGACTACCCGCTTGATCGGAAACCGGCCGCCGTCGAGCTCGGGCGAGACCCGCTCGATGGCCACGCGCGAGGCGGCCAGTTCGAGCAGGCGCTTTTCGCTGGCGCGGGCACTGGGCGGCCGCTTCTTGTGCAGGGCGGCCGCTGGGCTCGCGAACAGGCGCACCGCCAGCGGTTCCAAGGTGAGCGGCGCATCGGGCCGAAACGTCAATGGCGGGGCTTCGGGGGTGATGTCGGTGATCGCCTCGAACCGGCCGCCGGCAGCCGTCACCAGACCCGGAACGGCGAGGCCGTCGCTCTGGCTCGGGTCGGGGTTCAACACGACGAAGGCGGCCTCCTGCGCCCGCGCCGGCGAGCCGGAATCGAAGCGCAGGAACGCCGCGATGCGCGCGTTGGGCGCACTCACCCGGCGCAACCGGGCGCCGCTACCAAGCGCCGCGTGCCCCGCCTTCACCCGGTTGGCCGCGGTGATGAAACGGGTGAGATCGAACGGGGCCGATTGGGTCAGCGCCGTCCAGTCACCGGCCCAGCTGGCCGCGCCGTACTCGAAGCCCATGCGCATGACCAGCCCGTCGGACAAGCCGACCGCACGGACGTAGACCGCGCGGTAGCGTCGTTCGATCGCCTCGGCGGCCTCGCCGTGCAGCCGGTCGATCAAGCGCTCGCCGCCGATGTCCTCGGTGAGCGCGATGGGATGGCCGATCGAACGCAGGACAGGCTCCTGGTCCAAAAACCAGCGATCATGACCATTCCACCAAAAGGAGCTGTCGAACACCGCGTCGAAGCCGGCGGTGGCGAGCCCCTGCAGCACGTCCACCGCCGCACCAAGCGCCTCCGCCACGACATAGACGCCCGGCTCACGCCCCCGCCAGACCTGCAAGACCGCCCGCCAATCGGCCGGATCGATGCGTTGCGCCGAGCGCACGAGGCAACCGGTGCCACCGCGGGCGAGCCACGCTTCGCCCCGCTCGGCAACGGTGCCGAGATCGCCGGCCGGCAGGCTCGAAAACGCATGCAACCCCGCCGCCTTGGCCGCCGCCAGAAACGCTCCGCACGCTGCTTGATCGGCCATGGCCGGCTGGTCCGGCACGATCACGGCATCGAAACCCATCTTCACGATGCGGCGCAGATGACCGGACCAATCGTCCGGCGCCGGCGCGAGCCTGGTATCGATCTCGTAGCAACGAAGCGCCGGTCGTCCGGCCTGGTTAGCGGTCACGCGAGCATCCTCTACGTTCGGCACGAAGCACGCTGCAAGGCCGGCACCGCGCCGCCCCGACGGTGACGCTCGATTACCTCCCTTGACGCGCTTCGACAACGCAGGCGCGCGCGCCGGGTTCCCGCCTAATACTTCAGGTGCAGGGCGGCGCGGTTACCGTTTTGCCAGCGCGGCTTCGAACACACGGAGATAGGCCTCGGCCGGCCGTCGCCAGCCGAGGTCCTGCATCATGCCGCGCCGCTGCAGGGCCTGCCAGCGCGGCGGGTCCCGCCACACGGCGATCGCCCGCCGCATGCCGTCGATCAGGCGGTCGGTGCGGCCGGCTTCGACCAAAAAGCCCGTGCCATTGGCCGCCTCGTCGGCATCCACCACCGTGTCGATCAACCCGCCGGTCGCCGCCACCACCGGAACGCAGCCATAACGCAGTCCGTAGAGCTGGGTCAGGCCGCAAGGCTCGAAGCGCGACGGCACGAGGACGGCGTCGCCGCCGGCGTGCAGCCGGTGGGCCAACGGCTCGTCGTAGCCGAGCCGAACGGCCACGCGGCCACGATGGTGGGTGCCGGCGGCCTCGAACCCACCCTCCAAATCCGCTTCGCCCGAGCCGAGGACCGCCAGCTGCCCGCCCGCCTCGACCAGCGCCGGCACCGCCGCGAGCAACACGTCCATGCCCTTCTGCCAAGCCAGCCGGCTGATCACCACGAACAGGGGCACATCGCCGCGCACCTCCAGCCCGAGGGCCGCCTGCAGCGCCTGCTTGTGCTGGCCACGCAGCGCCAGGCGATCGGCGTCGTAGCCCGGTCGAACGAAGGGGTCGTCTGCCGGGTTCCAATGCACCGTGTCGATGCCGTTGACGATGCCGGCCAGATCAGCGGCGCGCGCCGCCAAGAGCCCCTGCAGCCCCATGCCCCAGAGATCCTGCTGGATGTCCCGGGCGTAGGTGGGGCTGACCGTGGTGAGCTTGTCGGCATAGGCGAGGCCCGCCTTCAAAAAGCCGATGCCGCCGTAATACTCGACGCCCGCGACCGTGAAGGACGACGCGGGCAAGCCCAGGGCGCCGAGCCAGTCGGGCGTGAATTGGCCCTGAAAGGCGAGGTTGTGCACCGTCATCACGGTCGCGGGGCCCATCCTGCCGTCGAGTGCCAGATAGGCCGGCACGAGGCCCGTCTGCCAGTCATGGGCGTGGACGACGTCGGGCTGGAAGGCCGCCAGCCGGCCGAGGCCGATCTCGCGCGCCACCACGGCCAGGGCCGCGAAGCGAAAGGCCTCGTCGTCCCAGGGGGCACCCGAAGCCTGGCGGTAGGGATGGCCCGGACGGTCGAACAGATGCGGCGCGTCCACCACCATCCACCCGGCCTCCCCCCAGGCCCGATGTTTCTGGAGGATGCGGGCCGGACCGCCATAAAGCTCCCCATAGCGGTCGACGACCTCGGCCGGCCCGAGGGTGGCCAGCACCTGGGGATAGCCCGGGATCAGGGTGACGACGTCATGCCCCAGTTCGGTCAGTGCCAGCGGCAACGCCCCCACGACGTCGGCGAGCCCGCCGGTCTTGACGTAGGGAAAGGCCTCCGACGCGACGGCGAGAATGCGCAAGGCGCTCAGTCCTCGAGCGCTGCCACCATGGGTGCGGTGATGAGACAGATGCCGTTCTCGGTCCGCCGAAAGCGCTTGGCGTCGAGTTCCGGATCCTCGCCCACGATCAGCCCCCGCGGGATCCGGACGCCACGGTCGACGACCACGTTGGTGAGCCGGGCGCCGCGACCAATGTCGACGTCCGGCATGATCACCGCCCCCTGGAGCTGCGCATAGGAATGCACGTGGACGCGGGTAAAGAGGAGCGAGGTGTGCAGCTGGGCGCCCGAAACGATGCACCCACCGGAGACCAGCGAGCTGACGGCACTGCCGCGGCGGCCGGCGGCATCGTGGACGAACTTCGCGGGCGGCGCGATCTCGGCATAGGTCCAGATGGGCCAGTCGTGGTCGTAGAGGTCGAGTTCGGGCGTGACCGTGCAGAGGTCGATGTTGGCGGCCCAATAGGCGTCGATGGTGCCGACGTCGCGCCAATAGGCCTCGCGCTCTTCGGTGGAGCGTACACAGCTCTGGGTGAAGCGGTGCGCCTGGGCGTGGCCGTGCTTCACCAGATGCGGAATGATGTCCTTGCCGAAGTCGCGGCTGCTCTCCAGATCGGCGGCATCGCGCTTGAGCTGGTCGAACAGAAACTTGGCTTGAAAAGCGTAGATACCCATCGACGCCAGCGCCAGGTTCGGCTGGTCCGGAATGCCCGGCGGGTCTGACGGCTTCTCGACGAAGGCGATGATGCGATCGGTGGGATCGACGTGCATGACGCCGAAGCCGGTCGCCTCCATCCGCGGCACCTCGATGCAACCCACGGTCACGTCGGCGCCGCTCGAGACGTGCTCTTGGAGCATCACCTCGTAGTCCATTTTGTAGACGTGGTCGCCGGCGAGAATGATGATGTGTTCGACGCCGTGCCGCTCGACGATGTCGATGTTCTGATAGACGGCGTCCGCCGTGCCCTCGTACCAGCGATGCTCCGACACGCGCTGCGAGGCCGGCAGGATGTCGAAGCTCTCGTTACGCTCCGGCCGGAAGAAATTCCAACCGTGCTGCAAATGGCGGATGAGGCTGTGCGCCTTGTACTGCGTGGCCACGCCGATGCGGCGAATGCCGGAATTCATCGCATTCGACAAGGCGAAGTCGATGATGCGGCTTTTGCCGCCGAAATGCACGGCCGGCTTGGCCCGACGGTCCGTCAGCTCCTTGAGCCGGCTGCCGCGACCGCCCGCGAGGACGTAGGCCATCGCATTGCGGCACAGGTTCGGCATGGGCCGGCGCTGCGGCATCTCGTTCCTCCCCGATCGTCAACGGTCATCGTCGACGGACGTCCAATCGACGCCCGCGCCGCAGCAAAGCGGCGTTCAGGAAGTGGGTACAGGATCGGCGTGCACCTGCCAAATCTCTTTGGCGTATTCTCGGATCGTGCGGTCGGACGAAAACCAACCGACCCCGGCCGTGTTCGCCACGGCCTTGGGCCACCAGGCCGCCGGGCTGGCAAAGCAGGCGGCGGCGTTCTGCTGGGCGGCGGCGTAGGCGGCGAAGTCGGCCGTCACCAGATAGCGGTCGTGGTTCAAAAGACCGTCCACCAGACGGCGGTAGCGATCGCGGTCGTCGGGCGAAAACACCCCGGTCGCGACCTGCTCCAAGACCTCGGCCAGGCTCGGGGTCGCGGCCACGGCGGCACGCGGATCGAACCCCTCCGCCCACAGCCTCGCCACTTCTTCCGCCGTCTTGCCGAAGATGAAGATGTTGTCGGCGCCGACGTGCTCGCGGATCTCGACGTTGGCGCCGTCCAGCGTGCCGATGGTCATCGCCCCGTTGAGCGCAAACTTCATGTTGCCGGTGCCGGAGGCCTCCATGCCGGCGGTCGAAATCTGCTCGGAGAGGTCGGCCGCCGGAATCACCACTTCCGCCAGCGACACGTTGTAGTTCGGAACGAAAATGATCTTCAGCCGATCGCCGACCAAGGGATCGTTGTTCACCATGCGACCGACGTCGTTGATCAGCTTGATGATCAGCTTCGCCTGGTGATAGGCCGCCGCCGCCTTGCCGGCGAAAATCTTGACCCGCGGCTGCCAGTCCTTGTGCGGCTGCGCCCGCATCGCGTCGTAGAGGGCGATCGCGTCGAGGATGTTCAAAAGCTGGCGCTTGTATTCGTGAATGCGCTTGATCTGGACGTCGAACAGGGCACTCGGGTCGAGCTTCAAGCCGTGCCGCCGGTCGATCAACGCGGCGAGCCGTTCCTTGTTGGCCCGCTTCACCGCCCGAAAGCGCTCGATGAAAGCCGGATCGGTGGCATGCGCCCGCAAGGCCGCCAACTCTTCGGCATGGGCGATCCAGCGATCGCCGATGGTGTCGGTGATCAGCCCGGCGAGGCCCGGATTGCTGTTCAAGAGCCAGCGGCGCGGCGTGATGCCGTTGGTCTTGCTCACGATCTTCTGCGGGAAGATCCGGTTGAGCGGACCGAACACCGTCTTCTTCATCAGTTCGGTGTGCAGCTTGGACACACCGTTGACCTTGTGCGCGGCGAGAAAGGCCAAGTGCCCCATGCGCACCCGCCGGCCGGCACTCTCGTCGATCAACGATACCGCCCGCACCATCTCGTCGTCGATGTTGCCGCGGTCGCGCAACTCGCGAAGAAAGTCGGCGTTCAACTCGTACATGATCTGCATGTGCCGCGGCAGCAACCGCTCCATCATCGGCACGGGCCAGCTTTCGAGCGCTTCCGGCAACAGCGTGTGGTTGGTGTAGCTGATGACGCGGCAAGTCGTCTCCCACGCGTCCTGCCAAGGGACACCATGCACGTCGACCAGGAGCCGCATCAACTCGGGCACCGCCAGGGAGGGGTGCGTGTCGTTCAACTGGATGGCCACCCGGTCGGCGAGGTCGTCGAAGCTGCCGTAATAGTCGAGCTGACGGCGCAACAGGTCCTGGAGCGACGCCGAGGTGAAGAAGAATTCCTGCTTCAGCCGCAACTCGCGGCCGGCCTCGGTGCTGTCGTCCGGATAGAGGACGAGCGAAATGCTTTCCGCCGACGCCTTGCCCATCAGGGCCCGGACGTAATCGCCGGCATTGAATTCGCTCAGTTGCATGGGCTCGACCGCCCGCGCCGACCAGAGCCGGAGGTTGTTCACCCGCCGCGCGGCCCAGCCGACCACCGGGCTGTCGTAGGCGATGGCGTTGACACGCTCGCCCGGCACCCACCGGGCGCGGCGGTCGGTGGTGCGCTCGACCACCCCGCCAAAGCCGACCTCGTAGACTACCTCGGGCCGTTCGAATTCCCAAGGATTGCCGAACTCCAGCCAATCCTCGGGCCGCTCGACCTGCCAGCCATCGGCGAACATCTGGCGGAACAAGCCGTGGCGATAGCGAATCCCGTAGCCGTAGCCGGGCACGCCGATGCTCGCCATGCTCTCCAGAAAACACGCGGCCAGCCGGCCGAGGCCCCCATTGCCGAGTGCCGCGTCGGGCTCCTGCTCGGCCACATCGTCGTAGTCCACGCCGAGGCCCGCCAACGCTTGGCGGCAGATGTCGAGCATCTGCAGGTTGCTGAGGCTGTCCGTCATCAACCGCCCGATCAGAAACTCGACCGAGAAGTAATAGACGCGCTTTTCGTCCTGCTCGTAGGTGCTGCGGGTGGTGTCGATCCAGCGCCGCGTGATGTGATCGCGCACGGCGTAGGCGGTGGCCACCAGCCAATCGCGGTCGCTGGCGTGGGCCTGGTCCTTGCCCACCTGGTACATCAGCTTCGAGACGATGGCCGAGCGCAGTTCCTCGACGCTGGGCCGGGTGCCGCCGAACGGCAGGGGTTCCTCGGCAAGCTGCAGGGCGTGGCGCATGATGCCCCCTCGTTACGTTCCTCGGGCGTTCGCTGGCGCGCTAGCGCCACGCCGGCTAGGGACGGGGCGAACACGTCTTCGACGGAGGTTTTAACCCGAGTGACGGCATTCGGGGGTGCATCCTTTGGGCGCATGGGCCAGCCCCGTCGCAGGAGGCGGCCGGGCGCGCAGCGGCACCGGCAAAAAAGCGGGGTGCGGCCAAGCCGCACCCCGCCACGAGCGGCAAGTCGTGTGCAAGTCGTGTAGGGGAGGTGCCGCCCGCGGAACCTCAGTCGTCGCGCTGACCCAAGAGCGACAGCAACATCATGAAAAGGTTGATGAAGCTGAGGTAGAGCGACAGCGCACCCAGGACGGCCAGCTTGGTCAGCCCTTCGGTGCCGTGACCCTCGTGGTAGACCTCCTTGATGCGCTGCGTGTCGTAGGCAGCCAGGCCAGTGAAGACGATCACGCCGACGATCGACACCACGAACTGCAACATCGAGCTCTGCAGGAAGATGTTGACGATCATGGCGATGATCACGCCGAACAGGCCCATGATCAAGAACGAGCCCCAGTTCGAGAGGTCGCGCTTGGTCGTGTAGCCGAACAGGCTCATTGCCCCGAACATCGCCGCGGTGATGAAGAAGACGCGGGCAATGCTGGCACCGGTAAAGACGTGGAAGATCGACGCGAGCGACAGCCCCATGACCGCGCAGAACGTCCAAAACAGCGTCTGCGCCGTGGCCGCGGAAATCTTGTCGGCGCGGAACGACAGGAAGAACACGAAGCCCAAGGGCGCCAGCATCACGACCCATTGCAGCGGCGTGCCGAAGATCAGCCCCATCATGGCGGGCGAGCTGGCGACGGCCAGCGCGGTGGCGCCGGTCAGGCCGAGCCCCATCAGCATGAAATTGTAGACGCGCAGCATATGCTGGCGCAGGCCCTCGTCGTAGAGCGCCTCCGTCGTCACGCCCGCGCGCATGGTGCGGTTCAGGCTCTCCATCTCCCCTCTCCTCCTTGCCGAGTCCTGCCCACTTGGCAGACTGCAACCGAAGTCGTAGGTGGCGCGCCGACCTTGATCGTGCCAATCGATTTGAGGCGCGTTTTTGATCGAAGGAGCCGATGAAACTTGCCAAGCCTGCAGCAACTCCGCTACCTGGTGGCGATCGCCGACACCGCACATTTCAGCCGGGCGGCCGAGCGCTGCCACGTCAGCCAGCCCACCCTCTCCGGCCAATTGAAGGAGTTGGAGCGCCGGCTTGCCGGCCAACTGGTCGAGCGCGACCGCAAGGCCAAGGTGATCCTGACGCCGCTCGGCCGCGAGGTGGTGGCCCGCGCCCGGCGCATCCTGCGCGACGTCGAGGACATCAAGGACCTCGCCCGCCGCGGCGGCCCGCACCCGGTCGGCACCATCCGCCTGGGCGCCGTGCCGACGCTCGGCGCCTATTTCCTCTCCTTGGTGGTGCCGGACCTGCACCTGACCTTTCCCGAACTCCGCCTGTTCGTGCGCGAAGCCGGCACGGAGAGCCTGTTGAGCGCGCTCGACGACGGCCAGCTCGATGCGCTCTTGGTCCCGCTGCCGGTGCGCGGCGAGCATCTGGAGACCACGCCACTGCTGCGCGAGCCGCTTTTGGCGGTGGTCGCGGCCGATCACCCGCTCGCGCGGGCATCGAGCGTGGGGCCTGCCGACCTGCGCGGCCAGACGGTCCTGGCACTGGAGCCGGGCCACCGCCTGCACGCCCAGGTCGAGGAGCTCTGCGCCCAGGTCGGTGCCAAGGTCGCGCGCGACTTCGAGGGCACCAGCCTCGACACCCTGCGCTTGATGGTGGGCATGGGGCTCGGCCTCACCTTCCTGCCCGCCCTCTACGTGCGCACCGAAGCCCTGAAGGATCCGGCCGTCCGCGTCCTGCCCTTCCTGCCCGACGCGCCGGTGCGCCAAATCGGTCTGGTTTGGCGCAAGCGCTCCGCCCGGACCGAAGCGTTTCTAACCCTCGCCGAGCGCATGCGGCAGGTGCTGGAGGACAGCGTGGCCGGGATCGAGGTCCAACGTCCCGGTTGAGAAAGATCGCTGTCGTGCCACTGTGCGGGTATCCCTCACGGCCCGGGGCTCGCCCATGCCGCTCGATCGTCGCCGCTTCCTCGCCCTCACCGCCAGCTCGGCGCTCGTCGGCCCGTGGGGCCGCCACAGCGGCGCCGCCGCCGCGCCCGCCCGGAACGTCATCTTGATGATCAGCGACGGGGCCGGCTTCCACAGCTGGAACGCCGCCGCGTACTACGCCGACGGCAGGCTCGGCCAGCGCCCCTACGACCGGCTGAGGGTGCGGACGCTGATGACCACCTTCCCGCTGAACACGAGCCGCACCGCAACGCACGACGGCCGGGCGAGCATTACCTACGACCCGGCGCGCGCCTGGTCGAAGGTACCGGTGACCACCGCCAGCCGCAGCCATGACGACCACTTCGCCGGCTACGCCTACGTCAAGCAGGACTTCACCGACAGCGCCGCGGCCGGCACCGCCCTCAGCGCCGGGATCAAGACCTACAACAACGCCATCAACGTCGACGACTTCGGCCGCCCGGTGCGCATGGTGAGCGAGTTCGCGAAATCCGCCGGCAAGGCCGTGGGCGTCGTCACCTCGGTGCAGCTCAGCCACGCTACCCCCGCCGCCTTCGCCGCGCACAACCCGAGCCGCCAAGACTATGTCGGCATCGCCGAAGAGATGCTCCAGGACGACCTCGTCGACGTCATGATGGGTTGCGGCCACCCCCTCTTCGACGGCAATGGCCAAGCGCGCGCGCCCGACGCCGATCGCGCGTTCCGCTTTCTCGGCGGCCCGGAGCTGTTCGAGCGCACCCGCCGCGGCGAGCGGGGCCAACAATGGATCGAGACCAAGGCCGACTTCGAAGCCCTGGCCCAAGGTCGCCTCCGCCGCACCCACGCCCAATTGGTCGGCGTGCCGCAGGTCGCCTCGACCCTCCAGTTCAACCGCCAGGGCGCCCCGCTCACCACCGTACCCGACCTCGCCACCATGAGCCTCGGTGCCCTGAACACGCTCGGTCGCCACGACGCAGGCTTTTTCCTCATGATCGAAGGCGGTGCCGTCGACTGGGCGGCCCACCGCAACGCCACCCGCCGCCTGATCGAAGAACAGCTCGATTTCGACGGGGCCGTCGCCGCCGTCATCGCCTGGATCGAGGACCATGGCGGCTTCGAGGAGACCCTCCTCATCGTCACCACCGATCACGGCAACGGCATTCTCTACGGCCCCGAAAGCGACCGGATCGCGTTCCAACCCGTGGTGAATCGAGGCCAGGGCGCCCTTCCGGAGGTGATGTGGCATTTCCACGACCACACCAATGAACTGGTGCCGGTCTGGAGCGCCGGCCCCGGCGCCGAGCGCCTGCTCGCTGTCAGCAGCGGCCGCGACCCGCATACCCACCTGGTCGGCTGGAACGACGTCACCCGCTACCACGACAACACCGACATCGCCGCCGCCATGGTCCAAGCCATGACCGGCGAAGCCCTCCCCATCTGGCAGTGAAGCCAAGCGGCTTCGGCCGCGCTGGCAATCTCGAACCCAAGGGCAGGGCGTCAGGGTTCGATCGCCAGGAGCACGCCGTTGGCCTCGGTCGCCGGCACGCGACGCCGCTCGACACCGCGGAGCACCAAGGCGGCCAAGCCTGGCCGCGGCGCCGAGCCCATCGCTGCCGCGTCGCCGAAGCGCGCCCGCAAGGCCGCCGGGGTGAGAAACGTCAAAGCCGGCCCGGCATCGCCGATGGTCACGCGGTCGTCCTGCCGCTGCACCTGGCCGGGCCAAAGGCGGGCATAGCCCTCGGCGAGCGCGTCGAGGTCGTCGGCAACGCCGACCACCTCCACGAGCCCGCGGACACCATTCGGCTGCTGCAGGTAGTCGCTGCGCCAGACCGCATCGGGCGTGTGGTGCTGGCAGACGAAGAAGAACGCCCCCGGCGCTGCCTCGTTCGCCGGCCGCGCGACGGTGAAGCGCGCTTCGACGTTGCCGGTCGGCAGCGCCACCGGCCGGCTGAAGCCGAGGGCCTCGCCCGTGCCGAGCCCGGCGGTTTGGAACTGGCGCGCCGCCGCTTCGGCATCCGCCGTCTTGCCGACGAAGCCGAACAGCCCCTCCCGCACCGCCAGCATCGCCCGCTCGGCGGCATTGGCCGGGGTTGGCAGGCGCACGCCCATCAGCTCGATATAGGTCCGGTTCGGGAACACGATGGTCGCGTTGTGGGTGCCCATATGCGCCGAGTGCACGCCGAGCGGGGTCGGCCGAAACCCCAAATCCCGCCAACCGGCCATCGCGGCCTCCAGGTCGCGCACCAGCACGATCACGTGGTCGATGCCGCCGATCGCCGTCATCCCTGCTCCTCCAACCGCCAACGCCCGCGGGCATCCCCCTCGTTGCCGATCCCCACGTCGCCAACAGGCGAACAGCAGCGGAGCGACGACCGTGGCCGGGCAGAGAGCGGCTCGCCCCGGTGCGGTCAAGTCCCGCCACCATGGTCAGCATTGACGAAGCGCCGAGAGCCCCCGACCAACGGCGCGCCACCAACCGAGGACCGCCGATCATGGACCACCCGCCCCTTCCCTTCATCGACCTGCAGGCCCAGCGCGCGCGGATCGCACCCGCTGTCGAGGCTGCCGTGTTGAAGGTGGTGCGCGAGGGCCGCTACATCCTCGGCCCCGAGGTCCAGGAGCTGGAACGGGAGCTCGCCGCCTATTGCGGGGCCAAGCACTGCCTCACCTGCGCCTCCGGCACCGACGCGCTTGCCCTCTTCTTGATGGCAAAGGGGCTCAGGACGGGCGATGCCGTGATCTGCCCGACCTTCACCTTCGCCGCCACGGCCGAGGTGGTGGCGTGGCTCGGCGCCAGCCCCGTCTTCGCCGACATCGACCCGGACACGTTCTGCCTCGACCCCGCAAGCGTCGAACGGGCCATCGCCACCGCCAAGGCCGAAGGCCTTCAGCCCCGCGGCATCATCGCCGTCGACCTGTTCGGCCACCCCGCCGACTACGACCGCCTCCTGCCCATCGCCGAGGCGCACGGCCTTTGGCTGATGGATGACGCGGCGCAGGGCTTCGGGGCGACCTATCGCGGCACCAAGCTCGGCACCTTCGGCGACTTCACCGCGACCAGCTTCTTTCCGGCCAAGCCCCTGGGTTGCTACGGCGACGGCGGTGCCGTGTTCTTCGAGGACGATGCGCTGGTCGAGGTGTTGACCTCGCTGCGGGTCCACGGCCAGGGCCAGGACAAGTACGACAACGTGCGCATCGGCATGAACGGCCGCATGGACACCATCCAATGCGCCGTGGTGCTCGAAAAGCTGAAGATCTTCGACGACGAAATCGAGGCCCGCAACCGCATTGCCCAGCGCTACACCGAGGGCCTGGCCGAATTGGCCAAGGTGCCGACGCTGGCAGCGGACTGCACGTCGATCTGGGCGCAGTACACGCTGGTGTTGCCGACGGGCACCGACCGTCCGGCGCTGCAGGCGAGGCTCTCGGCAGCCGGCATCCCGACGGCCGTCTACTACGGCAAGCCGATGCACCGGCAAACGGCCTATGCCCGCTTCCCCGTCGCCGGCAACGGCCTGCCCGTGGCCGAGGATTACGCCGCGCGCGTCATCAGCCTGCCGATGCACGCCTATCTCGCGGACGAGGACCAGGACCGGATCGTCAGTCAGCTGCGCGCCGCACTCACCGACTGAGGGTGTCGGGAGCCTGGCTCGCAACGACGGACGCCTGGAGCGTTTACCGTTCAGGTTGATCGGTGCCCCTCCCGCACCCCCGCCCGGGCACCCACGGCATCGTACACTCGCGGGTGGCCGGGCGAGGGTGCGGGAGGGGCAAGCCTTGCGGGAAACCCTCTAGGGCACGGCAGCGGCGAATGCCTCGTCGAGCTTGTTGACCAACTCGTCGCGGGTGAACGGCTTGCGCAGCAAGGGGAACGTCTCGTCGGTCGTGTCGAACACGATCGTTCCCGGAAAGGCCGAGCTGAGGACCACCGGCAGGCCCGGCCGCAGCGCTCGCGCCCGCTCGGCGACGGCCTTGCCGTTGCTTCGGCCCGGCATGATCACGTCGGTCAATACACCATCGATCGGGATGTCACCCTCGAGGATGGCGAGTGCCGCGTCGCCGCTCTCGGCCTCGATCACCCCATAGCCGAGCGAACGCAACAACCGCACGGCGTGCTGCCGGACCAGGTGATCGTCCTCGGCCAACAGAATGGTGCCCGAGCGCGCCGCATGGCGCAGCGGCGCGCTTTCGGAACGATCCGTGGGCGCCCTCGCAATGGCGGCCCGCGGCAGGTACAGCTTCACCGTGGTGCCGACGCCGGGCTCGCTGTAGAGCCGCACTTGGCCCTTCGATTGGGCAACGAAGCCGAAGACCATCGAGAGGCCGAGCCCGGTGCCCTGGCCGACCGGCTTGGTGGTGAAGAACGGCTCGAAGGCCCGCTCCAAGGTGGTGCTGTCCATGCCCTTGCCGCTGTCGGAGATGGCGACCACGACGTAGTCGCCGGGGGCGAGGTCCAGGTCGGCCGCCATCGACCCGGCTTCGACCACGGCATTGCGGGTTTCGATGGTGAGGGTGCCGCTGCCCGTGATGGCGTCGCGGGCATTGAGGCAGAGGTTCAAGATGGCGCTTTCCAGTTGCGGCCCATCGATTTCGGCGGGCCAGGCATCGGCGGCCAAGGCGAAGCGGATCTCGATCGCCTGCCCGATGGTCCGCCGGAGCAAGCCTTCCATGCCGCGGACGATGGCGTTGATGTCGTGCGGCTTCGGCGCTAGCGCCTGGCGCCTGGAGAAGGCCAGCAGCCGCTGCGTGAGTGCGGCGCCGCGGTCGGCTGCTTCGTGGATCATCGACGCCATCTCGGCGAGTTCGGGGCGGTCCTCCAGCTCCGCGCGCAACAGCTCGCTGTTGCCGAGCACGACGGTGAGCAGGTTGTTGAAGTCGTGGGCGACGCCGCCGGTGAGCTGGCCCACCGCCTCCAGCTTCTGCAACTGGCGCAGCCGCCCCTCCAAATCCAGTTGCTCGGTCACATCGGTGATCGCCCCGATCATCCGGCGGACCCGGCCGTCGCCGTCGCGGAGGATCACACCGACGTCACGCACCTCGGCATAGGTGCCGTCGGCGCGTTGGAAGCGATAAGTGGCGTGCCAGCTGCCCGCGTCCCCGCCCCTCACCGCCTCGAACAGGGCGGTGATGCGGTCGCGGTCGTCCGGGTGGAGGTGGCGGTGCCAGAAGTTTTCGCCCAAGGGCATCGGGCTCGGGTCATGGCCGAAGGAGCGGCGCAGCCCCTCGCTCCACCACACCTCGCCGGTCGCGACGTTCCAGTCGGAAACGGCATCCGTCGAGACCTCGACCACCGAACGAAAGCGCTCCTCACTGAGCCGGAGTGCGGCGTCGGCGGCGGCGCGCGCGTCCATCATCGCGTTGAACGACGCGGCGAGGCGGCCCAGCTCGTCCTGGCGCAGCGCCGGGATGCGCGTCGTGGTGGCCCCGGCCGCGACCGCGCGCAGCGCACCGTCGATCGCGGCCAGGGGACCGAACAGGCGGCGGTGCAGGGTCGTGGCTTGCAGCGTCGTGGCCAGCAGCAAGACGAGCGTCGCCACGACGAAGGCGGCGATGAGCCAAGCCATACGTTCGAACACGCGGCGGTGACGCTCCGCCAACAGCGCGCGCAAGCCTTCGACGAAATCGTAGTGGTAGATCCGCATCTGCTGGCCGATCAGCCGCAAGCGGTCGTCGGCGATGGGCGTGCCCCGGAGCAGCGTCAAGGTTTCGCCGGCCGCGCGCGCTTGATGCGCGACCTCCAGGAGTTGCTGTGCGGCCAGCCTGGCACTCCGTTCCGGGAACCGTTCGAGGTCCAGCGCCAACGCTTCGGCATCCAGCGCCAGATCGGCGAAGACCTGCGCGTCGGGGCGCAGCATGGTGGCGTAGTCCATGGTGATCGAGAGTTCGGTCGCGCGGTCCCGCAGCTGCTGGAGCTCTGCCACGGCATCGATGTCGCTCTTGGTCCAATGCCAACCGATCCCGACCATCAGCGCCATCACCGCCACGGCGACGAGCGCACCCGCCAGGATCAGCCGCGCCATGCCGCGCAGACTCACGGCCGCACCGCCTCACCGGCAGCCGCCGTCGGTTCGAGGAGCAGGCGCGGCACGACGACCCGCTCCGGTGCCACCCGAAAGAGCCCGCGGGCATCGAGGTAGCGGGCCGGCGGCGGTAGTTCCCTCAGGCCCGCTTCGCGCCCGGACCAAGCCAGTTGGCCTTCCAGATTGGCCAGCACCGACCAGCCGAGATCGACGCGCCAGACCACGTTGGCCTTCAGCTCGGCCAGGGTCTCGTCGTCCAGACCGGCGACGTCGGCATGGAGCCGGTCCGCGGCCATGGGATCGGCCTCACGAAAGGCGATCGCCTGCAAATAACCAAGCAGCACGCGATCGACCCAATCCGGGCGCTCGTCGGCGACGCGTCGGGTCGTGAGCAACAGCCAATTGGCGGTGTGCACTTGGCGGGTCGAAAACCTGACGGCGTCGTCACCCAACGCCGCCACCATGCGCGCCAGGTAGGGCTCCCAGCTGACCACGGCGTCCACCTCACCCGCCGCCAGTGCCGCGGCCTGGTGACGGGGCGGAATGTCCTCGAGTTCGACGCTCCCCGTCGCAATGCCGTGGGCCGCGGTGAAGGCTTCCCATGTGTAATGCGCCGAGGAGCCCTCCACGACGGCGATGCGGCGCCCGGCCAAGTCGGCTGGCCCGGCGATGCCGCGCCGCCGCGAGGCGACGATGTCGTGGCTTTGGTTCGACAGACCGACCGACGCCAAGACGACGATGTCGTCCCCGCTCTCGGCCAGATCCGCGCGGCGCAGGACGTCCGCGGCCACCGGTGATGGGGCCGCGAGGGCGAAGGTGGTCTCGCCGCGACGCAGGGCGTCGAGGGAGGTCCGGCCGGAATCGGTGTAGAAGACGGTCACCCGATCGGGGTCGTCGGTGCCGAGGCCTTGGTTGAAGAAGCCGAGGGCGTCGGCGATTTTGGTGGGCGCGTCGACGATCCACGACGAACCGGCAAGCCGAACCTCCGCGCAGCTCGGCCCCGCGATCAGCAGCGCCATCATGCAGACGATCGCGACGCCGGTCGGCCCCGCGATTCGCCGAACGCGGGCTCTCGAGCCAGCAACGGCAAACCGAGCACGTGCCATACCACCGAGCCTTTCAAACCAATACAGGAATCGTACCCTATCACCTTAGGGTTGTGGAGCCCGTTTTGGAACAATCGGCGTCGGTCGTTTGGGCGGCGACCGCCCGGCCATGGCCGGGCGGTGCGCTCAGATGCAGATCGACCGCAAGGGCTCGAAGCCGTTGAAGCCGACGGAGGCGTAGGTGGTGGTGTAGGCGCCGGTGGCGCGGATGCGCAGCCGGTCGCCGATGCGCAGGTCGGTGGGCAGGTGGTAGTTGGCGCGGTCGTAGAGGACGTCGGCGCTGTCGCAGGTGGGGCCCGCGAGGATGACCGGGGCGGCCTCGCCTTGGCGGTGGCTCTCGATCGGATAGCGGATCGCCTCGTCCATGGTCTCGGCGAGACCGCCGAACTTGCCGATGTCGAGATAGACCCATCGTCGGCCGTCCTGATCCCCCTTCTTGGCGATCAGCACCACCTCGGTTTCGATGACGCCGGCATCGCCGACCAGGCCGCGCCCCGGCTCGACGATCAGCTCCGGGCGATGGTTCCCGAAATGCCGCAGCAGGCTTCGCCGGATGGCCGCGCCATAGGCTTCGGCCGCGGGCACGGCCTCGCCGTAGGTGGTGGGAAAGCCACCCCCGAGGTTGACCATCTTCAGCTCGATGCCGCTCTCGCGCTCGATGCGACGGAACATGTCACCGACGCTCGCAATCGCCGCGTCCCACTGCTCCGGATCGCGCTGCTGCGAGCCGACGTGGAACGAGACGCCGTAAGCCACGAGCCCGAGCCAGGGGGCCAGCTGCAAGAGGTCGACGGCCATGTCGGGCGTGCAGCCGAACTTCTTGGAAAGCGGCCAGTCGGCCCCCTCACCGGAGGTCAGGATGCGGCAAAAGACCCGGCTGCCGGGTGCGGCGCGGGCGATTTTCTGCAACTCGGCCTCGGCATCGAAGGCGAAGAGCCGCACGCCGAGCGCATAGGCGCGGGCGATGTCGCGCTCCTTCTTGATGGTGTTGCCGAAGGACAGCCGGTCCGGCGTCGCCCCCGCCGCCAGGGCCTGTTCGACCTCGTTGATCGAGGCGACGTCGAAGCAGCAGCCCAAAGCCACCAGCCGCGCCATCAACTCGGGTGCCGGGTTGGCCTTCATCGCGTAGTAGATCCGCGCATCCGGCAGCGCCCGTTCCAACGCCTGGTAGTTCGCCTCGACCTTGTCGAGATCGACCACCAAGAGCGGGGTCGGCAGCTTGGTGTCTTCCAGAAACTTCAAAACCTTCTCGGTCATCAGAGGCACTCCACCCCAAAAAGGCAAACCAAGCGAAGTGCTGACGGCAACGCCGTCAGCCGGGGGGGGCGGGGGGCCAAAAGCCCCCCGAACTCACGTTTTCTCGTTCTTGGCTCAAGCCACGAGGACGTTCTTGAACTGCCAGGGATCGCTGGTGTCGATGTCCTCGGGGAACAGGCGGCCGCGGCCCTGGAGCGGGTTCCAATCGCCGTAGACGCCGACGACGGGGCCGAGATAGGGCGCGGCGACGTCGAGGACACGGCGGTGGCAGAGGTCGTCGGCCTCGAGGATGCCGGCTTCGGGGTTTTCGAGGGCGCAGACCATGCCGCCGAGCACGCCGGCTGCGACCTGCAAGGAGGTTGCGTTGTTGAAGGGGGCCAGTTCGCGCGCCTCGTCGACGGAGAGGCGCGAGCCGAACCAGTAAGCACCCTTGTCGTGGCCGAGCAGCAGGACGCCCAGTTCGTCGATGCCCCGGCTGATCTCGTCCATCATCAAGCGCTGGCGGGTCGGCGGCGCGAAGCCTTTGCCGGCCATCTCGTGCAGCGAGAGGACGGCGTCGTCGCAGGGGTGGTAGGCGTAGTGGACCGTTGGCCGGTAGAGGGTGCGGCCATCGACCGTGAGCGTCAGGTAGTCGGCGATCGAGATGCTCTCGTTATGGGTGACGAGGAAGCCGTGGAAGGGGCCGGCGAGCGGCGTCCAGGTGCGCACGCGGGTGCCGGCCCCGGGACGGTTGAGGTAGATGGCAGCCCCGCAGCCATTGGCGTGGCGGCCGCCCTCGCGGGGAAAGTGGCGCTCGTGCGTGCCCCAGCCGAGTTCGGCCGGCTGGCAGCCCTCGGAGACGAAGCCGTCGATCGACCAGGTGTTGACGAACTCGCCCGGCTGCTTGGCCATCTCGGCGACTTGGGTGTCGCGCTCGGCGATGTGGATGGCCTTGACGCCGAGGTCGCAGAACAGCCTGGCCCAGCCCTGGCGGTCGCTGGGGGTGTCGACCTCGCGGCCGAGGTCGTGGGCGAGGTTCTGCGCGGCTTGCTTGACGAGCTGCGAGACGAGGCCCGGGTTGGCGCCTTGGGCCACCACCGCCGTGGAGCCGCGGCCGAGTTCGCGGCGGAGCGCCAAGGCACCCTCGCGCAGCGCGTAGTTCGAGCGCTCGGAGGGGGGGAGGCTGGGGTCGAGATAGGCGCCGGCCCAGGGTTCGATGCAGGTGTCGAGGTAGAGCGCACCCCGCTCGCGGGCGAGCCGGATGAGCGCCAGCGACGAGACGTCGACCGAGAGGTTCAAGAGGAAGTCGCCCGGCCGCAGCATCGGCAGCAGGACCTCGCGGTAATTGGTGCGGGTGACGGGCTGCTCGACATAGGCGATGCCGTAGCGGTCGGCAGCGGCACGACCGCGGCCGTCGGCCGTCACCACGGTGATGCGGTCCGGGGTGAGGGCCAGGTGGCGGAGCAGCAAGGGCATCACGGCCTGGCCGATCGAGCCGCAGCCGAGCATGACGAGGCGCCCCATGAGCGGGGCGTGCGTGGTCTTCAGCATGGAACGCAGTCCTCCTGTGCCGGCAGACACGAGGGTGCTGCCGGAACGCCGACGGGATAAGGGGAGAACGAAGCGCGGGCGGCCCCGGAGCGGGCGCCCGCGCGCCTTACCGCTCGGTGGCCTCGCGGCCGCTGCCGGACCTGCGCACGCAGCCGGCAGTCGCCGCGGCCCTCAGTGAAGCGCCGAGCCCGAACGACGTCGGGGCGCCGGCTGCCGCCGCCACCCGCTGCGTCCTGATCCGCTCGATGACCGTGATGGCCACGTCTTGCTCCACTGCATGTTCGCGTGCTCCGTCGGACTTAAGTCGTGCCGCGAAGCGAGGCGCCGTATCGATCCATCCGCCCTGGTTGTCAAGCGCAGCCTTCGCATTCGGTTGTGCGAAATGCCGCCGCAGGGCTGTTTTCCCGCCGCCTGATGCGCTACCTTAGGAGGGTGACGCGGATAGCCGACCCTCGCTTGGCCTGCGCATCGGCTGGAGAGCCCCTCCGACGGGCCAAACTCTGCATGGCAACACGACAGCGCTGGTCCGCCGCCGACGCCGCCCTGCGGCGGTCTCGGTGCGGTGAAAAGCCGGTCATCTACCGCCAAGACTTTGCGAAAACGCGAAAACACCGCGTGTTCGTCTTGGATCGGTGGTGTACACTTACCATAATCAAGAAAACAAGCCTCGCGGGGCCTCTTTCGTGTGGGGACGACGGATCGCTGTAAACGGGGAATGATGCCGATGGCCGGAGCGCCGAAGACCGATTTCGCCAAGCTGATCGCCAAGGACCGCGCCGAGCGGCAGAAAGTACAGTGGAGCGGTACGCTCCTCGAATACCTCGAGTTGGTGAAGGAAGACCCCTCCCTCGCCTGGCTGTCCCACCGTCGCATGCACGAAATGATCATGGCCCCCGGCGTCGAGCGGCACGAGGGCGACGGCGACGGGCGGCTGCGCCGGCTGTTCGGCGACCGGGTGCCGCCCACCTATCACTTCTTCGAGGACGAGTTCTTCGGCATGGAACGCACGCTCGACAAGATCGTGCGCTACTTCCACGCCGCCGCCATGGGCGGCGAAGAGGCCCGCCAGGTGCTCTACCTGATGGGGCCGGTGGGCTCCGGCAAAAGCTCCCTGGTCGAGCGGCTGAAGCGCGGCCTCGAGGAGACCAAGCCGATCTACGTCATCGACGGCTGCCCGATGTACGGCAACCCGCTGACCCTGATCCCGCGACATCTCAGGCCGGCCTTCGAGGAGATGTTGGGCGTCAAGATCGAGGGCGACGTCTGCCCGCCGGTGCGTTGGCGCCTCTTGAACGAGTTCGACGGCGAATACGAGCGGATGCCGGTGAAGGCGATCACCTTCTCGAAGCGGGGGCAGCGGGGCATCGGCATGGTGCCGCCGGTCGACCCGAACAACCAGGACACGTCCGTCCTGATCGGCTCGGAAGACATCTCCAAGCTCGACCGCTTTTCGGAGGGCGACCCAAGAATTCTGGAGCTCAACGGCGCCTTCAACGTCGGCAATCGCGGCATGGTCGAGTTCATCGAGGTGTTCAAGAACGACACCGAATATCTGCACACGATGATCACCGCGACGCAGGAAAAGTTCATCCCCGCACCCGGCCGGCACGGCACCATCTACGTCGATACCTGCATCGTCGCGCATTCGAACGAGGCGGAGTGGCAGCGCTTCAAGGCCGACCACACCAACGAGGCGATCCTCGACCGCATCGTCGTGGTCAAGGTGCCGTACAATCTGCGCCTCTCCGAAGAGGTGAAGATCTACGAGAAGTTCATCAAGCGCTCGAACTTCCAAGCCAAGATCGCGCCGCACACGCTCGAAATCGCGTCGATGTTCGCCATCCTCTCGCGCCTCGAGCCGACGGCGAAGTGCGATCTCATGACCAAGCTCAAGCTCTACAACGGCGACGAGGTGGTCGAGAAAGGCCGCACCAAGAAGATCGCCGTGGCAGAGCTGATGGAGGACGCCAAGCGCGAAGGCCTGTTCGGCATCTCCACCCGCTTCATCATGAAGGCGCTCGATCAGGCCCTGAGCCAGAACCCCGAGGCCATTCACCCCTTGTCGGTGCGCGAAGCGATGATCCAGATGGTGCGCGAGGCCGACATCGCCGATGACGTCAAGAAACAGTACCTCGAATTTCTCCAGGATAGCTTGCACAAGGCTTATCTGGAGCTGCTCGAGAAGGACATCACCAAAGCGTTCGTGTTCTCCTTCAAGGAACAGGCCGAAACGCTGTTCCACAGCTATCTCGACCACGCCGAAGCCTTCGTGACCAAGACCAAGGTGAAGGACGCGCACACCAGCGACGAACTGAACCCCGACGAGGCGTTCCTCAAGTCGATCGAGGAGCAGATCGCCATCATCGGGCCCGCCGCCGAGGGCTTCCGCCAGGAGGTCATCGCGTTTCTCTGGCGGGTGACGCGCCGCGGCGAAACCGTCTCCTACACGGCCTACGAGCCGTTGAAGGAGGCGATCGAGAAGAAGCTGATGAGCTCGGTCCGCGACATCAGCCGCATCATCACCAAGGCCCGCACCCGCGACGAGGAGCAGCGCGAACGCTACGACCGGATGGTCGAAACGTTGATCGAGAACGGCTATCCGGAAGAGACCATCGACACCATCTTGAAGTATGCTGCCAACCACCTGTGGAAGGACTGAGCCCAGGGGGTTGGCCTGCGGCGCCTCGAGGGTGAGGCCGGTGCAGCCGGTCTCCCGGGGGTGCGGGGGGATCGTCAAGTCCCTCCGCCGCTGCCCGCCCGATCGGGGACCGTCGCATGGTCATGGCGTTGTGTGGGAGTGAACGGCCTGGAACCGTCGATGGATACCGTTTTTCGGCCCCACAGTTCGGGTGATGCACTGCGCAGCGATCGCACGGCGCGCGACCGGCTGCGCCACCGTCAGAAACTGAAGGCCGCCATCCGCGACAACATCGCGGACATCATCGCCGAAGAGAGCATCATCGGCCGCGACCGCGACAAGATCGTGAAAATCCCGATCCGCGGCGTAAAGGAATATCGCTTCGTCTACGGCGACAACCAGGGCGGCGTCGGCACCGGCAAGGGCAACACCCAGCCGGGGCAGATCGTCGGCGAGCGCAAGGATGGCCAGGGCGAGCCGGGCAAGCCTGGAGAGGAGCCCGGCGTCGACTATTACGAGACCGACGTCACGCTCGACGAGCTGGTCGACATCATGTTCGAGGACCTGGAGCTGCCCGATCTGGAGCGGCGGGTGCTCAAGGACACCATCGACGACAAGACGGTCAAGCGCCGCGGCTACCGCAAGTCGGGAGTGCGCGTGCACCTGGACCGCAAACGCACCGCCAAAGCGCGGATCAAGCGGATGCTGGCGCGGGGACGCGACCTCCCGGACACGCCCGAGGTGACGGAACCGGCACCGGCCATAGCCGAGGATCGCCCCCGCTTTCCCTTCATCGACGACGACCTGACGTACAAGAAGCTGATCACCGACACCAAGCCCGAGAGCAACGCCGTGGTGATCTGCATCATGGATACGTCGGGCTCGATGGACGCGATGAAGAAGTACCTGGCGCGGAGCTTCTTTTTCCTGCTCTATCAGTTCGTGCGCACCCGCTACGAACG
>RECO01000311.1 GCA_007694015.1 Geminicoccaceae bacterium
ACGGTTCGGTGGGCCAGCCTGCGTCGAGACGCGGCCGCGGAGCAGCCTCTTCGGCAGCGCTGAGGCGCAGACCTCTTGGTCAAACGACCTTCGGGTCAGGGGCCGTCCCACCGGCCCGCTCACGGAAAGGCCGCCCTCGTGGCGGCCTTTCTTCGTTTGGTGAACCACGTTTGGATCGGCCCATGCGCCAACGGCTTCTCGTGATTTCGGTGGCCCTGCTGCTCGCCGGTTGCACCGCCTTTGGGGTGCGCTCCGGCACCGAAGAGCCGCCGTTCGAAGTGTTGGCGGCCCTGGACGGGTCGACCGAGATTCGCCGCTATGGCCCAAGGCTCGCCGCCGAGACGGCGGTCGCGGCCGAGCCCGGTGCGCGCAACGCCGCCTTTCGCGTGCTCGCCGGCTACATCTTCGGCGGCAACCAGGGCGAGCGCCGGATCGCCATGACGGTGCCGGTCGAAACCCAAGAGCCCGGCCAGCGCATCGCCATGACGGTGCCGGTCGAGGTGGACGAGGCGACGGGCGAGTTGCGCATGCGCTTTTTCCTGCCGAGCGAGTTCACCCTCGACACGGCTCCTTTGCCCAACGATCCGCGCGTGACGCTGGTCGAGCTGGAGCCCACCACGGTCGCCGTCCGCCGCTTTACCGGCTCCACCGCCAACACCGCCGTCGCTCTCGAAACCACAGCACTTCTGGCGGCGCTCGACGGCAGCCCCTGGGTCGCCCTTGGCGAGCCCGTCGCCTATTTCTACGACCCGCCCTGGACCCTGCCGCCGGCCCGCCGCAACGAGGTGGTGGTGCCGGTTACCCGACGCGACGAAAGCTGAACGCCTCCGAAAGTAGCACCGGCGGAGCCGGTGCCGGGGGTTGCGAAGGGGGCCAAAAGCCCCCTTCCCCTACCTCGTCCCTCAAACCCCCTGCAGCACCAGGATCAGCCCGACGACCAGGAGGGCGAGGCCTGCCAGTTCGCAGATCGTCGGGGTTTCGCGGAAGATGCGGCGGGCGAGGAGTTGGGCGAAGAAGATTTCGACGAGGCCCAGGGTGCGGACGGCGGCGACGTCGGTGAGGGCGAAGGCGAAGAACCAGAGCTGGGAGGCCAAGGCCCCCATGAAGCCTGCCAGGAGCGACGGCCGCCAGCGGACGCAGACGGCTTGGACGACGCCCGGCTGGCTTTGCCAGAGCACGAGGGTCATGACCACCGCTTGCAGGGTTTGCGCAACGACCAGGGCGGTGCTGGCCTCCAGGAAGCCGGGCGTCTCGGCGAGGGTGACGATGCCGCCCTTGTAGCCGACGGCGGCAAGCGCGAAGAGGGCGGCGGCACCGGTGCCGAGCAGCGCGGGCATGGTGGTGTCGCGGCGCACCAAGGAGGCCGTGGGGGGCGGCCAGGCGAGCACGGCGACACCCCAGGTCGCCGCCACGACGCCCGCCACCATGACCAGCGTCGGCACTTCGGCGAGAAAGGCGACGGCGAACAGCAGCACCAGGACGGGCTCGGTCTTGGTGAAGGCGGTGGCGACGACGAAGGAGCGCAGTCGCATTGCCTGCAGCATGAGCGCGGTCGCCAACACCTGGGCCAGAGCGCCGAGCCCGATCCACAGGATGGCCCAAAAGCCCGGCAGGGGCGGCAGGCGGCCGAAGACGAGCGATGCCAGGAGCAGGAAGAGGACGGCGAAGGGCAGGCCGAAGAGGAAGCGGACGAGCGTTGCCCCCCAGGTGCCGACCTCGGCGGTGAGGCCCTTTTGCGCGGCGTTGCGGATGGTCTGGGCGGCCGCCGCACCGACGGTAACGAAGGCCCACAGATACGCGCCGATCAAGGGTGGCGGCCGATCATTGCGCCACGCGGTCGGGGGGCAGGCGGTAGGTCATCAGCTGGGCGTAGCCACCCGCCAGTTCCTGGAAGTCGAGCGCTGCACCATCGGCGGCACGCCGCTCGGCGAGGCGATCGTGGGCCGCGCTCGAGGGATGGACGTGAAAGCTTTCGAGCCACCGCACGAGCAGCCAACGCAGGGGTGCCGGCAAGCCTTGCATGACCCCGAAATCGACCACGTGCAGCCGGCCGCCCGGTGCGAGGGCGGCCACGGCGCTGTCGATCGCGCCTGTTGGATCGTCGAACATCGACAGGGAGTAGGAGAAGACGATGCGATCGTAGCCCTCGGGCCGGTCGAACAGGACCCGCTCGATGCCGGTGCCGGCGAGGCCGAAGGCGAGGCGGATGCGGTCGTCCAGCCCCGCCTTCGCCACCTTGGCGCGGCCCACCTCGAGCATGGCGTCGGCGGCGTCGAAGCCGTAGAGCCGGGCCTCGGGGTAACGCTCGGCGATGACGATCAGGTTGCGGGCCGTGCCGCAACCGATCTCCAACAGATGCTCCTCGGGGCCGAGGTCGAGTTCGCTGATCAGCCGGTCGCGGCCCCAGAGGTAGTATTTGCGGCTGGCGTCGTAGATGTGCCGCTGCCAGCGGTACATCCGCTCCATCCGCACCGCAGCATCGGCGGTCATCGGCTCAGGCCAGCTCGTAGAGGTGGAAGCCGCCGTAGATCGCCGAGCGGTCGGCCCGGAAATAGGCCTTGCTGTCGGCTTCGTGGTAGTGCCACCGCGCCAGGAGTTCGGGTGGCAGGTTGCCATCCAGGCACGAAGCGGCACCCGCGGTGCGGAAGATCACCTTCGCTCCCGGCCGCGCCGTCCGGGTGACTTCCTGCCAGAGCGCGGTCATCTGGGCCGAAGTCATCCAGTCCTGGGCGTCGAGGAAGACGTAGCGGTCGTAGCTCGCGTCCGGCTCGCCTTGGAGGTGGGTGACGAGGAGCGTGTGCAGGATTTGGACGCGACCGGCGCGCGGCTTGATCCGCTCGTAGACCGGCTCCTTCAGATAAGGCGGCACCGCCTTGCGCCGTTCGAGGTCGTAGCGGCGGCCGAAGGCCTGCCAGGCGAAGTAGTTGTCGTCGAGGTCGAAGTCGCAGGCGAGCCGGCGCACCCGCTCGCGGATTTCCTTGGCCGGGTCTTCGCTCTCGGCGTGCAGGGCGCGGTACTGGGCCGGCGGGATGCCGAGGCCGTAATAGGCGGCGCGCGACTTGGCCAGCTTGCGGATGGTCCGCTTTTCGAAGATCGGCGCGACGTGGCGGTCGAACAGATGGTGCTGCTCTTCGCGGCTCTTCGCCTTCAGGATCGACTTGGGCCGCCCGCCAAGCAGCCGTGCCGTGACGTGGCCCGCCTTGATGGTGCGGCCCAACAGCGAGCGGCGATAGAGACCGCGGCGGAACAGGTTGATGCGCCGGCCCTGCAACAGGTCGCGCTCGTCCCAATGCGCCCGTGTCTCGGCGTCCAGGTGCGGCCGCAGATGGCGGTCATAGGCCCTGACATTGGCCTCGTCGGCGCCGTGGCCGAAGAAGCGGAAGAAGGTCTCGTGGTCCGGCAGGTGCTGCAGCCCCGCCAGCTTCAGGCGGCTGAGGGCGACGTGCGCGGGGTTGAGGTCGACCGCGGTGATCCCGGCCGGATCGCCGTCCAGATAGTTGAGCACGTTGCAGCCGGCCGACGCGATGGTGAGGATGCGCTTGCCCTCGAGCGGGGCCATCGCCGCCATGTCGACGACCGGGTCCTCCCAAATCTGGTTGTAGACGAACCCGTCGAACGACCAGGTGAATAGCCGCTCGGCCAAGCGGTCGCGGCGCCGCGCCGGCTTGGTCAGCGCCGCGTCGCGCAACAAGCTGTTCCCCATCCTCGATCCTCGATAGCGCCGCGGGCGAGCCGGGCAGGTCAGCGATAGGCGTGGAGATGCACCCCGCTCGCGTCGACCGTGGCGAGGTGCGACGGCGTGCGGGTCCAGCATCCGGTGTTCACGTACTCGATCGTCGTGCTGTCGACCACCGCCCGCTCGTGCAACGCCTCGTGGGTGTGGCCGCAGAAGATCACGTCGACCCGTTCCTCGGCGGCAAGTGCCAGGGCTCCGGCGCGGACGGTGCTCGTCAGGCGGCGGCGCGGGTTGCGTTTGCCGACCCATTTGCGGCCCTTGTGCCCGACCCGGAGAAAGCGTTGCGACACGCCCAGCAGGCGGCCACCGAGGTCGGAGAGGACCGGGTGGCGGGTCAGCAAGCGGTCGAAGCCGTCGCCGTGGATGGCCAAGTACTCTCGCCCATGTTGCTGCCAGGCGTAGCGCTCGTGGACCTCGACCCCCATCAGATGCGAGGCGACCTGGGCGGCCTTGCGGTCGTGATTGCCGAGCACCCAGATCAGTTCCACGCCCAGCTTGGGGTGCGACAGCTTGCGGATGTGGGACAGAAAGTCCCAATGGTCGGCGCGGAGGCGACGAAAATCCAGATCGTGGAAGATGTCACCCAGGAGGACGAGCCGGTCGAACTGCCAAGTCTCCAGCGTGCGCAACAAGGCCCCGGCGCGGCAGGCCGGCAGACCCAGGTGAACGTCGGAGAGAAGGAGGGTTTCGGTCTGGTGGACCGGGGGACGCTCGAAGCGATCCACGTTGGATCGCTCGGTGTCCAGGCTGATGTCGTTCACCGCGAACCTCCCGCGGGCAAGGCCAACGAGGTGCGTTAGCGCCGCGACGACGCACTGCATAGCCCTTTTCGGTGAAGGATCGATGACAACCTCAAGGCAGAGGAACCAAAGCCGCACTGGACAAATTTTGGAATGATTCCAACTTTCGACGGCATCGGAAGGATGCTCGCTCGTGACCGAACCCACCGTCCTCCTCGTTTTCATCGCCGCCCTGATCACCGCCATCGCCACGGGCTTCGGCGCGCTGCCCTTGTTGTGGGCGCGCGCGGTCGAGGGGCGCTGGCTGGCGCTCGGCAACGCGGTGGCGGCGGGGCTGATGTTGGCCGCGTGCTACAGCCTGATCGTCGAAGGCTTCGCGTTCGACGCGCCGCGCACGCTCGCCGGTCTGGTCTTGGGCGTGGTGCTGATCGTCGTCGCCAGCCGCTACCTGCACGCCCATGACGGCATGACCATCGCCCAGGTGCAGGGGGCGGACGCCAAGAAGATCCTGCTCATCGTCGGCATCATGACGGCGCATTCGGCGGCCGAGGGCGTCGGCGTGGGCGTTGCCTATGGCGGCGGGCGCGAGCTCGGCGACTTCATCACCATCGCCATCGCCCTGCACAACGTGCCCGAGGGGCTGGCGATTGCGCTCATCATGGTGCCGCGGGGTGCTTCGGTCTTGGCCGCTGCCGGCTGGAGCGTTTTTTCCAGCCTGCCGCAGCCGCTGTTGGCGGTGCCGGCGTTCTTGTTCGTGCTCGCCTTCGAGCCGTGGCTGCCGGTGGGCTTGGGCCTTGCTGCCGGGGCCATGCTCTGGATGGTGTTCTCGGAGCTGCTGCCCGAAGCGAGCGAAGCGGTGAAGTCCGAGACCGTCGGCGTGGTCGTTACGCTCGCCTTCACGGCGATGCTCGCCGTGACCCTGCTGCTGCATTGAGCGGGCGGACGAAGCGGGCTTCCCAGCTGTCGCTGATGTCGGCCAAAAAGCGCCGCTCGCCGGTCGGGCGGAAGCCATGCTTCGCGTAGAAGCGGTGTGCGCGCTCGAAGCGGGTGTCGCTCCAAAGCTCCAGCTGGTGGGCGGCCCGTTGGCTGGCCAGGCACTCCGCCTGGCCGAGCAGGCGCAAGGCCAAGCCGGTGCCGCGCCAGCGGGCGTCCACGTAGACCTTCAAGAGTTCCAAGCCGCCATCGGCGGTCGGCCGCGCCCCGAGCGAGCCGACGATCCGGCCACGTTGCTCGGCCAGCCAGATCACCCCGTCCTGGTCCGCGAAGTGGGTGGCGATCGCGTCGAGTTCCGGAAATTCCAGGGCACGGTCGAAGAGACAGCCCGGATATTCGGCGAAGCAGGCAGCGATCAGGTCGGCCAAGCCATCGCCGTCGTCGTCGCGGGCGGGGCGGAGCTGTGGCGCGTCGGTTGCAGACATCCGAGGGGTCTCAAAAGGGAAGGCGCTGGCCGTCCCACGCGAAGAGGCCGCCGGTGTCCGCGGCCGTCAATCCGTCGAGTACGGACAAAAGGCGTGCGGCCGCGAAGCTCGGCTCGAACAGCTTGTCGGCGGCGACGCCGCTGCGGAACGGTGCCGAGAGGTTGGTCTCGACCGTGCCCGGATGCAAGCCCACGCAGACCGCCTCGGGTGCCCGCCTTGCCAGTTCGATCGAGAGGGTGCGCAGCAACTGGTTCAAGGCGGCCTTCGAGGCGCGATAGGCGTACCAGCCGCCCAGTTGGTTGTCCTCGATGCTGCCCACCCGTGCGGAGAGGGCGGCGAACACGGCTTTGCCGTCGCGGCGCAGGAGCGGCAGCACGCGCTTGGCCACGAGGGCCGGGCCGACCGCGTTGACCGCGAAGGAGCGCAAGAGCCGCTCGCGCTCCAACTGCCGCCAGGTCTTTTCGGGGGCGAAGCCGTCGGGCCCGTGCAACAGGCCGGTCGCGACGATGACGAGGTCGAGCGGTTCCCCCTCGCCGAGGACCGCGGCCATGGCGTCCAGGCTCGCCTCGTCGTCGAGGTCGAGGTGGTGGGCGCGCAGCTTGGCCGCCTCGACCTGGATCGGACCGCGCGCGAAGGCATCGAGGCGGCCGACCGCCGGATCGCCGGCCAAAATCTCCGTAAACGCGCCGCCGATGCCGCCACCGGCGCCCACGACCGCCGCGCGAAGGGGTACGCGATAACTTTCGAGCAATCACCATCTCCTTGACCGACGGCACCGAACACGGCACCACGACCACACTTGAACCATGATCTGAGATGGACGCGCCAAATGCGTCTGCCAGAGGGCTGGAGGCATCAACGATGGGCTTGACCACGCGCTTACGCCGTTCCGCTTGCCGCCTCTTGATGGTTTCGGCTCTCGCCCTCGGTGTCGCCGGTGCCGCACCCGACGCCGCCGCGCGTGACAGCGCCTACAACCTGCTCGACCAGGTCAAGGCGCACAGCCAGTTCACCGTGTTCGCCCGCGCGCTGGAGGCCACCGAATACGGTGCCAGGCTCGCCGACGGCGGCACCTACACCGTCTTCGCCTTCACCGACCACGCCTTCGAGCGCCTGCCCCTGAGCGTGCGCGAAGTCCTCTTCCAGCCGCAGGGCCGCGTCTGGCTCGACAAGCTGATGGCGCACCACGTCATCCCCGGGCGCGCCACCAGCAGCGACATGTTCGGCCAAATCCAGACCGTGCAGAGCGTGCAGGGCTACCCGATCACCATCGAAGGCCACCTGAAATTCATCCGGGTCAACGGCTCGACCATCCTCCAGGCCGACATCCCCGCCGCGAACGGCGTCATCCATCTGCTCGACTACGTCATCATCCCGCCCAGTCTCTGATCCGCCGACGACGCACCGAGGGGCCGGGGCCCGCCGCTGCATGGCAGCCAGTCGCTCCGGCCCCTAGGCGTGCCGTCTGCCGAGGCTAATGCTCGCCGCATCGGATTGGCCGCCAGCCGCGCCTCGGAACCTGGATTTGAACGCGTCGCCCTCGCCGCCTGCCACGGCCTCGACCGCCTCGCCGGTGTTCCGCGCCGTGCTCTACATGGCCATTGCCTCGATCAGCATGGTCGTAATGCACGTCCTGGTGCGCCACCTCAGCCTGGCCATGCACCCCTTCCAGGTCGCGTTCTTCCGCAACGTCTTCGGCTTTCTGTTCCTGTTGCCGATCCTCTGGCGCCAGGGGGTGGCCCAATTGCGCCCGGAGCGGCCGGGATTGCTCCTGGTGCGCGGGATCAGCGACGCCGTCGCCATGCTCTGCTTCTTCACGGCCCTCGGCCTGACGCCGCTCGCCACGGTGACGGCGCTCTCCTTCACGGCACCGCTCTTCGCCACCGCCCTCGCCATCCCGATCCTGAAGGAGGTGGTCGGCATTCGCCGCGCCCTCTCGCTCGTGGTCGGCTTCGCGGGCGCCGTCGTCGTCGTGCGGCCGGGCGGTGAAACGCTGATCACGGCAGGCGCGGCCCTTACCCTCGTCTCCGCCTTCTTCTGGGGCTTGGCGCTGGTCTTCATCAAGCTCCTGTCACGCACCGAGAGCACGGTCTCGATCACCTTCTACGCGGCCGTCGTGCTCATGCCGATCACCCTGGTGGCCGCCCTGCCCTTTTGGAGCTGGCCCAGCCTCGACCAGCTCGGCTGGCTCGTCGCCCTCGGCGCCACCGGCACCCTCTCCCAGCTTTGCCTGTCCCAATCGCTGCGCCTCGCCGACACCAGCGTCGTGCTGCCCGTCGACTTCACCCGCCTGATCTGGTCGGCGCTGCTCGGCTTCGTCCTCTTTGCCGAAATCCCGGACCTCGCCACCTTCCTCGGCGGCACCATCATCTTCTCGAGCGTCGTCTACATCACCTACCGCGAGCGCCTCCGCGGCCGGCCGCCTTTGCCGTTGAAGGTGCCCTGAAGCCGGACGACGATCCGGCTGCCGCCGAAGATCGCCAGGCTGACACCGGACTATCCGATCCGGGTCGTCGAAGTGCGGGATCGCGTCAGCGGGCGCGATCCAAGGCGCCGCAGCGAGCCGGCATTACAGTTGCCTTGGCCTTCGCTCCTGACCCTTGGCTTATTCCGCCGGCACGCTACGACTTGCGCGGGTGGCAAAAGGGGGAGGACGAAGCCATGGGACGGTGGTCGAAGACAGGGGCGCTGGCGCTCGCCTTGGCGGTGGGATGGAGCGGCGCCGTGCGGGCGGACACGGTGACCTTGCGACTGCATCATTTCCTGCCGCCGCAGGCGACCATTCCGGCCAATGCGATCACGCCCTGGATCCAGGCGATCGAAGCGGCGTCGGACGGGCGGCTCAGGATCGAGCACTATCCGGCGATGCAGTTGGGCGGTGCGCCGCCGTCGCTCTACGACCAGGCGCGGGACGGGGTGGTCGACATTGCCTGGACGCTCCTCGGCTACACGCCCGGGCGTTTTCCGCGGGCGGAGGCGTTCGAACTGCCCTTCCTCGGCACCACCGGCGAGGCGACCAGCCGGGCCTTCTCGGCCTTCGTCGAAGCCCACGCCATGGCCGACTTCGACGGCGTGCGGCCGCTCGTCGTCCACACCCACGGGCCGGGCCTCCTGCACGTTCGCGGCAGCGGCGTGGAGCGCTTGGAGGACTTGCAGGGGCTGACCCTGCGCGGGCCGACCCGGGTGACCACGCAACTCCTCTCCACCCTCGGCGCCAACGCCATCGGCATGCCGGTCCCGGCCGTGCCGGAGGCGCTGGCCCGCGGTGTCATCGACGGCGTCGCCGTGCCGTGGGAGGTGACGCCCTCGCTCAGGATCGCCGAACTGGTCGACACCCACACCGAGTTCACCGGCATCCACGGCCTCTACACCGCCACCTTCGTGCTGGCGATGAACCAGGGAAGCTACGACCGCCTGCCCGATGACCTCCGGGCGATCATCGACGCGCATTCGGGCATCGAGCGGGCGGCGGCCTTCGGTCGCGCCATGGACGTGAACGACGTCGTCGGCCGCGACATCGCCCTTGCCGCCGGCAACCGGGTCGTGGTGCTCGATGCCGCCGAGACCGCCCGCTGGCAGGAGGCCGCCGCAGCCGTGGTCGAGAGCTGGATCGCCGAGGCCGAGGCGCGGGGGATCGAGGGCGGGGCGCTGGTCGAAGCCGCACGCGCGCTCGTCGCCGAGCACACCGCGCGCAGCACCGAGTGAGCCGGGCTGCCCGCCAGCGCCTGGTCGAACGCGTCGACCTCGGGGTCGAGCGGCTGGCTGCGGCCACCGCACTCGCGGGCGGCGTCGTGCTCCTCGCCATCGTGGCACTCACCGTCACCACCATCGCCGGGCGCAACCTGCCGGGGCTCGGCCCGGTGCGCGGCGATTTCGAGCTGATCGAAATGGGGACGGCCTTCGCCGTCTTCGCGAGCCTCGGCTGGTGCCAGCTCCGCCGTGGCCACGTCACGGTCGACCTTCTCTGGCGGCGCACCTCGAGCCGGACAAAGGCGCGGATCGACGTCGTGGTCGACCTCGCCATGACGCTCGCGGCGGCCCTGCTCACCTGGCGGCTGGTCCTCGGCATGCTGGACCGTCAGCGCTTCAACGACACCACCTTCATCCTGCAACTGCCCCTCTGGTGGGGCTACGCCGCCTGCGTCGCCGCTTCGTCCGTTTTCGTCCTCTGCTGTGCCTGGTCCATCCATCGCAGCTGGCGGACGGCCAAGGGCGGCTGACAGGGCCGCCCATGACCAACCTCGAAGCCGCACTCTGGTCGTTCCCGACCCTGCTCGGGCTGATCTTTCTGCGGGTGCCGATCGGCCTTGCCATGCTCACCCTCGGGGCGCTGGGCACCTGGTACGTGACCGGCAGCTGGACGCCGATCCTGGCGCAACTGAAGTCGCTGACCTACACCACCTTCGCCAGCTACACGCTCTCGATCATCCCGCTGTTTCTCCTCATGGGCCAGTTCGCCACCCGCGGCGGGCTGTCGGCTGCCCTGTTCCGTGCGGCCGCCACCCTCATCGGCCACCGGCGGGGCGGCGTCGCCATGGCCGCGGTGGGGGCCTGCGGCGGCTTCGGCGCCATCTGCGGCTCGTCGCTCGCCACGGCCGCCACGATGGGTCAAGTCGCCCTGCCGGAACTCCGCCGGCTCGGCTATTCGGGGGCGCTGAGCACGGGTGCGCTTGCCGCCGGCGGCACGCTCGGCATCCTCATCCCGCCCTCGATCGTCCTGGTGCTCTACGCCCTCTTGGCCGAGCAGAACATCGTCAAACTCTTCGTCGCCGCCCTCGTGCCGGGCCTCCTGGCCGCCCTCGGCTACATGCTGGTGATCGCCCTCTACGTCCGGCTCAGCCCTGCTGCCGCGGGTGCCAGCCCCCCTGCCAGCATGGCCGAACGGCTGGACGCGCTCTGGCGCGTCTGGCCCGTGCTCGCCATCTTCCTTACCGTCATCGGCGGCATCTACGCCGGCTGGTTCACGCCGACCGAGGGGGCCGCCATCGGGGCGGCCGGCACGGGGCTCGCAGCACTCTGGAACGGCGGCCTCGACCGCCAAGGCCTCGCCGACGCGATCAAGGCGACCGCCACCTCCACCGGCATGATCTTCTTCGTGCTGTTGGGGGCGGCGGTGTTCAACGGCTTTCTCGCCTTCGCCCAACTGCCGCAAGCCGCCGCCGCAGCACTTGCCGCGTGGGACGCCAGCCCGTGGCTGATCCTCGGCCTGATCCTTCTGGTCTACCTCGTGCTCGGCTGCGTCATGGACAGCCTGTCCATGGTGCTGTTGACGGTGCCGATCTTCTTCCCGCTGGTCATGCTGCTCGACTTCGGCCTGACGCCCGAGCAAACGGCACTCTGGTTCGGCATCCTCGTCCTGATCGTCGTCGAGGTCGGCCTCATCACCCCGCCGGTCGGCCTCAACCTCTTCGTCATCAACGGCCTCGCGCGCGACGTGCCGCTCGCCGCCACCTATCTGGGCGTCCTGCCCTTCGTCCTCAGCGACCTCGCCCGCGTCGCACTTCTCCTCGCCTTCCCAGGCGTGGCCCTCGGGCTGGTCGCCGTCATGTTTTGACGACAGGAGGGCGACGAAGAGGCTTCGGGGAATCTTTTGGGCCATGGCGACGGCAGCGCCGTCGCTCGGGGGGGGCACGCACGGGTCCAAAGACCCTAGCCTTGCGCCTTCACTGCGGCGCCAGGCCGAGCAATGCGCGGGCTTCGGCGACCGTGGCGGGGCGGCGGTCGTAGTCGGCGCAGAGGTCGGCGACGCGGCGGACGAGGGCGGCGTTGGAGGGTGCCAGGGTGTGTTTGTCGAGGCGGACGTTGTCTTCGAGGCCGGTGCGGCAATGGCCGCCGAGTTCGAGCGACCAGCGGTTCAAGGTGAGTTGGTCCTTGCCGATGCCGGCCCCGGTCCAGGTGGCGTCGGGGGCAAGCCGGCGCAGTGTTTCGGCCATGAAGACGAAGGACGGGCGGTCGACCGGCATGGCGTTCTTGACGCCCATGACGAATTGGACGTGGAGCGGCCCGGCGATGCGGCCGTCCTTGGCCATTTCGACGGCTTTGAAGATCATCGAGAGGTCGAAGGCCTCGATTTCGGGCTTGACGCCGTAGGTCTTCATTTCGGCGGCGAGCCAGTCGACGAGCTCGGGGCTGTTTTCGTAGACGCGGGTGGGGAAGTTGCAGGAGCCGGTGGACAGCGACGCCATGTCGGGGCGGAGCGGCAACATGCCGCCGCGCTCACGCCCGGCGCCGGAGCGGCCACCGGTGGAAAACTGCACGATCATGCCGGGGCAGTGCCGGCGCAGACCTTCGAGCAGGCGGGCGAACCGCTCGGGGTCGGAGGTGGGTGTGCCGTCGTCGTTGCGGACGTGGCAATGCGCGAGGGTGGCGCCCGCCTCGAAGGCTGCTTGGGTGCTCTCGATCTGTTCGGCAACGCTGATCGGCACCGCCGGGTTGTCGGCTTTGGTCGGCAAGGACCCGGTGATGGCGACCGTGATGATGCAAGGCGTGGGCATGAAACGATCCGGACGGGCGTGGCCTCAGGCCGCACCCTCGACGAATTCGGCGAGCACCTTCTTCGCGATCCGGGTCGCGTGGTGGGCGGCGGGCAGCCCGGCATAGGCGGCCACGTGCAAGAGCATTTCCTTGATTTCTTCCGCCGTCGCCCCGGTGTTCCTGGTGGCGCGGAGGTGCAGTTCGAGTTCCTCGTCGTGGCGCAGCGTGGCCAGAATGGCGATGGTGACGAGCGAGCGGGTGCGCAGGTCGAGGCCCTCGCGCGACCAGACCTGGCCCCAGCTGGATTCGATCAGGTAGCGTTGGAAGTCGGCGTCGAAGTCGTGGGTCTGCTCACGCTTGCGTTCGACGTAGCTGGGGCCCAGCACGGCCCGGCGCGTTGCTTGACCCCGTTGGTAGAGTTCGTCGGTCATGTCCTGCTCCCTGCCCCCTCTGGTGAGCCCCGCAAGGACGGCCCTGCGTTGGTCGCGTCGGAGATTTCGTGGAACATAACAAGCCTTTGGCGCGCCGAACAGGCTGCGCGAACGCGGGTTGAACCAACGTGCCGGAGGCGCTCGGCGCGGGTCGTCGGTCTGGACGAAGCCGTCGTCCCGTGATGTTTACACGGGGTGGTCGAATGGCAGAGGGCATGGTGATGGCGGCGCGGATTTACCGACCGGCCAAGCCGGCGGTTTCGTCGGGCAAGGCGAAAAGCCGGGTTTGGCTCTTGGAAATGGAGCCGTGCGAACGGCGCGAGGCCGATTCGTTGATGGGCTGGGTCGGCTCCGGCGACACCACCGCTCAAGTGACGATGCGCTTTCCCACCAAGGAAGCCGCCATTGCCTTCGCCAAACGCGAGGGCATCGAATACACGGTCGAGGACCCGCACGAACGGCTGATCAAGCCCAAGTCCTACAGCGACAATTTCATTCGCCGGGTGTGAGCCGATGCCGGCATTTGGGGCTTGCGGGCGGAGCGGCAGCCGCTTTACCTGGGCTGCCGCTCCCGTAGCTCAGCTGGATAGAGCATCCGCCTTCTAAGCGGACGGTCGCAGGTTCGAGTCCTGCCGGGGGCGCCAGGGGCTTGGCGGGTCAGGCTTCGCGGTAGCTGTCGGCTTCCCAGACCTCGACGAGGCCATCGACGCCACTTTCCACGGTGCGCACCGCGACGTGGGTCTCGCCCACGGCCCGGGGAAAGCAGTAGACGGCACCGGCCCGCAGTACCGGGTCGTTTTCCGCCGCCACGACGTTGCTCGCGCCGAGCCGCACGTGGCAGTTCGCGGCGGGGGCCACGTAGACCATGTGCCCGCTCAAGACCTGGCTGGTGCGCGATGACGTTGCTGAAGAGGTGATGACCTGGCGGCTGCCCCACTTCCAGTGGGCCACGCCCACGCTGGCGCCGTTGTGGTCACGGGCAAATTTGGTCGGGTTCATGACGCGTTCCTACGCTGGTCGGGTGCGTCGATATAAGACCACATTCCTATTTTACTGGCAAGCTGCGCGTCAGAACCGCAACGTCGCGTGCAACGTCAGGATGTCGACGCCGTTCTCGAAGCGGCCTTGGAGGTCGCCCCGCTGCGTGTCCTGCAGATCGATGCGGCCATCGGCGACGAAAATCCGCGAATAGGCGCCGCCCAGCCGAAGCCAGTCCCGAGGTGCCCAATCCAGCCCGACGGAGAGCCAGGTGCGGTCGGCATCCGGGATACGGGGGGTACGGAAGCCGTCGCGATTGGGACTTTGATCGTAGGCGACGCTGGCTTGCAAGGCGAGGTCCGGCCGCGGGCGATACTCGCCGCCGAGCGCGAAGAACCAGGTATCGCGCCAGTTCTGCTCGGTGATGTTGGCGGGACTGCCGTCTTCGAAGGTGATCACCAGCCGCTCGAAGGTGCTCCAGCCGGTCCACTCCACGGTGCCGAGCACGCTCCAGCGTTCGCCGAGTTCCTGGCGCAGCCCGAGCGAGGCGATCTGCGGCGTTTGCAACGCCGCCCGGCCGCCGGTCACGGCCGGGGTCGGCACACCGGGCGGGCTCGTGACGCGGCGCGTCCCGGTCAGGCTGTGGTTGATCTGCGAGCGATAGCCGAGGCCCAGCCGCGTACCCGGCAGAGGCTCGGTCAACACCCCCAGGGTGTAGCCGAAATCCCAATCCGAGCCCGTGATCTTCGACTGGAAGTCGGCCGGCACGCCGGGGACGCGGACGGCGTTGCCGAGCGTGGCGTCGGCGTATTGGGCGACGAAGCCCAAGGCGACCGTCAGCCGCTCGTCGAAGCGGTAGGCCACGACCGGGTTGACGTTGATCGTCACGAGTTCACTTTCGGTCGCATGGTAGCGGCCGATCCAGTCCTTGGGCTGTTCGGTGCGCAAGCCGAAGGGGGCGGTGACGCCGACCCCGAACCGCCAATTGCCGGCACTGACCATGCCGTAGACCGACGGTACCACCGCGTCGTCGGCGACGTCGCCGCCGAGGGGGCCGCCGAGCGGTGCGCCCGTGAACGGCATGGTGCCGCTGCCGTCGTTGAACCGAGCGCTCGGCAGGATGTAGCTGGCGCCGACATGGACCTGTTGGCCCTCGTGCAGGCCCAAGGTCGCCGGGTTGAAATACATCGGGCTGATGTCGCGCCCGCCGGCAGCGACACCGGCAAAGGACAGGCCTTGAAAGCTGCTGCTCTGCTCGCGGATCGCGTAGCCGGAAGCGGTGGCGAGCGTCGGCGTCAAGATGAGGCAAGCGGCCGCCGCCAGCCACGGTTTGCCGCATCGTCGCAGTACCGTCGCCATGCCGGGCCTCGGTTGGAAAGCTGACCTTGGCATCCATAAGCAGGGCCGGGCGGGCGAGAGCAAGGGGCGACGCGCAGCCTGGAGGTGAAATTTGCAACCCGAGGTCGCTGGAACCATCGCCCTTCGCTGCTAGAGCGTTTTCCGCAATGCTTCGCCCATCCCGCACCCCCGCCCGGCCAGCCACGAGTGTACGATGCCATGGGTGGCCGGGCGGGGGTGCGGGATGGGCGAAGCTGAGCCTGAACGGAACACGCTCCAGCCTTCTGCAAAAGACCGTCGAGGGAGGGTTTTATGGTTCGCATCGCCGCGGTCGTCGCCTGGTTCGTCTCGGCGAGCCTGCCGGCCTGGGCCGGCTGCTTTCCCATCGCCCAAGGACCGGCCAGCCTGCACCTCGCTGCCTACACGCCGGAGCCCCTGCCCGAAGATGCCACCTTGCGCCTGAGCTTTCTGGGCCACGCCTCGTTCTTGATCGAGAGCCAGGGCGGGGTGAGTGCCGTCACCGACTACAACGCCGTCCACCGCGCCCCGTTCGCGCCGACCATCGTCACCATGAACAACGCGCACCGCACGCATTGGACGGACCGGATCGAGCCCGGCGTCGAAGAGGTGTTGCGTGGCTGGGACCCGGCCGGCGGGCTCGCCGAACACGACGTCACCATCGACGACATGCGGGTGCGCAACGTGGTGACGAGCGTGCGCGGCCGCGAGGGCTGGGGTGCGAACAGCAACTCGATTTTCGTGTTCGAGGTGGACGACCTCTGCGTGGCGCATCTGGGCCACCTCCACCACCCGCTGGAGGACTATCACCTGGCCGAACTCGGCATCATCGACGTGCTGCTCGTGCCGGTCGACGGCATGTGGACCATGCCGCACCGGACCGCGGTCGAGGTGATCGAGCAGATCCGCCCTGCCGTGGTGGTGCCGATGCACTATTTCGGCCGCCACGTGCTCGACGCGTTCCTGGCCCAGATGGACCCGGCTTGGGGCGTGCGTTGGCTGGAGGAGCCGGTCTGGTCGCTGTCGCGCGCGAGTCTGCCCTTTCGTCAGATCGTCGTCATGCCGGGGTCTTGAGGCTCAAAGCACGGCGTGGCCGACGACGCCGATCCCCAGCAAGATCAAGAGCACGCCGACACCCCGGTGGACCCGGTGCAGCCAGATGTCGGCGACGCGCCCGGAGACGTGCCCCACGACCCAAACGAAGGCGGCCCAGCAGAGGATGGCGCCCAGAAAAATGCCGGCCGTCAACGCCACCAGCGCCTCCGCCCAGAGCGCTTGCTCGATCCGGTTGTGGATACCGAGTGCCGTGAACATGGCCGCGAACGCGCCCGCGATCGCGGGGTTGCCGATGGTCACGAGGAACGCCTGCGTCGTCGAGGCCAAGAGACGGCCTTGGCTCGCGATCGGCACGATGCCGGGCTTGAGCTTGGGCTTCGCCTTCGCGCCGATCTCCAACACGGCGGCGACACCAACCGCGATCAAGACCAAACCGGCGCCGATCTCCAACTCACGGACGTGATCGTCGAACCAGGCCTTGAGCATGCCGACGCCGAGGCCGACGAAGCCGCCGATGATCGCATCGGCAACGGCCGTGCCGACGCCGCACGCCATGCCGCCGCGGAACCCCCAATGCAGCGTCTGCCTGAGGGCGAGTGCGCCGACGGGACCGAAGGGCGCCGCCAGCAGCAACCCCGCCAAGGAACCGAGGAGAAAGAGTGCGATCAAAAGCGTCGAGGCCCGAACTCACCGCGCGCCGGCGCCGCGGCGTCCATCCGCCTCATAACCCGCGAGCCCGCCGCTCGGAACCGCGTCTCGCCTCCCGACATAGGTGGCAGCAGCCGAGCCCGCCCTCACCCGCCGTGCGGAATGTCGTGCACGTGGACGTCGTGCGCGGCGTGGCGGGTGAGGATGGACAGGGCCGCCGCCGCCATGTCTTCGTCCTTCAGTTGGACCCAAAGCAGAATGCCGCCGGCGTCGAGCTGTTCCTGCAGCCAATCGGCATGGCGCCGGTCGATCACGTGCCCGAGCACGCTGGCCGCGAGCGTCCCCGCGACCGCGGCCCCGATGACGAGGCCCGTGACGATGCCGGTGGACGCAACGACGCCACCGGCGGCGATCAACGGCGGCGCCCACGTCAGCGAGCCGATCATCCGCCCTTCGTTCGCAGCCGGATCGGCCGGCCGGCGATAGGCCAGGCGTGGTGTCGCCGGCTCGTCCACCAGGTCGTCGACCTTGGCATAGGTGTGGCCGAGCTTCCGTTCGACCGTGGCCCGGTCGGCCAGGAGGCTCAAATCGGCCTCCTCGAAGCCGGCATCGAGCAGCGCCTGCACCGCCTCGTCGAGGTCGACGACCTCCTCGAACACCGCCACCGCTTCCTGCTTCGCCTTGCCGCCGGTCATGGCCAGCCTCCCTGGTGCACGGGCGCAGGCGGCGCGTTCCGCCGAGCCTGCGCCGTTGATGCACGAAATCTATCGAATTGTGCGGCTCCGGCCGAGTCGGACCTGGTGGACCCGCCTTCGCCAAAGCGGCATGGGGGGATCGCCCCCTTTGACCCGTGCGCCCCGCTGGGCTACGGCCAAGCAGCGCGTGTGGCAAGCGAAGGAGTTTCCCCCAAGCCATGTTCTACCGGACCGATCAGCCACACGGGCTGCCGCACAATCCCTTCAACGCGCTGGTCGTCCCGCGCCCGATCGGCTGGATCTCGACCGTCGATCGCGACGGCCGCGCCAATCTCGCACCCTATTCGTTCTTCAACGCCGTCGCCTACACGCCGCCGCAGGTGGTGTTTTCGGGCACCGGGCCGCACGGAGCGGGTGGGGGGCTGAAGGACAGCATCCAGAACGTGATCGACACCGGGGAGTTCGTCTGCAACTTCGTTTCGGTCGCTCTGGACGAAGCGATGAACCAGAGTTCGTCCGCGGCCCCCCGCGGCGTCGACGAGTTCGAGGTCGCGGGTCTCACCAAGGCGCCGAGCGAACTGGTGAAGCCGCCGCGGGTCAAGGAAAGCCTCGCGCATTTGGAGTGTACGCTGTTGCAGGTGATCGAGCTTGCAACGCTGGATCCCGTGGCTGCCCCCAACCGCTTGGTCATCGGCAAGGTCGTGGGCGTGCACATCGACGACACCGTCCTGACCGACGGCCGGGTCGACATGGCGAAGCTGCGGCCCTTGGCGCGGCTCGGCTACATGGACTACGCCCCGATCACCGAGGTGTTCGAGATGCAGCGGCCGAGCTGGCCGCCTGGAGCCTGAGCCTTGGCGCCCTGCGAGCGCATCGAGACGGCACGGCTCCTGCTGCGCCCGCCGAGCGAGGCGGACATGCCCGCGTTCCTTGCGATGCACGCCGATCCCGAGGTGATGGCCTATTTCGCGCAAACCTTCGACGCGCTGGAGACCCGCGACTTCGTCGACCGGATGCTGGCGCACCGGGCCCGACACGGCTTCGGCATGTGGACGGTGGCCCGCCAAAGCGACGGCGAGGCGGTCGGCATGGTCGGCCTGCTGGTGCCAACCTTCCAGGCTCGTTTTACGCCCTGCGTCGAGATCAGCTGGCGCCTCGCCCGCGCCCATTGGGGCAAGGGCTACGCCCTCGAAGCGGCGGCAGCCACCCTCGCCTTCGGCTTCGACGAGTTGGGCCTGGACGCAATCGTGGCCTTCACGGTCCCCGCCAACCAACGCTCCTGGCGGCTCATGGAGCAGCTCTGGATGCGGCGCGACCCCAAGGACGACTTCGACCACCCCAACCTGCCCGCGGGTCATCCGCTCAGGCGTCACGTCCTCTACCGCCGTAGCGCCGCTGCCTGGCGGCAACGGGCACCGGGCTGAGCCGGCCGATCGCCGGAGCAGGCACGGCCGAACGGGGTCCAGGGTCCGCCCTTCATGGCCGGTCGGGCGCTTCGAGGCGGCGGGCCAGTTCGGCGAGGCAGGCGGCCCGATCGGCCACGCAGCCCCCCTCCAGCCACCAGGCTTCGATCGCGGCCAATAGCCGGCCGACCGCCGGGCCCGGCGGCACGCCGCGGGCGAGCACATCGCGGCCCAAGAGCGGCAGGCGGGGCGTGGCAAGTGCGGCGAGCCGGTCGGCGAACCCCGGCAGCGGCCGGTCGACGGCGAAGAGCGTCGCCGCCAGGGCCGCGTCCTTGCCTTGGCGGTAGAGCCAGCGGCGGAGTTCGCCGTCGTCCTCGGCGCTCAGATCCCGTGCCGGCACCGCGATCAGGCGGGCCAACCGCTCGGCATCGGCCCTGGAAGGCTTGAGCCGCTGGACCAGGCCCGCGTGCGTGCGCGGCGGGTCGGCCGTGGCGCGCAACAGCGCGGCCAGCCGGCGCAACGCGTCCGGCGCCGGCTCGACCGTGACCAGCCGCTCGAACGGCAGGAGCTCGACCCTTGCCCCCAAGAGCCAAGCCAAGAGCCCGATCCCGTCCATGTGCCGCACCGCGGCGCGGGGGTCGGGTGCTGCCAAGAGCTTCCACAACTCGTGCTGCAACCGCTCGCCCGAGAGGTGCGCCATGCCGGCGATGCCGGCCCCAAGCGCTGCCAGCGTCGCCGCATCCGGCGCCTCGCGGCCGAAGCCGGCATGGAAGCGAAAGAACCGCAATATCCTAAGATAGTCCTCGTGGATGCGCGTTGTCGGATCGCCGACGAAGCGCACCCGCCCGGCCATCAGGTCGGCCTCGCCGCCGAAGGGATCGAACAGATGGCCCGCGCGGTCGGCGCTCATGGCGTTGAAGGTGAAGTCGCGCCGCGCCGCATCCACGGTGAAGTCGTCGGTGAAGGCCACCGTCGCATGGCGGCCGAAGGTCGCCACGTCGCGGCGGAGCGTCGTGATCTCGAACGGCTGGTGGTCGACCACGGCCGTCACCGTGCCGTGCTGCAAGCCGGTCGGGATCGCCTTGATCCCGGCAGCGGCCACGAGCGCCAGCACCCGCTCGGGCGGCTCGGCCGTGGCCAGATCGAGGTCGAGCCCCGGCCGGGCACGGCCCAACAGCGTGTCGCGCACGCAGCCGCCGACGAACCGCGCGGGCTTACCGCCGGCCTCCAGGGCGTCGAGCAGCCAGAGCGTCGCTCGGGCGGTGCGCCAGGGGGCGGCAACGAGGCGGGGATCGGGTGTTTGCATCGCTGCCTCTTAGGTGCTGCGCCCGATCCGTGCTAGGGGCAGCCGATGTCCCGCATCGACCGCCCGAGAGGCCCCAGGCGCCGCCAGCAGCTCACCGTGGCGCTCGAGCGTCTGCCCGCCGACGGCCGCGTCACGGCCGCGTTGAGCGAGGCCGATCTCTTGGCCCGCGTGCTCCACGTCGATCCATGGGTCATCGTCATCGACAAGCCCGCGGGGCTGCCGGTCCACGCCGGCCCGACCAGCCCCGACCACCTGGAGCGTTATCTGGGGGCGCTGGCGATGGGCTATGCCGGCCCGCCGCAACTCGCCCACCGGCTCGATCGCGACACCTCGGGCTGCCTGGCCCTCGGCCGCCACCGCCGTGCGCTGAGGCGGCTCGGCGCGCTGTTCGAGAGTGGCCGCGTCGCCAAGACCTATTGGGCCGTGGTCGACGGCGTGCCCGAGACGGACGCCGGCACCATCGACCAGCCGATCTCGAAGGTGAGCGACCGGCGCGGCTGGCGCATGGTGGCCGACCCGGCAGGGCGCTCGGCGCTGACCGACTACCGGGTGCTGGCCTCGGGCGGTGGGCGGAGCTGGATCGAGTTTCGGCCGCGCACCGGCCGCACCCACCAGTTGCGCGTCCACGCCGCCATGATGGGCTGGCCGATCCTGGGCGACGGCTTCTACGCCGAGGGTGACGCCCGCGAGGGCCCGCTGCTGCTCCACGCCCGCAGCCTCACCCTGCCGCTCGACCCTGCGGCCCCGATCCACGCCGAAGCCGCGGCGCCGCCGCATGTCCAGACGGCGCTGGACGCCCTCAAGGCGGCGGGTCCAACACCGCTTCCGCCCCGTTGAGCAGGCGCGCGAAGTTGACGAGCATCGCCGCCGTTGCCCCCCAGATGTAGCGCTTTTGATAGGGCAGGACCCAATAATGCCGGGTCAGCCCGCCCTTGTCGTAGCTGTCGCGGCGGTGGTTCTGGGCATCGAGCACGAAGCCGAGCGGCACCTCGAACACCTCCGCCACCTCGAACGGGTCGGGGGCCAAACCGAAGGGCGGCTCGATCCAGGCGACCACCGGATGCACCCGGTAGCCGGTCACGGTGTCGTAGGGGTTCAGCTCGCCGAGGATGCGGCAATGCGCCGGGCTGAGGCCGATTTCCTCGGCCGTCTCGCGCAGGGCGGTGGCCGCCGGATCCGGGTCGTCCGGCTCCATCCGCCCGCCCGGAAAGCTGATCTGGCCCGCATGGTCGCGCAGATGCGCCGTGCGCTGCGTCAAGATCACCGTCGGCTCGTCGTGACCGACCACGCCGATCAACACCGCCGCCGGGGTCTTTTGGGGCGAGATCGCGCGGTGGCCTTGATCGCCGGTGATCAGTTCCATGGGCGGGCGCTGACGAATGCGCTCGCGGATCGCACCGGGCGTCAGTGCCAAGGGCGTTCTCATTGCGGCTCCAACGGGAAAAACATGCCGGCACTCCAAACCCCCAAGCCCGCCTCCCCCTCGACCGCCAACTCGACGAAGTCGTAGAACACGTTGCGGCCGATCCGCGCCTCCAGACCGTCGCGCACCATGACGTAGGGCGCCATGCTGCCGTCGGGCTGCCGGCCCAGCCGGAGCGGGTGCGCCGCATCCAGTGGCACCGTCTCGTCCAGATTGGTCGACCAGGCGATGCACTGGTCGGTGCCGCTGCCCTCGACCTGCATGCGCACCACCACGAACGGTACGTCCGCCACCTCGACCGTGCCGCGTTCGCCGGGTGTGACCAGCCAGTAGCGGCCATCCTTGGTCCGCCGCAGCACCGAGGCGAAGAGCTTGACCATGCCGGGACGCTGGATGGGCGAGCCGCGATAGGTCCAGGTGCCGTCCCGAGCGATGGCGATGCCCAAATCGCCGCAATCGGCATGGCCTCGGGCAACCTCGCGCTCCAACAGCGCGAAGGCTTTTTGCAATCGGGGGTTCGCCGTAGCCGTGGCCATGCACTACATGTGTGGGGGAAGGGGGCTCTCGGCAAGCACGATCGGTGTTTGCAACCGTACCCCGGAGCAGAGGGAGAAGGGCTTGGCGGCACCGGAAACCGACCTCCTGGACGACGTCGACCGCACCATCGAGCGGCTCGCTGCGGTCAAGGCCGAGGTGGGCCAGGCGATCTTCGGGCAGGAGAACGTCATCGAGCTCGGCCTGATCACCCTCCTCGCCGGCGGCCACGGGCTCCTGGTCGGCATGCCGGGCCTCGCCAAGACGCGGCTGGTGGAGACGCTCGCCGTGGTCCTCGGCCTCGCCCAAAAGCGTGTGCAGTTCACCCCCGATCTCATGCCCGCCGACATCCTGGGCTCCGAGGTGCTCGACGAGGGCGCCGACGGCAAGCGCCACTTCCGCTTCATCGAAGGCCCGATCTTCTGCCAGCTGTTGATGGCGGACGAGATCAACCGCGCCAGCCCGCGCACCCAAGCGGCCTTGTTGCAGGCGATGCAGGAGCACCGTGTCACCATCGCCGGCGCCGACCGGCCGCTGCCGACGCCGTTCCACGTCCTCGCCACCCAAAACCCGATCGAGCAGGAGGGCACCTACCCACTGCCGGAAGCCCAGCTCGACCGCTTCCTGCTCGAGATCGACATCGATTACCCGGACATCGAGGCCGAACGCCGATTGATGGTCGCCACGACCGGCACGGCAACCACCAAGCTGCGCACCGTCTTGGACCCGCCGGAACTCGCGGCGATGCAGCGGCTGGTCCGCTCGGTCCCCGTCGGCGAACAGGTGGTCGAGGCCATCCTCCAGCTCGTGCGCGCCGGCCGGCCGCAGACCAGCGACGACCCGGCGCTGGTCGAGCAGGTGGCCTATGGACCGGGCCCTCGCGCCAGCCAGGCCTTGATGCTGACGGCGCGCGCCCGTGCGCTTTTGGGCGGCCGCCTGGCGCCGTCGCTCGACGACGTCCGCGCGCTGGCCTACCCGGTGTTGAAGCATCGCATGGCGCTGACCTTCGCCGCCCGGGCCGATGGGATCACGCTCGCCGACGTCGTCCGCCGCCTCGTCGACCGCAACGTCGCGGCATGACGCCCCAGGCGCGCACCCTCCGCCGCCACGAAGCCGAAAAAATCGGCGCCAGCCTCCCGCCGCTCCTGGTCGCAGCGGAGCGGGTGGCGGCGACCGTGGCGCAGGGGGTGCATGGTCGGCGCCGGGTCGGCATGGGCGAGAGCTTCTGGCAATTCCGGCCCTATCAGGCCGGCGACAGCACGGCCGCCATCGACTGGCGCCAATCGGCCAAGGGCGACCGGGTGGTGCTGCGCGAATTGGAGTGGGAAGCGGCCCAGAGCGTCTGGCTTTGGGTCGATCCTTCGCCGTCGATGCGCTACGCCTCGAAGCCCGGACCGACCAAGCACGACCGCGCCCAGGTGCTGGCCCTGGCCCTGGCGTCGCTGTTGCTGCGGGCGGGTGAGCGGGTGGCCTCGCTCGCCGCCGGGACGCCGCCGATGGCCGGGCGAGCCGCACTCGCCCGCCTCGCCGACCAGCTGGATGGCGACCCGGGCCAACGCTTCCCCCGCCGGCCGCTGCCGCGCCACGCCCGCGCCGTCTTGATCTCGGATTGGCTCGCCCCGCTGGATGCGACCGAACGCTGGCTGCGCGACATCCACGCCATGGGCGTCAAGGGCTTCGCCTTGCTCGTGCTCGATCCGGCCGAGATCGACCTGCCCTTCAGCGGCCGCGTGCGGTTCAAGGGTCTGGGCGACGAGGGGATGGCCTTGATCGGCAATGTCGACCGGGTGCGGGGCGATTACGCCAAGCTGTTGGCGAACCACCGCGCCGCCCTGGCCGACACGACCCGTCGGCTCGGCTGGAGCCTCACCCTGCACCGCACCGATCATCCGCCGGAGCAGGCGCTGCTGCCGGCCTTCATGGCGCTCGGCGGTGGAGGGCGCAGCTGATGTTCGGTCTGGGCGCCCTCGCCTTCGCGCAGCCCTGGCTGCTGACCGCCTTGCTCGGTCTGCCAGCGCTCTGGCTGCTGTTGCGTCTGGTGCCGCCACCGCCGCGCGAGGTTGCGTTTCCGCCGATTCAATTCCTGTTGCAGCTCACCCGGCGCGAGACCACCGCCCAGCGCACGCCCTGGTGGCTGTTGCTGCTGCGCCTCGCCGCCATCGCCTGCCTGATCGTCGCCGCCGCCCGCCCGCTCTTGTTCCCCGCCGACCGCCTCGCCGGGGATGGGCCGTTGGTGGTGGTCGTGGACGACGGCTGGGCCTCGGCGCCGCATTGGGGAACCGTGCAGAGCCGCGCCGTCACCGAGATCGACCAAGCGGAGCGCGAGGGCCGCGAGGTGGTGTTGATCACCACGGCACCCACGGTCGACGGCATCGACGTGCGGACATTGGGTGCGGCCGCCGCCGCCGACCGCGTGCGCGCCATGCAACCGGTGCCGTGGTGGCCGGATCGGACGGCGACGGCCGAGGCCGTGGACGCGTTGGATGTGCGCCGGGCGCCCGTCCTGTGGTTGAGCGACGGTATCGCCCGCGATGCCGAGGCGCGCCGGGCGGCGACCGTCTTGGCCGACAGCCTGGAGCGGTTGGGGCCGCTGCGGGTGTTCGCGCCGGAAGCGAGCCGTCTTGCGGGCTTTCTCGTGCCGCTGCCGGATGCCGACGGTGGGCTGGCGCTGGGCTGGCGGCAGGTCGCCCCGAGCGATCGCCCCGCCCCCTCGGTGCGGGCGGTGGCCGGGGGCGAGGACGTACTGGCGCGCGTGCCGCTGGCGCTCGACGCGGCGGGGCTCGACGGGCTTGCCCGGTTCGCGTTGCCGCCGTCGGTCGCGGAACGGGTGCGGCGCTTCGAGCGCGAGCCCGTGGCAAGTGCGGGCGACGTCGTCTTGACCGATCAGGGCCTCGGCGCCCGATCGATCGGCATCGTCACGGCCGGCGGGCCGCGCGAGGTACAACCCCTCCTGGCCGAACGCTTCTTCGTCGAGCGGGCCCTGGCCGGCCGTGCCCGCGTCACGGTGGCGGGCCTGGAGGACCTCTTGGCCGCCGACGTGCCGAGCCTCGTGCTGCTCGACGGCGAGGAACTGAGCGGACCGCAGCAGGACCAGCTGCGCGGCTGGATCGAGGCGGGCGGCGTCTTGCTGCGGTTTGCGGGTCCGCATCTGGCGGATCGCCAAACGGACGCCCTGGTGCCGGTACGGCTCCGCTTCGGCGGGCGTCTCCTCGACGGCTCGCTTTCCTGGTCGGAACCCTTGCCGCTCGGCAATTTCAGCCCCGACGGCCCGCTCGCCGGCCTGCCGGTCGCAACCGACGTCCGCGTCCGCCAGCAGGTCTTGGCCGAGCCTTCGCCCGCGACCACCGAGGCCACCCTCGCCGTGCTGCGCGACGGCACGCCCTTGGTCACCGGCCAACCCCTGGGCGACGGCTGGCTGATGCTGGTGCACACCACCGCCAACACCCAATGGTCGGACCTCGCCCTCTCGGGCACCTTCGTGGCACTGTTGGAACGGGTGGCCGACATGGGGCGCGGCCGCCAGACCGTCACGGCCGACCTCATGCAGCCGACGACGGTGCTCGACGCGTTCGGCCGCCTGGTCGAGCCCGACGCCACCACGCGGCCGGTGCCGGCAGCGGCGTTGATCGACGGCAGCGTCGGGCCGACCCGCCCACCCGGTCTCTACAGCGATCCCACGACCGGTGCGCAGCGCGCCTTCAACCTTGCCGCCACCGACGATCGCCCCCTGCCCTTGCGCGCGGTCGACGTCCGCAGCCCGCTCTCGCCGCTGGTGGCGGCCGGTGAGGTCGATCTGCGGCCCTGGCTCCTGCTCGCAGCACTCCTGCTGCTCTTCATCGACCTCGCCATCGTCGGTGCGATGCGCGGTCGCCGACCGGTGCTGCGCCCGCAACATGCCGCCCTGGCAGCGCTGGCGGCCGTGCTGCTCACCTCACCACCGGCCGCTGCCTTCGATCCGGTCGAGCTGACCGAAGCCACGCCGCTCGCCTTCGTGATCACCGGCGATCCCGAACTCGACCGGCTGGCCGCCGCGGGCCTGGAAGGGCTCGCCCGCCAGCTCTACCGCCGCACCTCGATCGAGCCGAGCCGCCCCGTCGGCGTCGACATCGCCCGCGACCCCTTGGAGCTGTTCCCGCTCCTCTTCTGGCCCATCCCCGACGCCGTCGCGCCCTTGCGCGCGGATGTGGCCGAACGGTTCGTCGCCTATCTGGAGAGCGGCGGCATGGTGGTGTTCGATACCCGCGACGCCAACATGGTGTTGCCGGGAACGGCAGCAACCACGCCCGGCATGGAGCGGCTGCGCACCCTCCTGCGCGACATCGAGCTGCCGCCCTTGGAGCCGGTCGGCGCCGACCACGCGCTGACCAAGAGCTTCTTTCTGCTGCAGGAATTCCCCGGCCGCTTCAGCGGCCAGCCGATCTGGGTCGACCGGGCGCAGCCCGGCGTCAACGACGGCGTCTCGTCGGTCTTGATCGGCGCCAATGACTGGCTCGGTGCGTGGGCGGTCGACGACTTCGACCGGCCGCTGTTGCCGGTGGTGCCGGGCGGTGAGCGGCAGCGCGAATGGGCCAGGCGCGCCGGCGTGAACATCGTGATGTACGCGCTCACCGGCAACTACAAGACCGACCAGGTGCACGTCCCCACCCTGCTGGAGCGCCTGGGCCAATGACCGTTGCCGACGTCGTCTTTCGCCCGCTGGTGCCCGAGTGGCTGTTGACGGCGCTCGCCGTGCTGGTCGTGCTCGCCATCCTCGCCGCGTTGCTGGGGCGCCTGCCGGCCGCCGCCTGGCGGCTGCCGCCGCTCGCCCTTTTGCTCCTGGTCCTCGCCAATCCGACGCTGTTGCGTGAGGAGCGCGACCCGGTGCCCGACATCGTCGTCCTGGTCGAAGATGCGAGCCCGAGCATGGCGGTGGCCGAGCGGCCGGCGACGACGGCGGCGGTGCTGGAGGCACTCCAAGGCGAGTTCACGCGCGAGCGCAATTTGGAGATCGTGCCGGTGACCGTCGGCGGGGGTGCGGGCGGCACCGAATTGATCGGTGCGGTCGAGCGGGCCATGGTCGATCTCGACCGGCGCCGCTTGGCGGGCGTCGTCATCGTCTCCGATGGCCAGGTGCACGACGTGCCTCGAGAGGTCCCGGCCTGGGCGCGCGAACGGCCGGTCCATCTGATCCTGCCGGGGGCCCCCGACGAGACCGACCGCCGTCTCGCGTTGGCCGAGATGCCGACCTACGCCATGGTCGGCGAGCGCCAATCCTTCGTCGTGCGCTTCGACGACGAAGTGGCAGAGCCGGCACGCCTCACCATCCGCCAGAACGGCGAGCCACTGGCCGCGCTGACGGCCCAACCCGGCCAATCGGTGCGCGTACCCTTCACCCTCGACCGGGCCGGCGAAACCGTGTTCGAGATCGAGGTGGAACCGCGCGAGGGCGAGATCAGTGACCTCAACAACACCGTGGTCGCCTTCGTCACCGGCGTGCGCGACCGACTGCGCGTGCTCCTGGTCTCGGGCGAGCCCTATCCGGGGCTGCGCGTCTGGCGCAACCTTTTGAAGGCCGACCCGGCGGTCGATCTCGTCCATTTCACCATTCTGCGCCCGCCGGAAAAGCAGGACGGCACGCCGGTGCGCGAGCTGGCGCTGATCGCCTTTCCGGTGCGCGAGCTGTTCGAGCTGAAGCTCAACGAGTTCGACCTCATCATCTTCGACCGCTATGCCCGTCGCGGCCTCCTGCCGCTGGCCTATTTCGACAATGTGGCGCGCTACGTCGAACAGGGGGGGGCCCTCCTGATCGGCGCCGGCCCCGGTTTTGCCGCACCCTTGAGCCTCGCCCGTACGCCGTTGGAACGGGTGCTGCCGGCGCTGCCCAATGGCACGGTCCACCGCCAAGCGTTCGTGCCGACGGTCACCGAACTCGGGCAACGCCATCCGGTGACCGAAGGATTGGCCCAAAACTGGCCGGGCGAGTGGGGTCCGTGGTTTCGCGCCGTCGGCGTCCAGGGCGCCACCGGGCAGGTGGTGATGCGGGGGGTCGGCGACGAGCCGCTCCTGGTCCTGGACCGCGTCGGCGAGGGCCGCGTGGCCCAGCTCCTGTCGGATCAGGCTTGGCTCTGGGCGCGCGGCTTCGAGGGCGGCGGACCGCAAGCCACCCTCCTGCGGCGGCTGGTGCATTGGCTGATGGCCGAGCCGGAACTGGAGGAAGAGCGGCTCGTCGCGACACCGTTCGACGACCGGATCGAGCTGGTCCGGACCACGCTCGACAGCAGCGACGGTACCGTCCAGGTCGTGACCCCGTCGGGCGAGCGGTTCACGGTGCCCTTGGCCGTGGCCGAGGACGGCCGTCTCGTGGCGAGCGTCCCGGCGAGCGAGCCCGGGCTCTACCGCTTCGAAGACGGCGAAGTGCGGGCCTTCGCCGCCGTGCGGCCGATGTCGCCGCGGGAACTGGCCGATCTCCGTGCCAGCGCCGAGCCCCTCGCGCCGCTGCTGCAAGCCAGCGGCGGTCAGGCCTTTTGGACCGAGCGCACGGGCATCCCGCAGGTCCGGCGTGTGGCCGAGGACCGCAGCCGCTACGGTCGTGGCTGGATGGGGCTGGTCGAGAACGACCGCTATCGCGTGGTCGGCAGCGCGGAGACCACGCTGTTCCCGGCTTGGCTGGCCCTCTTGATGCTGGTCGGCACGCAGGTTCTGGCCTGGTGGCGCGAAGGTCGCAGCTGACTGCGGCCAAAGTCGAATTCCTGCTGCGGCTTGGCAATCCTTAACCTTTTGCCGTTAGCCTAAGGGGGTCGTGCGCCTTTGGAGACCGCCGGTCATGAGCCAGTGCTTCGCCCTCACCTTCGACCAGCCGAACGTGGCGGAACGGGCCTTTCGCCGGGCCCAGCGCTGCGTTGCCGAGCGGGTTCTCTGGCTGGACGACGCCTGCATCGCCGTGCGGCCCGGGCCTGACGCCCGCGTGGTGTTGGCGCGGCCCCGTTTGCCGCACGCTGCATCGGCGCTCTCGCCGCGCTTTTTGGGCCAGCTTTTGGGACAGCTGGGCGTGCGTCCCGACGCACCGAAAACGGGCGGCCTCGACCCCTTGACGGTCGAGCGCTTCACCGCCCGCATGGCCGCCCGCAGCTCGGCGCTGATTCTCTGTGTCCGCAAGCTCGACGTCCCAGCACTCCGGCCGCAGCTCGGCCCGTTCCTGGAGGAGTATCGTGGCCGCGTTGCCCGGCTCTCGTCGTCCTTCGACCCGCGGGGCAACGAACTGGACGACGTGCCGAGCGCACAGGAACTGGCCATGGCGGCGCTGCACGAAATCGAGACACGCAGCCAAGCCAGACTGGCCAAGTCGCACCAGGCCGCGCACGCGTGGCAGGCTCGACTGGCGAAGTTCGAAGACCCGAGCCGCGCCGACGACGCCTTGCGCAGCATCGTCCAGCGCTGCCGCGCCGCCGCCGGGCGCGGCCAAACCTGGAGCTTGGTTTATCAGTTTCCTTCGGCCATCCTGACCGATCGCGGCCGGGCGGTGCATGCGGGCGATCCGGGCTGGCCGCGTACCCTCCGCGGCGAACCGCTGGCCGTCCACACCGGCATCGAACGACAGCTGGTGCCGAAGGGGTACCGCCTGGAAGCCGCCGTGCTCGACTACCCGGACGGGCTCCTGGGCGATGTCGGCCTCTACCTGCGCTGGGCGCACGAGGCCGGCGTCTGACCGCTTGCATCATTCTATATTTCTAGTTATATCGAAGTCCAAGGAGGATCGCCTTGGACGAAATCGCTGCCGCCGACGCCCTGTCCGCGCTCGGTAATCGTACTCGATTGAGGCTGTTTCGGTTGCTGGTGCGGGCCGGCAGCGCAGGGCTGATCGTCGGTGAACTGCAGCGCCACCTCGAGGTGCCCGCCTCCACGCTTGCCCATCACCTGCAAGCCCTGAGCCGTGCCGGGCTGGTGGCCCAAGAGCGGCGCGGCCGGGAGGTCGTCTGCCGCGCCGACTTCGCCGCCATGCACGGTCTCCTGGGCTTTCTCACCCACGCCTGCTGCACGGGCGTCCGGCTCGAAGACGACCATGCGGCGTGATTTTTTCGGCGCGAAATTACCGTTTTTCTAGAAGGATCGAAGCGATGACGGTTGCCGGCGTAACCCTCGTTTGGCCGCGTTGGCGCGGGATCAGCGCCGATCCGGTTTGGCTCGGCTTGGCACTGGCGTTGCTGTTGCTTGCGTTGCTGGTGCCGGCGCAAGCGCCCGAAAGCCTGCGCTTCACCGCTGCCAGCCTGGTGTCGATCGCCCCGTTCCTGGCGGCCTCGATCCTGATTGCCGCCTATGCCAAGGCGAGCCGCGCCGATGCCTTGATCGCCAAGGCGTTCCAGGGACGTATGGGCGTGATGATCGTGGCAGCGGCCATCACCGGCGCGTTTTCGCCCTTCTGCTCCTGCGGCGTCATCCCGCTGATCGCAGCCCTGCTCGCCATGGGGGTGCCATTGGCCCCGGTGATGGCCTTTTGGCTGGCCTCGCCGCTGATGGACCCCTCGATGTTCGTCCTCACCGCCGGCACGCTCGGTGTCGACTTCGCCGTCTTCAAGACGATTGCGGCCGTGGGCGTGGGTCTCCTCGGCGGTGCCGTCACCTTCACCATCGGCCGGAGCGGCGCGTTCGACCAGGGTATTCGGCCAGAGATCGGCAATGGCGGCTGCGGCGGGGCGACGGTGCGCAACCCCAAGCCCGTCGTCTGGCGCTTTTGGCAGGAGCCGGGCCGCAGTCCGGTTTTCGCCAAGGACGCAAAGAACAACCTCCTGTTCCTCGGCAAGTGGCTGACCCTCGCCTTTTTCTTGGAAAGTTTGATGGTGGCGTACCTGCCGCCCGAATTGGTGGTCCGCGCCGTCGGTGGCGAGGGCGTCTGGCCGGTGCTGATGGCAACGCTGGTTGGCGTGCCGGCCTATCTGAACGGCTACGCGGCACTGCCGCTGGTGGGCCAACTCCTGCAACAAGGGATGGCTCCGGGTGCCGGCATGGCCTTTCTCTTGGCCGGCGGTGTCACCTCGATCCCGGCTGCCATCGCCGTTTGGGCCTTGGTCCGCCCGCCGGTCTTCCTGACCTATGTCGGTTTGGCGCTGATCGGCGCGCTCGGGTTCGGCCTCGTCTTCGGCATGGTCGCATGAAGCCAAGGGGGGTGGGCGGGCTTCGGCCCGTGCCCGCCCTCGGCCTGGCACAAACCGTTCTCTGGGCTGGCCTCTACTACGGTTTCCCGGCGCTGTTGCCGCATTGGCGGGCCGAACTCGGCTGGAGCGCGCCCGTGCTCGCCGGCGCCTTCACGCTGGCCCTCCTGGTCCAGGCTTTGGCTGCGCCCTTCGTCGGCCGGCACATCGACGCCGGCCATGGCCGTGCGGTGCTGTTGCTCGGCGCCGCCGGCGGCGCGCTCGGCCTGGTCGGGCTCGCCGCCCTGACCACGATCTGGCAGTTCTACCTGGTCTGGGCCTGGCTCGGCCTCGCCATGGCCGGTTGCCTCTACGACGCCTGTTTCAGCTACGTGACGCGCGCCTTTGCCGACGAGGCCCGGCGCATCATCACCCGCATCACGCTGTTCGCCGGCTTTGCCGGCACGGTCAGCTTTCCGCTGGCCCACCATGTCGCCCAGGCGTTCGGCTGGCGCGCCAGCGTCCTGGTCTTTGCCGCACTCATCCTGGCCATCGCGGTCCCCGCCCTGGTCGGTTTGCCCGCGACCGACGTCGCATCGCCGCGGCTGGCGAAGGCGCAGCATCGGGCCGCCGAGCGCGCCGCCGCACGCAGCCGTGCCTTTTGGCTGTTGGTCCTCGCATTCGGCGCCATCGCCCTGAACCACGGGATGCTGGTGACCCACCTGCTGCCCTTGTTGGCCAGCCGCGGGCTGGATCTCGGCACAGCGGTGATGGTGGCCGCCTGCCTCGGCCCGATGCAGGTCGTGGGCCGTCTCGCCTTGCTCGCCGTCGAGCACCGCCTGGCGATGGACCGGGTCTTGGTGGTGACCCTCCTCGCCTTGGCGGCCGCCGCCACGAGCCTGCTGCTCGCCACTTACTGGCTGCCTTTGGCCTTCGCCTTCGTGTTGTTGCAGGGGGCCGGCATCGGGATCGTTTCGATCGCTCGCCCGGTCCTGGTCGCCGATCGGCTCGGCCGCGACGCCTTCGGCGCCGTCAACGGCCGGCTGGCAGCGTGCTTCATCGGCTGCACGGCTGCAGCGCCAACGGTCGCCGCACTGCTCTCCAGCTGGTACGGCTACGATGTCGTGTTGTGGGCTGCCTTCGCGCTGGTCTTGATCGCGGCGGTCACCATCCTGCCGGCACCAACGACCGAGGCGCGGAAAATTGCCTGATCACCAAGGGATGGTTGCCTCCGCAAGGTCGCGTTCGTTGGTCGGCATTCACCAGGGCCGCTTGGCCCAATGGGAGCGCCTTGCCAGCGCCGACGTCCTGACCGGCCTCGCCAACCGAGCCGGTTTGGATCGGGTCCTACAGGCGCTGTGGCTTGGGCGGCGGGGACGCCACGACGTGGCCGCGCGGCCCGCGAGGTTGGCCAAGGCCCGCGTATCGGCGATGCCCGGGCGCGGCAACGGCACCCCGGCGATCAACGGTGCGATCGGTCAACCATCGGCTCGGTCGCGCACGAGACAGCCATACCAACCAAGTCCGCGATAGGTCTCGTAGCCGGGCGTGCGGTGAAATCCGACCAGGCTCCCATCGGCGAGCCGACCCGTACCCCGTTCCCGGCCGGCGAGGTCGAAGGGGAGATGCTCGCCCAAGCCAACGCGTCCACGGCCATCGGCAAGCACGCGGCCCCTGTCGTCGACCAACAGGACGCGGCTCGCCGCCCGCTCGGCATCGGTCAAACGCACGCCCTCGACAACGGCCCGTGCCTGCGGTGCCCAATCGAAATGAATGCCGAGCACACCGACGACTTCGGCGTGAAGGCCGGCACCACGGCGAATGGCAGCGGAATAGGTCAAAGCCTGCGCGCCACCGAGCGCCGGGACCTCCACGATATCGCCGACGGCGTAGTCGTCGCCGCTTCGGGTCGCGAGCGCATCCTGGAACCACGGTGCCGCCGACACGTCGGTCCCGACCGCGGCAAAGCGCTCCGGCGCCGCGTTGGCGAGCACCCTGCCCTCGCGATCGGCGATCCAGAGGTCCAGATAGACGGTGTAGGCGCGGAGGATGACGGCAAGACGAGCCGAGGCGTGGCGCCGGGCCGGCTCGGTTGCCGCCTCCGCACAATCAACCACCGCACTGTCGGTGGCCCACCAGCGCACGTCGCACGTCCGCTCGTAGAGGTTGCGGTCGATGATTTCGATGGCGTTGCGGGCGAGATCGATCATGCGCTCACCGCGCACTTGGGCCACGAGGCCGGCACCGACGGCACCGAGCCGATCGAGGGCCTGGGTCAAGTCGCACCCCAAGGTCGCCGTCACGTCGTCGATCAAGCCACCGATCGCCTTGACCTCCTCCGCAACGACGGCAAAGCCACGCCCGCTTTCACCCGCATGGGCCGCTTCGATCAACGCGTTCAGGGCAAGCATTTTGGTCCGCGCGGCGATACTGCGGACTTCGTCGAGCCCACGAGCCGCAGCACCGCGCACTTCGTCCGACAAGGCCACCACGCGCTCGGGTGAAACCTCGTCGGCGGGGCGCGGCTGGGGCATGACGGCGATCTCTACGCTGGTCCGGCGCGCGGCGGCGCTGGCAACTGGGGCAACGCTTTATCCTTCGCTGATAATGCTTAATTTTGGGTTCCCGTCGTCGTATCGACGACCGGCCCGCCAAGCTCGGACCGCTGCCCGAGCGACGGTTCTGCCGCCGGTGCCGCGGCCGGATCGCGGCGGCGCCGGAGCGACGTCATGCCGGCTCGTCGTGCGGCACGCGCTTTGCTCGGAAGAGGCGGGTCGTAGGGAGACGAAAATGGACGGCTTGACCATCACCGACGCGAGCCGCTCGCGGCTGGAAGCGCTGCGCCTGCGGGTGCAGAGCGACTTGGGCTACATCGATCACCCGGCCGCGACGTGGCGCCCGAACGGTGACGACGGGGTTTTGGACGTCTTGATCGTCGGCGCCGGGCAGTCGGGTCTTGCGACCGCGTTTCAGCTGATGCGTGACAAGGTCACCAACCTCTTGGTGGTGGACCGGGCAGAAGCGGGACGGGAGGGTCCCTGGCGGACCATCGCCCGGATGCGCACCTTGCGCAGCCCCAAGGAATTCACCGGCCCCGATCTCGGCGTCCCCAGCCTCACCTACCGCGCCTATCACGAGGCCCGTTTCGGCCCCGCGGCCTGGCAGCAGTTGGGCCTCGTGCCGAAGGAGCATTGGGCCGACTACCTCGATTGGTATCGAGAAACCCTGCAACTACCGGTGGTCAACGGTTGGGAACTCATTAGCCTCAGGCTGGTCGAGGGGGTGGTCGAAGCAACGCTGCGCGACGCGGCCGGCACCGAGCGGGTCCGGCGCTGCCGGCGCGTGGTGCTGGCGACGGGCCTGGAGGGTCTGGGGCGCTGGTGGATGCCCGAATCCGTGGCCGCGCTGCCGGCGCATCTGCGCTCGCACACGGCCGACGACATCGACTTCGCCCGCCTCGCCGGGAAGACCGTCGGCGTGCTGGGTGCCGGCGCCTCGGCGGCCGACAATGCCGCAACCGCCCTCGAAGCCGGCGCCAAGGGGGTCAAGCTCTTCTGCCGGCGGCTGGAATTGCAGCGCGTGCAGCCCTATCGCTGGCTCACCTTTACCGGTTTTCTACGCCATCTGGGTGATCTGGACGACGCCTGGCGGTGGCGGTTCATGCACCACGTCATGGGTCTGCGCGAGGGTTTCCCCCCCGACACCTATCAGCGTTGCCTGGCGCATCCAGGCTTCGACATTGTCACCGGGGCGCCTTGGGACGACGTCCGCGCGATCGACGATCGAATCGAAGTCACGACCCCCATCGGCCGCTTCACCTTCGACCACGTCATCGCCGGCACCGGGATCGACGTCGACTTCACCGCCCGCCCGGAACTGCGCGCACACGCCGACCACATCGCCACCTGGGACGACCGCTACACCCCCGAGCCCCAACTGCGCGACGCGCGCCTCGCGCGCTATCCCTATCTCGGCCCCGACTTCACGCTGCAGGAAAAGACGCCTGGCAGTTGCCCGCTCCTGGCCCGCATCCACGTCTTCAACTTCGGCGCCACGATGAGCTTCGGGCCCTCAGGCTCCTCGATCAACGCGATGACCACGGCCGTCCCCAAATTGGCCGCAGGGATCACGCGCGGGCTGTTCACGGCCGAACTCGAACAGTATTGGCAAGGGCTCGCGGCCTACGACGCGAAGCTGTTCGAACTGCAACGGAAAGCCTGACCTTGCCCATCGTCCTCGTTTCGAATCTGGCACCCGACGCGGAACGGCGTTGGGTCGCCCTGCTCCAAGCGGCCATGCCCGAAGAAGAGATCCACCCCGCCGTCGACTTTACCGGCGACCCGGCCACGGTGGACGTCGTCATCGCCGCCAATCCGGCACCCGACAAGCTGGCGCCGTTCGGCAGCATCCGCTTCGTGCAGTCGCTTTGGGCGGGTGTCGAGCATCTGGTCCACAACCCGGCGCTGCCGCCTGCCGCACCGCTCGCCCGCCTGGTCGATCCGAACATGAGCCAGGCGATGGCGGAAGGCGTCGCCGCGCACGTCCTGGCGCTGCACCGCGATCACGCACGCTTCGCCCGCAGCCAGCGTCAGCGCGTCTGGTCGAAGGACCCGCAGAAGCTGGCACGGGAGCGCACGGTCGGGTTTCTCGGCACAGGTGAGCTGGCCCGCGCCTGCATGCGCATGTTGCAACCGTTGGGCTTCTCCTTGCTCGGCTGGTCACGCCACCAACGCGCGATCGACGGTGTGGCCACCTTCGCCGGCTCGGATGGGCTGCAAACGATGCTCGGCGGGACGGAAATCCTGGTCAACCTGACGCCGCTGACGGCCGCAACGCGCGGCTTGATCGACGCCCGCCTGTTGGCCGCCTTGCCCAAAGGGGCGATGCTGATCAACGTCGCCCGTGGCGGTCACGTCGTCGAAGCGGATCTGATCGACGCGCTCGATCGTGGGCACTTGGCCGAGGCCGTGCTCGACGTGTTCGAGATCGAACCGCTGCCGGCCGACCACCCCTTCTGGGCGCATCCGCGCATTCAGGTGTTTCCGCACGTGGCAGCGCAGACCGACCCGGCCAGTGCGGCCAAAATCGCCGCCGCCAACATCCGCCGGTTTCGTCGGGGCGAGACGCCACACGATCTGGTCGACCGCCAACGCGGCTATTGAGGATCGAGCCTCAAGGTCGGCGGTCCCCCGCCGACCGCACTCGACAAGGGGGCAAAGGCCGGCTCAACGGTAGCCGAAAACGGCCCAGAACTCGGGCATACGGAAGAGCCCGGCAATGCCGAGTGTGATCCCGAACAGGCCGGTCCAACGCCGCCCCCCGTCGACCGCCGCAAGACCATAGAGGAAGGCGAGCGGTGACAGCACGACCGCAAGGCCGAACAGGCTGAGCGCACCGCAAACCACGCTGGTGGTGGCGGCACCGCCCGGAACGTCGTCGACCGCAAAGGGCGGCTCGATGGCGGGAGCGGCAAGGGGCTCTCTGCGCTCGATGGTCATGGCTGGCTCCTGACGGCCGTGTTCCTGGCAGATCAGCCCTACGCCGGTTGGGTTGATACCTCGTTAACGCTGACCTGACAAAGGAATATATACTTATTCTTGGCAACGGCAAGCCGGCTGCGCTTGACAGTCCAAAGGTCGGTTTCTACCTCGCGAGGCTCGGACGCGGATGGCCGCGTTTGCAGGCGAGGACGAGAATGCCCATCAAGTTGCCGAGCGACCTGCCGGCCTTCCACCAACTCGCGGCCGAAGGCGTGCAGCTCATCGACGAACACGTCGCTGCGCGACAGGACATCCGTCCCATGCGAATCGCCCTGTTGAACCTGATGCCCGACAAGCCCAAGACCGAAACCCAGCTGGCACGGCTTTTGGGTGCAACGCCGCTGCAGATCGAACTGGTCCTGTTGATGACGGGAAGCTATCGACCGGCGCACGCCGCACCGAGCCATCTGGAGCGCTTTTACGTTACTTGGCAGGACGTGGCCCGCGAGAAATTCGATGGCCTGATCGTCACCGGCGCCCCGGTCGAACTCATGGCCTTCGAGGACGTCAAATATTGGCAGGAGTTGAGCGCGATTTTCGAATGGACACAGACCAACGTCCATTCGACTTTCAACATCTGCTGGGGAGCGCAGGCAGCTCTCTATCATTTCCACAAAGTGCCGAAACATGCACTGCCGACGAAGCGCTTCGGCATTTTCTGGCATCGGGTGACGGCGAAGAATGGCGCTCGCTCACCCCTGCTGCGCGGCTTCGACGACGAGTTCCTGGTGCCGGTGTCGCGCCATACCGAGATCCGCGGCCACGACTTGCCAAAAAGCCCAGGGCTCGACGTGCTCGCCACCTCGCCCGTCGCCGGGCTGTGCTTGATGGAGGATCGCGTCCACCGGCAGGTGTTCATGTTCAATCACCTGGAATACGACACCTACACCCTGGACGAGGAATATCGCCGCGACCTGGGCAGCCGGGAAGATGTGGAAGTCCCGCTGAACTATTATCCGAGCGACGAGCCCAGCCGCGAACCGGTCAACCGCTGGCGGGCCTACGCCCACTTGCTGTTCGGAAACTGGATCAACGAGATGTACCAGACGACACCCTACGAGATGCACCACATCGGCACCGGCAACGTGGCCGATTGGCGCGCCCGCTGAGCGCGACGACCTCGATCGTTACCCCTTGCTGCGCCCACCCCGTATCCGATGGCCGGAGCCCTGAACCCGGCCGAGCGGTCGCGGCGCGCGGCATGACGCGCGCGTCCACCGAACTCTGGCCGTTGTCGAACAGACCAGTGCTTGGATAGTGGATCGCTCGTCAAGCGGGCTCACCCGGAGCCGCCGCGACGCACTTCAGCCAACGGCAGCGCGGCGCCTTCGCGCAAGCGGCGCGACGCGCTGCCGCGGCGGGCTTGGCGGGTGCGGCGAACTCGCGATCTCGGCGGACGGTGTCGCAGCCAACCATGACCGCGGGGCTTCAGCCCGGCGGGTTCGGGTTCGCCTGCAGCGACTTTTCGACGATCTCGTAGAGGTCGCGGGAGAGGCCTTCGGTGGCGGCGAGGCGTTCGAGTTCGGCGCACATGCGGCGTTGGCGGTGCGGATCGTAGCGGCGCCAGCGGTTGAAGGTGGTGGCGAGGCGGGCCGCGATCTGGGGGTTCTTGCGGTCGAGGGTGGCGACCATGTCGGCGACCAGCCGATAGCCGCGGCCATCCTGGCGGTGAAAGCCGAGCGGGTTCGCGGCGGCGAACACGCCGACCACGGCGCGCACCCGATTGGGGTTGCTGACGGTGAAGGCCGGATGGCGGAGCAGCGCCTCGACCTCTTCGACCACCGCGTCGCGCTCGGCCATGGCCTGGACCGAGAACCATTTGTTCACGACCAGCGGTTCGTGCTGCCACTGGGCGTAGAAGGCATCGAGCACCTCCTGCCGCTCCGGCCAATCGCGCCGCGCCACCATGGCGAGGGCGGCCAGCTGGTCGGTCATGTTGGTCGCATGCAGCGCCTGGTCGACGATGCGTGCCCGAACCGTGTCCGGCGCGCCGTGGGCCAGATAGGCGAGGCTCGTGTTCTTCAGCCGGCGCCGGCCCATGGCTTCGCTCGTGAGCTGGAAGTCGGCGTCGTCGTGGCTGGCGACCAGCTGGTGCCAACGCTCGGCGAGTGCCGCCCCGAGCGCTGCCTGGGCGCGCTCACGGGCGGCGCCGATCGCCTCGACGTCGATCACGGCCATCTGCTCGCCCAGATAGGTCGCAGACGGCAGGCCCACGAGCTGTGCCTTGAATGCCGGCTCCAGGCCGGCGTCGTCGAGCACCGCGGCCAGGGCCTCCACCAGACGCGGCGAAAGGGTCGCCACCGCCCCCTGCCGGCCGGATTCGATGAGGCGCAAAAGCTCGCGAAGGGCCAAGCTTTGCCCGGCATCCCACTTCGCAAAGCCGTCGGTATCGAAGGCCAGAAGATGGGCCAGGTCGTCGTCCGTAAGGGCGGCCTCGATCCGCACCGGTGCGGAAAAGCCGCGAAACAGCGATGGCACCGGGCGGGCCGGCACGTTCTCGAAGGTGAAGGTCCGTTCGGCCTCGGTGAACTCCAGGACGCGTTCGCTGCCACCCGGCGCATTCTCGCCCTGGAGTTGCAGTGGCAGGGCCCTGCCGTCCGGGCCGATGAGCCCGAGGCGCAAGGGGATCACGAACGGCTCTTGGCTGGGCTGGCCCGGGGTTGGTGGGGTGGATTGCCTGAGCGTGAGGGTGTAGCGCTCCGTCGCCGCGTCGTGGTGGCTTTCGACCGTTACCCGCGGCGTGCCCGCTTGATGGTACCAGCGAAAGAACTGGCCGAAGTCGCGCCCCGACGCGGTGGCCATGGCGGCAACGAAGTCTTCGCAGGTCACCGCCTCGCCGTCGTGGCGGTCGAAATAGAGCTGGAGCCCCTTGGCGAAGGCCGCCTTGCCGATCAAGGTCTCGATCATGCGGATGACTTCGGCACCCTTCTCGTAGACCGTGCGGGTGTAGAAGTTGTTGATCTCGACATAGGTGGCCGGGCGGATCGGGTGGGCGAGCGGGCCTGCGTCCTCGGTGAACTGGCCCTCGCGCAAGAGGGCGACGTCGCCGATGCGCTTGA
>RECO01000298.1 GCA_007694015.1 Geminicoccaceae bacterium
CCGGCTACGCGCTTGGTGGCGGCTGCGAGCTGGCGATGATGTGCGACATCATCATTTGTGCCGACAACGCCAAGTTCGGGCAGCCCGAGATCAACCTCGGCACCATCCCCGGGGCCGGCGGCACCCAGCGCCTCACCCGCGCCGTGGGCAAGGCCAAGGCCATGGAAATGGTGCTCACCGGGCGGATGCTCGATGCCGAAGCCGCCGAGCGCGCCAATCTCGTGGCCCGCGTGGTGCCCTTGGAGAGCCTCGTCGACGAAGCGCTGAAGCTCGGCCAGGCCATCGCCGAGAAGTCGAAGCCGATCGTCGCCATGGCCAAGCAGGCGGTGAACACGGCCTACGAGACCACCCTGGAGACCGGCATGCAGGTCGAGCGTCAGCTGTTCTACGCGACGTTCGCCACCGAGGATCGCCGCGAGGGGATGGCGGCCTTCGCCGAAAAGCGTAGCCCGGAATTCCAAGACCGCTGATCGCGTCGCCGCGGCACCGCCAGCCGGCGCATGAAGATTGACCGGGGCCGCCGCTCGGATTAAAAGTGCAGCCCTTCGCTCAAGGATGACGACCAGAGATCATGGCCAACACCTCTTCCGCCAAGAAGCGCGCGCGCCAAACCGTGCGTCGCACCACCATCAACCGCGCGCGGGTCAGCCGCATCCGCACCTTCGTGAAACGGCTGGAAACAGCCCTCGCTACCGGTGACGCGGCTGCAGCCACCGCGGCGCTCCGGCTGGCAGAGCCGGAGATCGCGCGTGGCGTGACCAAGGGTGTACTGCACAAAAACACGGCAGCACGCAAAATCTCGCGATTGGCGCAACGCGTCAACAAACTCGCGCCGGCCAGCTAAGTCACGACATCGTTCGGTGCCGACTTCAGGCGAAGTCGTTTAAAATACAACATGATCATTTCAAAGGCAGGGCGCTGAGACTTCCAGCGCCCTTTGCATTCGTGCACGTTTTTCACCTAAACGCGTTCTCTTTTCAGCCCACTTGCTCCCGCTCGGAACGGTCGGCTACATGGTTATAACGTCGTTAGCGACGGTCAAGGACTTTGGTCCGGCGACAAAGGCCAAAAACCTAGCGCTTTTTAGAATAATGGAGCGATCAATGCGCCTCACTTTTACTTGACATTTTTTTTCGATTGCTGCGTCCCGTAGACTGGATGGGCCAGCAGGGGGCTGCGGGACGGTGCCGTAGCGGGCTTGGGAGGTGCGGGTCCTCCGTTCAGGACCCCACTTCCCAAGCCTGAGCACGCCACGCTCGTTGGTGAGAACGACATTCGGCGGGCGGCAGCGCGTTGCTGCCAGCCAATCGGGAGAGACCATGCTCGTGTCGTCGACGAAAAACCTGGAGCAGCAGTGGGCCGACGTGCAGACGATGCTCCGCGATGACGTTGGTGATACCGCCTACACGACGTGGTTGCAGCCGCTGCACGCAGCCGAACTCGACGGCGACCGGGTGGTGATCGGCGCACCAACGCCGTTCATGCGCGACTGGGTGGCCGCCCATTACGCCGACCGCATTCGCACCTATTGGAGCCGCGTCAATCCGCAGGTCCGCAAGGTGGCGCTCGACGTCAGCGGCACCGCGCAAGGCCTCCGCCTGGAGCCTCGCAGCGAAGCCGCACCGTCACCCGTGGCCGCGCCAGCGATCATCTCGTCGCCGACCGCGCCGTCGCTGCAAGCGATTGACGGCTATTCGGCGCCGATCGACCCGCGCTTCACCTTCGACAATTTCGTCGTCGCCAAGAGCAACGACTTCGCCTTCGCCGCCGCCAAACGCGTCGCCTCGTCGGCCAAGCCGCCGTTCAACCCGCTTTTCCTCTACAGCGGGGTCGGCCTCGGCAAGACGCATCTGATGCACGCCATCGCCTGGGAGGTCCGCCGCCAGGACCCCTCACGCCGTGTCGTGTACCTCTCCGCCGAAAAGTTCATGTATCAGTTCGTGCGGGCGCTGACCACGAACAGCACGCTGAGCTTCAAGGAACTGTTCCGTTCCGTCGATCTCTTGATGGTCGACGACGTCCAGTTCATCGGCGGCAAGAACAACACGCAGGAAGAGTTCTTCCATACCTTCAACGAACTGATCGAGCGCGGCAGCCAGATCGTCATCTCGGCCGACCGCAGCCCGTCCGCCCTGGAGGACTTGGAGGAGCGTGTCCGCTCGCGCCTCAGCTGGGGCCTCGTCGCCGACATCCACCCCACGACCTACGAACTGCGCCTCGGCATCCTGCAGACCAAGGCGGCGAAAATGCCGAACGTCGCGGTGCCGCCGCAGCTCCTGGAGTTCCTGGCCGAGCGCATCACCTCGAACGTGCGCGAACTGGAGGGGGCACTGAACCGGGTCGTCCACCAGACGACGCTCCTCGGCCGGCCGCTGACCCTCGATACCGCCCAGGACGTGCTGCACGACCTGTTGCGCGCCAACGAGCGCCGCATCTCCATCGAGGAGATCCAAAAGGCCGTGGTCGCGCACTACAACCTGAAACTCGCCGACATGGGCTCCAAGCGGCGCTCACGCGTGGTGGCGCGGCCGCGCCAGGTGGCGATGTACCTCGCCAAGCAACTGACGCCCCGCTCGCTGCCCGAGATCGGGCGCCGCTTCGGCAACCGCGACCACACGACGGTGATGCACGCGGTGAAGAAGGTCGAAGAACTGATCCGCGACGACGAGACCATCGCCCGCGACGTCGAAACCCTGCGGCGGCGGCTCCAGGGATAGGTTGCGCGACGGCAAGAAACCGAGAGGGCTTCACTCCTGGGCAGCGGTGCTGCCCTTGCCACGTCCGTGCTGTCGGTGGCGACCGATTCCGCCGCGGATCCGGGTGAAAAACGCTGTCAAGCTGGTCAAGTCTGCTATGCTGTCGATCCTTTGGATGACCGGTGATGCCGGGCCGTTCGAAGGTCGTGTTTGACCGAACGACGAGGACCCAGAGCCGGCGATGCAAGTCTCCATCGAGCGGACGAGCCTACTTTCCCTCTTGAACCACGCCCAAAACGTGGTCGAGCGCCGCACCACCATCCCCATTCTGGGCAATGTCCGCATGGATGCGGCCGAGGGGCGGCTTGGGCTGATCGCCACCGACCTGGAACTGACCATCCACGAGACCGCCCCGGCCGAGGTGCTGCGCGCTGGCGCCCTCACCTTGCCGGCGCACACGCTGTTCGACGTCGTCCGCAAGCTGCCCGATGGCACCACGGTGCAGATCGGCAAGGATCCGGAGCGGAGCGAGGCGACGGTGACTGCCGGGCGCACGGTCTTCGACCTTCCGACCCTGCCCGCCGCCGACTTTCCGTCGATGAACACCGAGAGCTTCGAGCGCAGCTTCAAGATGCAGGCGAAGGACCTCGCCCGCCTGATCGACAAGGCCCGCTTCGCCATGTCGACCGAGGAAGCGCGCTACTACCTGAACGGGCTGCACTTCCACACCGTGGAGCAGGGTGCGACGTCGGTGCTGCGGGCGGTCGCCACCGACGGCCACCGCCTCGCCAAGGTCGAAGCACCGCTGCCCGAGGGTGCGGCCGGCATGCCGCCGATCATTGTGCCCAGAAAGGCGGTGGGCGAAATCCGCAAGCTGATCGACGGCGCCGAGGAGGTCCACCTCAGCCTTTCCGCGAGCAAAATCCAGCTCCGGGTGGGCGACGCCCAGCTCGTCTCGCGGCTGATCGACGGCACCTTCCCCGACTACGAGCGGGTCATCCCGCAGAGCAACGACAAGCGCTGCACCCTCGACACCCAAGCCTTCGCCAAGGCCGTCGACCGCGTCGCCACCATCGCCACCGAGAAGACCCGCGCCATCAAGCTCAGCCTCGCCTCCGGCCGATTGACCCTCACGGCCATCAGCTCCGAGACCGGCCGCGGCCAGGACGAGATCGACTGCGGCTACGCGGACACCCCCTTGGAGATCGGCTTCAACGCCCGCTATGTCCTCGAAATGCTCTCCCAAATCTCGGGCGACACCCTCGACCTCGAGATCGCCAGCCCCTCGGCACCGACGCTGGTGCGGGATTCCGGCGATGGCGGCGTGGTCTACGTCTTGATGCCGATGCGGGTTTGATGGGGGCCACCCTCCGGGTGGTGACGATGCCCGCGCCGCGGACCCATGCCCGGATCGCGGCGCGCACCTTGGAACTCACCACCTTTCGGAACTACCCGCAGCTCCGGCTCGACCTCGACGGCCGCTGTTGCGTCGTCACCGGGCCCAACGGTGCGGGCAAGACCAACCTTTTGGAGGCTTTGTCGCTGCTGGTGCCCGGCCGCGGTCTGCGCCGGGCGGCACTGCGCGACCTGCCCCAGGCTGGCGCCGGCGGCTTTACGGTGTTCGCCCGCTTCGCCACGCCCGACGGCGAGCGGGCGGTCGGCACGTCGCTCGCCGCAGGCGCCGAGCGACGCGAAGTTCACGTCGATGGCATGGCCATCCCGACCTCGTCGCGCCTGGCCGAGATCACGGCAGCGGTCTGGCTCACGCCGGCCATGGATCGGCTGTTCGTCGAAGGCACGGCGTCACGGCGCCGCTTCCTCGACCGTCTGGTCCATGCGGGCGATCCGACGCACGCCCGCCAACTCGCCCGCTACGAACACCTGATCCGCGAGCGCTCCAAGCTGCTGCGTGGCGGCCATCAGGACGGCGATTGGCTCACCAGCCTCGAGCGCCAAGCCGCCGAAGCCGGCACGGCGATCGCCGCGGCGCGGCTGGAGGTCACGACCGAGTTGAACCGGCGCCTCGCCGCGCGGGCCACGCCCTTTCCGGTCGCCCGCCTCCACGTTCGGGGCGAGGTCGAAGAGCGTCTGCGCCACCAGGCGGCCATCGACGTCGAGGACTGGTTGAGCCATGGCCTCGCCGGCTGCCGGGACGACGACCGCCTCACCGGTGGGGCCCGCATCGGCCCGCACCGGAGCGACCTCGAAGTGCACGACGTCGAGCTCGCGAGCCCCGCAGGCCGGCTATCAACGGGCCGCCAGAAGGCGCTGCTGGTGGGGCTCGTCCTGGCCGAAAGCCATCTCGGCCGCGACCGCTCCGGCCGCTGGCCGCTGCTCCTCCTCGACGAGGTCGGTGCCCATCTGGATCGTCGCCGCCGCAGCGAGTTGGTGCACGAAATCCTCGCCACCGGAGCCCAGGCCTGGCTCACCGGCACGGAGCCCGACGGCTTCGAACCGCTCGAGGGCCATGCCCAGTTTCTGACCGTCGACCAAGCGAAGGTAATGTTCGATGACCGCTGAAGCCGAAGAGCCCACCTACGATTCGACCTCCATTCAGGTGCTGGAGGGTCTGGAAGCGGTGCGGCGCCGGCCGGGCATGTACATCGGCGATACCGACGACGGCTCGGGCCTGCACCACATGGTGTTCGAGGTGGTGGACAACGCCATCGACGAGGCGCTCGCCGGCTATGCCAACCGGGTCGACGTCACCTTGAACAAGGACGGCTCGGTCAGCGTCACCGACGACGGCCGCGGCATCCCGGTCGACATCCACCTGGGCGAAGGCGTTTCGGCCGCCGAAGTCATCATGACCAAGCTGCACGCCGGCGGCAAGTTCAACCAGAACTCCTACAAGGTCTCGGGCGGGCTGCACGGCGTCGGCATTTCCGTCGTCAACGGCCTCTCGGACTGGCTCGACCTGGAGATCTGGCGTAACGACAAGCTCCACTACATGCGGTTCGAACACGGCGGCACGCCGGTGGCGCCGCTGACGGTCAAGGAGGAGGCCCCCGGCCGGCGCGGCACCCGCGTGACCTTCATGCCGTCGATCGGCGTGTTCAGCGACACCCGCTTCAACTACCAAACGCTGGAACACCGGCTGCGCGAACTGGCCTTTCTCAACTCCGGCGTGCTGATCGTGCTGCGCGACGAGCGGGAGGACCCGGTCAAGGAGGAGTGCTTGCACTACGAAGGGGGCGTTGCCGCCTTCGTCGCCTACCAGGACCGCAAGAAGCAGGCCCTGTTTCAACCGCCGATCCTGCTCAAGGGCAGCCGCGATGGCATCGAGGTCGACTGCGCCCTGCAGTGGAACGACGGCTACCACGAGACCTGCCTCTGCTTCACCAACAACATCCCGCAGCGTGACGGCGGCACGCACCTGGCCGGCTTCAGGGCCGCCCTCACCCGTGCGATCAACGCCTACGTGCAGGAGAGCGGGAACCAGAAGGCGCAGAAGGTCGCCATGGTCGGCGACGACGCCCGCGAGGGTCTCACCTGCGTCCTCTCGGTCAAGATGCCCGACCCCAAATTCTCCTCGCAGACCAAGGACAAGCTGGTCTCCTCCGAGGTGATGCCGGTGGTGCAGAACGTGGTCGCCGACGGCCTCGCGCGCTGGTTCGGCGAGAACCCGGCGCACGCCAAGAACGTGGTCGCGAAGGTGATCGAAGCCGCGACCGCGCGCGAGGCCGCCCGCCGCGCGCGCGAACTCACCCGCCGCAAGGGTGCGCTCGACATTGCCAACCTGCCGGGCAAGCTCGCCGACTGCCAGGAGCGCGACCCGGCCAAGGCCGAACTCTTCATCGTCGAGGGCGACAGCGCCGGCGGGTCGGCCAAACAAGGCCGCGATCGCGGGTTTCAGGCAATCCTGCCCCTGCGCGGCAAGATCTTGAACGTCGAGCGGGCCCGCCTCGACAAGGTGCTCTCCAGCCAGGAAATCGGCACGCTGATCACGGCCCTGGGCACCGGCATCGGCGACGAGTTCGACATCAACAAGCTGCGCTACCACCGCGTCGTCGTCATGACCGACGCCGACGTCGACGGCTCGCACATCCGCACGCTGCTCTTGACCTTCCTCTACCGCCACATGCCGCAGCTGGTGGAAGGTGGCTTTCTCTACATCGCGCAGCCGCCGCTCTACAAAGTGAAGCGCGGCCAGCGCGAGACCTATTTGAAGAATGACCCGGCACTGGAGAGCTATCTTTTGGAAAGTGCCACGGCCGATGCCGTGCTCGAGGTCGACGGTGCGGCCCTACCGTCCGAGCGCTTCACCGAAGTCGTGGCCCACGCCCGCCGCGCCCACGACCTGGTCGTCACGCTCGCCCAGCGCACCCCGATCGAGGTGATCGACGCGCTCGCCGTGGCCGGTGCCTTCGGCGAGCACCCGCCGGAGGAGGAAGCCGACCTCCTCAGCCTCGGCCAGACCGTGGCACGCCGCCTCACCGAGCAGGGCGACGCCACCTGGACCGCCGACCTCGTCGGCGGCGACAGCCTCCGCTTCCACCGGGCGCGCATCGAGCGCCGCGAGGACTGGCGGGTCGACGTGGCCCTCTTCCGGTCGGGCGAGGGCCGCCGCCTGGCCCAGGCCCTGCTCGAGGCCCCGGAACTCACCGACCCGAGCCTGATACTGGTGCGCAAGGACGTGCGCACGCCGGTCAGCGGCCCGACCGCGCTGATCGAGGCCCTCATCACCGAAGGTCGCAAGGGCCTCTCCATTCAGCGCTACAAAGGCTTGGGCGAAATGAACCCCGAGCAACTCTGGGAAACGACGCTCGACCCGACCGTGCGCTCGCTCATCCAGGTCAAGATCGACCACGCCGACGAAGCCGATGAGATCTTCACCACCCTGATGGGCGACATCGTCGAGCCGCGCCGCGACTTCATCCAGGAAAACGCCCTGCGCGTGGTCAACTTGGACATCTGACCGCGCGGGCGCAGGGCGGCGCTGGTCCTCGTCGGCTGCAAACGCCCTGCCCGGCCTTTTCCCGCCGCATCAGCTGGGCTAGACGGGCGCATCCGGCAGATCGTCCGGCAAAGGAGGACCAGTTGCCCCGTATCGGACGTCCCAGCGATGCGCTTAGAGAGGTGGTGTTGGAAGTCGACGTGGCGCGCCACGCCGAGGGCTCGTGCCTGGTCCGCTTCGGCGACACGCACGTGCTGTGCACCGCCAGCGTCGAGGCGCGCGTGCCCCCATTCCTGCGCAACACCGGCAAGGGCTGGGTGACGGCGGAATACGGCATGCTGCCGCGCTCGACCCACACCCGGAGCCCGCGCGAAGCGGCCCGCGGCAAGCAGAGCGGGCGCACCCAGGAAATCCAGCGCCTGATCGGCCGCTCCTTGCGCGCGGTCACCGACCTCGAGGGTTTGGGCGAGCGCCAGGTGGTGATCGACTGCGATGTCCTCCAGGCCGACGGCGGCACCCGTACCGCTTCGATCACCGGCGGCTATGTGGCCCTGCACCGCGCGTTGTCCGGCCTGGTCAAGGCCGGCGAGTTGCCGCGGGTGCCGCTGCTGGAGGCGGTGGCGGCCGTCTCCTGCGGCTTCGTCGGCGGCGTCTGCCTGCTCGATCTCGACTACGAGGAGGACAGCACGGCGGCGGCGGATGCGAATTTCGTCCTGACCGAAAGCGGGCGGATCGTCGAGATGCAGGTGACGGCCGAGGACGAGCCCCTGGACCTCGCCGTGATCGACGAATTGCTGGGGCTCGCCACCCATGGCGTGCGTCAGCTCTGCGTCATCCAAGCCGAGGCCTTGGGCGGAGGCGCCTAGATGGCGCGCGCCTTCACCCAGCGCCGCCTGCTGCTCGCCACGCACAATCCGGGCAAGGTGCGCGAGTTCGAGGAGCTCTTGGCGCCGACCGGCGTCGCCCTCGACATGCTCGGTGATCTGCCGGAACCCGCCGAAACCGGCGCCAGCTTCTTCGAGAATGCCCGCATCAAGGCCGAGGCCGCCGTGGCCGCGACCGGTCAGCCGGCCCTTGCCGACGACAGCGGGCTGGAGGTCCGGGGTCTGGGCGGTGCTCCCGGCATCGACAGCGCGCTCTGGGCCGCCCCCGGCCGCGATTTCGGCCCCGCGATGGCGCGCATCGAACGCGAACTGGTCGGCAAATACGGCAGCCTGGCGGAAGCGGACCTGGCTTGCGCCTTCGTTGCCGTACTTGTGCTCGCTTGGCCCGATGGGCACCTCGAAACGGTGGAGGGCCGATTGGAAGGCACCCTCGCCTTTCCGCCGCGCGGCCAAGGCGGCTTCGGCTACGACCCGATCGTGCAGCCCTTGGGCGAAACCCGCACTTGTGCCGAGCTGACGATGGCCGAAAAGGCCGCCATCAGCCACCGCGGCCGCGCCGTGCGCGCCCTCATCCAACGCTGCTGGCCGCACGTCGCCTAGATTTCGACGGGCGTGGCTCCGCCCGCTGCGGCCTCAGCGCCCCCGCTTCGGCTTGCCTGACCACTTGCCCTTGGTCATGCGGGGCTTGCGTTCGGGGCTCCGCTTTTGCGGCGCGTAGTCGTCCTTCGAGCGACGGACCTCGCCGGGCTTCAGGCCGAGTTCGCCGGCCTCCAGCCGCTTGATCTCGTCGCGTAGCCTCGCTGCCTCCTCGAATTCGAGGTTGGCCGCGGCGTCCTTCATCTTCTTTTCGAGCTGGCCGATATAGGCGTGGAGGTCGAGGCCGGCCATCGAGGCCGGGGCGTCCTCGCCGATGTCGACGGTGACGTAGTCGCGCTCGGCCACGGCGCCCATCAGCTCGGCGATCTGGCGCTTGATGGTGACGGGCGTGATGCCGTGTTCGGCGTTGTAGGCGAGCTGCTTTTCCCGCCGGCGCTCGGTCTCGTCCAAGGCCGCCTGCAGCGAGCGCGTCATCTGGTCGGCGTAGAGCAGAACCTTGCCGTCGACGTTGCGCGCGGCGCGGCCGATGGTCTGCACCAGCGACGTGGTCGAGCGGAGATAGCCCTCCTTGTCGGCATCGAGGATGGCGACGAGGCCGCATTCCGGGATGTCGAGCCCTTCCCGGAGCAGGTTGATGCCGACCAGCACGTCGAACTTGCCGAGCCTGAGATCGCGGACGATCTCGATGCGCTCCAGGGTTTCGATGTCGGAGTGCATGTAGCGGACCTTCACCCCCTGCTCGTGCAGGTACTCGGTGAGGTCCTCGGCCATGCGCTTGGTCAGCGTGGTGACGAGGGTGCGGAGCCCCTTGGCGGCACAGGCCTTGGCCTCGAACAGGAGGTCGTCGACCTGGTGCTCGACCGGGCGCACCTCGCAGATCGGATCGACGAGGCCGGTCGGCCGGATCACCTGCTCGACGAACACCCCGCCGGTGCGCTGGAGTTCCCAAGGCCCCGGCGTTGCCGAGACGAACACCGTCTGCGGCCGCATCTGGTCCCACTCCTCGAACTTCAAGGGGCGGTTGTCCTTGCACGACGGCAGGCGGAAGCCGAACTCGGCGAGGGTCGACTTCCGGGCGTAGTCGCCTTTGTACATGCCGCCCACCTGCGGCACCGTGACGTGGCTCTCGTCGACGATCAGGAGCGCGTTTTCGGGGATGTACTCGAACAAGGTCGGCGGCGGCTCGCCTGGGGCACGGCCCGTGAGGTAGCGTGAATAGTTCTCGATGCCGGGGCAGCTGCCGGTGGTGAGCATCATCTCCATGTCGGCGGTGGTGCGCTGCTCCAGGCGTTCGGCCTCCAAGAGACGGCCCATCGCCCGGTATTCCTCCAGCCGCTCCTGCAACTCCACCTTGATGCGCTCGACCGCGCCGGCCAGCGTCGGCCTTGGCGTCACGTAGTGGCTGTTGGGGTAGAGCTTGATCTGGTCGAGGTCGCCCTGCTTCTCGCCGGTCAAGGGATCGAAGGCCGTGATGCGCTCCACCTCGTCGCCGAACAAGGACAGCCGCCAAGCCGTGTCTTCCAAATGCGAGGGGAAGATCTCGACGGTGTCGCCCTTGGCGCGGAACCAGCCGCGCTGCAAATCCAAGCTCGTGCGCTTGTATTGCAGCTCGACGAAGGCGCGCAGCAATTTGGTGCGGTCGACCGTGCTGCCCTTTTCGACGGCGACGACCATCTGCGAGTAGAGTTCGGGCGAGCCGATGCCGTAGATGCAGGAGACCGAGGCGACGATGATGACGTCGTCCCGCTCGAGCAGCGCCCGCGTCGCACTGTGGCGCATACGGTCGATCTGCTCGTTGATGCTCGCCGTTTTCTCGATGTAGGTGTCGCTGCGCGGCACGTAGGCTTCGGGCTG
>RECO01000125.1 GCA_007694015.1 Geminicoccaceae bacterium
TTCGGGCCGAGTTCGGCCATCCACTTGTGCCAAGGCTGCCACCTCGAAACCATCGCGTCCACCTTGCAGCGACGCCCCATCGACGACGTCACCGGCAGCCTCCAGGCCCTGACCTCCCTCGGCCACGCCCCGGCCCACCCCCGACGGCCGCGTCGTCGCCTGATTCAGCTTTTCTAGGATTTCAGCCCTTTTCGTGCTACCCTGCCAGCCGCTTTTTGGACATGGTCGATCTCCCACCACCCGCCCCCGGCACCGCTCTGGCCCGGCCCAAAAAAACGTTTCTACAAAACGAACTGTCCCACCCTACTTTCTTTCCTGCACAAGCGCTTAGCTTGGGGGTAACGGGTATTATGACAAATCGCTCGCCGCGGGTCGGGGAAGCCTTGACCGCCCCACCACCCAGCCCAGGCCAAGATACATGAAACGGGTTGCAACATGCACCTAGCCGTCGGCGGAGGCGGACGAGGATGCCCTCAGGCAAGCCGGCCCCATGCCGGTGGCGGTGGCAAGCTCCTCAAAACGGCAGAATGATGTCGAGGACTTGCGAACCGTAGCGTGGTTGCTGGACGTCGGTGAGCTGACCGCGCCCGCCATAGGCCACCCGCAATTCGGCGATCTTCTCGTGGCTGATGGTGTTGGTCGGCGAGATATCCTCGGGTCGCACGACACCGGCGATCAAGAGCTCGCGAATCTCGAAGTTGACGCGCACCTCCTGGCGGCCCTGGATGACCAGATTGCCGTTCGGCAGGGTCTGCACGATCACCGCGGCGACATTGGTGTCGATGTCTTCGGTGCGCCGCGTCGTGCCGCGCCCTTGGTTGCGCAAGGAACTGTTGAGGCCGACCGAGTTCGACGCGTCGAAATCGCTGCCAAGCGCGTTGGCGAGCGCCACGTCGAGATTGAACAGGTAGTCGATGCCCATGCCTTCGTTGTTGGTGCGCCCGCGCTCGGTCTCGTTGCGCAAGGACGCTTGGTCCTTGATCTTGACGTTGACGGTGAGCACGTCGCCGACCTGCCTGGCGCGCTGGTCCCGAAAGAAGCCACGGGCACCCGTGCGCCACAGCGAATTGGGCGACATCGGGTCGGGTGGCTGCGCTGCCGGCATGGGCATGGAAACCGGCCGGTAGTCCGGTGCGCGCACCGGGTCTTGGATGGGCGACAGTTCCGGGGCGCGGCCGATGTTGCTGACCCGGTCGACGGTGTTGCAGCCGGCGAGGAGGGCCAGGCAAAGGACCAGCGGCAGGGGCTTCATCGGTCGATCTCCAAGAGCAGCGTGCGTGGTGCCAGTACGCGGGCTTCGACCACCGCACCGGTCTGCGAATTGCGGACCATGACCTGATCGCCCAAGGCGCCGTCGCCCTGGGCCGCGGCCGCGAGTTCGAGGGTGAGTGCGCCGCGGCGGTAGACGAGGGTCACGTTGTCCCCGCGCCGCACCAGGTAAGGCTGGCCGATGGCATGCGCGGCGATCGGGCGGCCGGCGAGCAACGCGCGGCGCACTTCCTGCCCAACCAAATCCCCGGCATCGCGAACCCACTCGCTCCGCAACCGGCTCTCCGGCTGCAACAGCCAATCGAGGTCGGCATCGGCAATGGTGCTGCCCACCCCGAGCGGCATCCGCGGCACCGGGATCGCCCGGAGCGGTGTGGCCTCGCCTTCCAGGACCAGGGTCAAGGGCAGGTTCGAAGCGGGGGTGACGATCGCGATCCGCGCGGTGAAGCGATCGCGCGGCAACACGTTCACCCCCTCCAGCCGAAGGCGCGCCTCGCTGCCATAGGGGTTGCCGAGCGGCAGGATGGGGCGCTGCACGGCGATCCGGACCGCGTCGGCAGCCATGGCAGCGGCCAAGCGTTCCGCGAGCAAACGCTCGACCCCGAGTTGGTCGAGAGGCTGCCCCGCCGCCAGCACGACCTCGCCGGCGCGGAGTGGCGAGATCATGGTTAACGCGACGAAGCAGGCAGCGAAGAGCCGACGCATGGTTCACCTCAAACGCGTGACCGACGCCATCATCTCATCGCCTGCACTGATGACTTTAGAGTTAAGATCGTAGGCTCGTTGCGCCGTGATCAGCGTGGTCATCTCGAGGATCGGGTCGACGTTCGAGCTCTCCACGAAGCCCTGCAGCAAGGTGCCCGTCTGCTCGGTTCCGGGCGCTTGGATGTTCGCCGGCCCGCTGGAGGTGGTCTCCAACAGGAGGTTGTTGCCGATCGCCTCGAGACCTACCGGGTTGACGAAGGTCGCAAGCTCGATGCGGCCGACCTCGACGCTCTCCACCTGGCCAGCGAGTTTGATCTGCACGACGCCGAACTGATTGATGGTGACTTCGATCGCCTCGGCCGGGATCTGGATGCCGGGCATCAGCTCGTAGCCGTCGCTGTTGACCAGGATGCCGTCGGGGCTGATCTGGAAGTGGCCGCTGCGGGTGTAGGCCTCGCGTCCGTCCGGCAGGTCGATGACGAAGAAGCCCTCACCCTGTATGGCGACGTCCAAGGGGTTCGACGTCGACACCAGGTCGCCCTGGTCGTGGATGCGGTAGACGGCCGCGGTCTTGACGCCCAAGCCCACCTGCACGCCCGTCGGCACGACGGTGCCGGCATCGGAGGTGGTCGAGCCGATCCGCCTTTGGCTTTGGTAGAGCAGATCCTGGAACTCCGGGCGGCGGCGCTTGTAGCCCGTCGTCGTCATGTTGGCGATGTTGTTGGAGATCGTCTCGACGAAGAGCTGCTGGGCCATCATGCCGGTGGCGGCAACGTTCAGGGCGCGCATCGGCCTATCCTTCAGCTACGCATGTCGAGCAGGCGCTCGACCGCTTGGCGGGTGAGATCGTGTTGGGTTTCGATCAGCTTTTGCGTCGCCTCGAAGGCACGCGTGGTCTGCATCATCGCCGTCATCTCCAGGATCGGCTGGACGTTCGAGGCCTCCAAGGCGCCCTGGTAGACGGCCGAGTCCGCGGCGATTTCGGGCACCTCGGCGGTGGCGAACAGCATCGACCCTTCGCGCATGAAGCGCTCGGGTTCGACGAAGCGGGCGCGCTGCAGGGTGCCGAAGATTTCGCCGGCAATCGAAAGAGTGCCGTCGACGGCGACGTGGAGGGCAGCCGGGTCCTCGCCGGGCAAGACGATCGGTTGGTCGTCGACGTCCAAGACCGGGTTGCCGTCGTAGGTGACGAGGCGGTTTTGGTCGTCGAGCCGGAAATGGCCAGCGCGGGTGTAACGGATGCCGTTGTCCGTCTCGACCGCGAAGAAGCCGTCGCCGGCGATGGCCAAATCGAACGGGCTCTTCGTGATCTTGATTTCGCCTTCGCTCATGTCCGGCCGCGGGCTCAGGTCCTGGACGTAGGCAATCCCGACGCGGCGGTTGGCACGCTGCAACACTGCCTCGAACGTCATCTCCTCGGCTAGGAAGCCGGTCGTGTTGGCATTGGCGATGTTGTTGGCAATGGTCGCGAGCTGCCGTTCGAGACCGAGCTGGCGACTGAGGGCAACGTAACCGATGGCGTCCATCGACGGGGCTCCACGGATCGAAAAGGCCGACCCTTCGCTGCCCCTAGGCGCAACGCTCGTGCCAACGGCCGTTAACCAAGAAATCCGCCGCCTCGGTGCCGTCGGCTGGGGGACGCAAGCCGTGGCAACCGGCAAGACTTGCCGGCAGCCGACCGAACCGTCCCGCATCGTAAGGATTTCTTTACCCCGAAGCCGGAAGCTCTGGTCTCGTCGATTGGACCCCCGCGTGACAGGAACGCTCCCATGGCTGCAGACGTCGAAGCCGCCGAGACCACGGCGAAAGGCGGCAAGGGCAAGAAAAAGCTGATCTTCTTGGCCATCGGCGGTCTCCTTCTGTTGGTGGCCGCAGGTGCTGGCGTGGTCTTCAGTGGCGTGCTGAGCCCCGCACCCGCCGTTCCCGAGGCCGGGGCGCCAGACGAGCCCGTAGCGACTGCCGAACTCACCCCGGCGATCGGCCCGGCGCCGACCTTCGTCGATTTGCCCCAGATGCTCGTCAACCTCGCGGTCGGCGATGGCCGACCGCGGTTCTTGAAGCTCAGGGTCGCCGTCGAAGTGGACGACCCGGACGTCGCCGAGCGGATCGTCCAGCTGAGCCCGCGCATCGTCGACAGCTTCCAGATGTACTTGCGCACGCTCACCCCCGAAGAGCTGCAAAGCCCGGGGGCGATGTTCCGCCTGAAGGAGGACCTCCACGTCCGCATCCATCAGGCGATCCAGCCGCAACGGGTTGCGGACGTGCTCTTCAAAGAAATGCTGGTGCAATAGGCGCGCCACGGGCGCAGGCAGCGGAGATCGCCATGGCCGGCATCGACGACGTGGACCCGATCAGCGGCGACGAGACGGTCGATCAGGATGCGATGGCCGCCGAGTGGGCGGCGATGGCCGGCGGTGACGACGAGGACGAAGACGTCGCTGCACCCTTGGCCGACGAAGACGGCGACGATGCGCTCGCCTCATCTTGGGCCAAGATGATGTCGTCTGAAACCGAGGCTGGCAATGCGCCGGCTGCATCGGGTTCGAGCGAGGCACAGGGCCGCGTCCTCAACCAGGACGAAATCGACAGCCTGCTGGGCGTCGCCGATCAGGCGCCGAACGAGGCCCAGGACGGCCTCATGGCACTCTTGAACAACAACAGCATCGCTTACGAACGTTTGCCGATGCTGGAGATCGTATTCGACCGCTTGGTGCGCATGTTGACGACGTCGTTGCGCAACTTCACCTCTGAGAACGTCGACGTCGCCATCGAGAACATCGCCTCCTTGCGGTTCGGCGATTACCTCAACTCGGTACCCTTGCCAGCGATGATCGGGGTCTTTCGCGCGGTCGAGTGGGACAATTTCGGTTTGATCACGGTCGACAGCGCGATGATCTATTCGATCGTCGATGTCTTGCTGGGCGGGCGCCGGGGTACGGCGCCGATGCGCGTCGAAGGGCGGCCGTATACGACGATCGAGGGTAACCTCGTCACCCGCCTGATCAGCCTTCTGCTGCACGACTTCAGCCTCGCCTTCAGCCCGATCACCAGCGTCCGTTTCGATTTCGAGCGCCTGGAGACCAACCCGCGCTTTGCCGCCATCGCCCGGCCCGGCAATGCCGCCGTGGTCTTCAAGCTCCGCGTCGACATGGAGGAGCGGGGAGGGTGCCTCGAGGTCCTTCTGCCCTACGCCACCTTGGAGCCGGCGCGCGACCTCCTGTTGCAGATGTTCATGGGCGAGCGCTTCGGCCGCGATTCGATCTGGGAAGGGCATCTGGCCCGCGAAATCCTCGCCACCGACGTGCAGTTGGAGGCCGTTCTCGATCAGCAGGTGGTGGCCCTCGGCGACGTCCTCGCCTTCGAGGTCGGTACCGTCTTGAACCTCAACGCCACGGCCGATTCGCCGGTGGAACTGCGCTGCGGTCACGTGCCGATGTTCACGGGGCATATCGGGCGCACGGGCGATCATCTCGCCATTAAAGTCGATCACCGCAAACTGGACCCGGAGCACGACGATGCTTGACCATTGGTTGGACCTCGTGGTGTGCGCGCTCCTGGTCGTCACCATCGCGCATCTTTTCTTGGTGCAGCGGCGCCTTGCCGCCTTTCGCGCCGAGCGCGACCGCCTGCAGGCGTTCGTCACCGCCCTCGATCTGACCGTCGAGCGAGCCGAAGTCGCCATTCGACGGTTGAAGCAGGTGCAAAGTGCCGGCCCTGAGGCCGCACCGGCCAAGGCCCAAACCGTGCGGGCGCGTACGCCCGAAGAACTTCTCCAAGCCGCCGCCGCGACCCAGCCACGCGAACGCCGTCCGGCGCAGCCAGGTGCTGCGGCCGCGGTTGACACGGGTGGGGGTAAAGGTGGGCTGGCCGCGCTGTTGAAGTCGGTCGCGGGTCAACCCTGATGCGGGCGTCTGAACTCCCGGCACCCGGCCGACCCCGGCCATCGCCCTTGCCCTTGGCGATGGGAGCGTTGGTGGTGCTCTTCGGCGTCAAACTCGCGGCGCTCGTCGGGCCCGTAGCGTCGCTCGAGGGCTGGCCGCTTTCGTCGACCGTCGCGGCCGAGACCGGACCCCTCGCGGTGACGGTCGAAGCGGAAGCCTTGGCCCGACTGGCGCCGGCAGCGGGGCCACCCCCGCCGGCAGGGGCGGCGGCGAGCGAGCCCGTGACCGCCGCCGATCTTTTGGCCGAGCGTCTCGACCGATTGATCCACCCCGCAGCCGGGCCGCTCGGCCTCGCCGGTGAACCGTTGCAGCCCGAGCCCTTCTTGGAGGAGCGCCGGGCCCTGGCCCGCCAGCAAGAAGCCATGGCCGTGCGCCAGGTCGCTTTGGAGATGGCCGAAACTCGGTTGCGCCAGCACGTTGCGCGGCTGGAGACCTTGAAGGTCGAACTCGAGGAGTTGATCGAGGACTTGAGCGAGGAGGAAGAAGAACGCTTGGCCGCTTTGGTCCAGCTCTACGAGCGGATGCGGCCGAAGCAAGCCGCTGTGATCTTCGACCAACTCGACTTCGCGGTGCTGGTGCCGCTCAGCCTGCGCATGCGCGACATGAAACTCGCACCGATCCTGGGCGCCATGCAACCGGACGTCGCCCGCAAGCTGACCACCGAGATCGCTGACCGCCGCCGAGCCGATCAACTCGCGGCGGCGGCCGAGATCATCCGCTGAGGGGAACGCTCTCGTTGCCCGGCAGGCTGGTTCGAGGAAGGCAAAGGGGGCTTTTGGCCCCCTTTGGAACCCCCGGCCTCGGCCGGTGGCCGAGGCGACGTTTCGAGATGGCGGCGCGGCACTGGTCGCCCGGCCAACCGTGGCATCGTAAGCTCATGGGGTGGCCGAGGGAGCGGGGGTGCGGGATGGGCACGCCATTCGGAGAATGAGCTAAGTTGCAATGCCGGGGCGGAGATGAGAGGGCGCGCTGTGGTGGGATCGGTGGCGATCGAGCCTTTGTTGCGGGAGCTGATCGGTTTGGCGAGCCCGGATCCGCCGGGCAACGAGCGCGCCATCGCGTCCCGGGTGCACGAGGTGCTGACCCAACTGGGCATCGCTGCCGAATGCGACGAGTTCGCACCCGGGCGTTGCAACGTCATCGGCCGCATCAAGGGGCGAGGGAGGGCGCCCGCCTTGGCCTTGTCCGCCCATCTCGACACCGTGCCGGTGGGTACGGCTGCCTGGTCGAAGCCGCCCTTCGCCGGCATCGTCGAAGGCGGACGGCTCTACGGGCGTGGCACCGCCGACATGAAGTCCGCCGTTGTCGCGATGATTGCGGCGGCAGGGCAACTTCAGCGCCGGCAGACGCCGCTCGCGGGTGACGTGGTGCTCCTGTTCACCGCCGGCGAGAGTTCGAACCTATTGGGGGCGCGCCGGGTGGTCGAGCGCGGGCGGATGGCCGGCATCGGCGCGCTCTTGGTGGGCGAGCCCAGCTCGCTCGACGTGGTCGTCGTCGAGATGGCAGCCTTGTGGCTGCGGCTCACGGCCAAGGGCCGCATCGGGCACGTTTCGGGCGATCCGGGGGTCAACGCCATCGACGGGCTCCGCCGCGGCTTGAACCGGCTGGAGGACCTCGCCTTGCCCAGCCGGCCGCACCCGCTCTTGGGGCCGCCGCGGCTCACGGTCGGGCGCATCGAAGGCGGTTCGGCCGTCAACGTCACGCCGGATGCGTGCAGCGCCGATGTCGATCTACGCCTGCACCCCGGCATCGAGGCGGAGGCGGCCATCGCTGCCGTGCGGGCTGCGGTCGGGCCCGACCTCGAGGTCGCTCGGCTGGACTTCAAGCCGGCGGTCGAAAGCCCGGCCGCAGCGCCGTTCGTGCAACTTTGCCGCGAGGTTTGCACCGCGCATATGGGGGCTCCGGCGGCGCTCCGCGGCGTGCCCTATTTCAGCGACGCGGCGGTGCTGGCCGCGGGGCGCGAGGTGGCGTTCGCCATCGTCGGGCCGGGCGAGATCGGGCAGAGCGGTCAGCCGGACGAGTCGGTCGAACTGGCGAAGGTGGAACGCGCGGCGGCGATCTACGCCGAGATCGCCGCCCGTTGGCTGGAGGCTCAGGCGGCCAACGCCTGACGGTTGAGCTTCAACACCGTGTAGTTGAGATAGGCGGCGATGGTCACCCACAAGAGATACGGCGCCATCAGCCATGCGGCGGTGGCGCTGAAGGGCGCGAAGGTGACGATGCAGGCGAGGATCGCCGCCCACAGGAAGGCCACTTCCACCAAGGCCCAGTCGATGCGCTTCAGGCCGAAGAAGATGGCCGACCAGAGCGCGTTCAACACCAATTGCAGGGCGAAGAAGGTCAGGGGCAGGGCGGCTGCGCCAAAGGAGCCGGCCGAACGCCATACCAGCCAGCCGGCGATCGCCATGAAGGCGTAGAGCACCGTCCAGACGACCGGAAACATCCAGTCCGGCGGGTTCCACCAGGGTTTCTTCAGGGTCTTGTACCAGGCACCGGGCTGGAACACGGCTCCACTGGAGGCCGCGACGACACAAACGGCGATGAAGCCGAGCAGCACGAAATAGTCGGTCCAGCCCATGAAACCCTCACGCGAGATGTGGCTTTGCGCATCAGCCTAGCAGGCTGCAGCCGCCATCAAACCCCTTCGAAGGCCCCAATCATTTCTGGCCGGCAAAGCCCTTGCCAGCGGCTTGGTAGGCGTCGCGCGGCGGGGCGAAGACGTCGAGGATGCGGGCGCCACCCGGCCCGGCGATGAAGTTGTGCGGGGTGCCGCCGGGGATCAGGCAGACGTCACCCGCCGCCACGTCATGGTCGATGCCGCCGATGATCAGCACGCCCGAGCCTTCCAGCACCACCGCCCACTGCTCCTGGTCGTGCCAGTGCATCTCGCCGGCGGCGTTGGGCGCGCAGGAGAGCACCGACAGCATCGCCTGCTTGCCCCAGAACAGCTGTGTCTCGAAGCCCGGGGCCAACTCCCGCGCGAGGCCACCTTCCGGATTGGCGAGGTTGAAACGGATCGTTTCGGTCATGACGTCTCTCCCTGATCGGAGTCACGCTAACCGGATGGTTGCAAGGTGCAAGCGCTGTCAGGGTCGAAGATGCCAGGCGACGGCGCCGCCAACGATCAGTCGGGCGAGAAATGGCGCTTCTTCCGGCTCCAGGTCCGCTGGACGATCCAGGCCGAAGAGAAACGCGGCCCAACTCGCCTGCGCGCCCTCGACGCGGACGGCCTGGCCGAAGATTTCCATCACGCCCAGCCGCTCGTACGGGGGCAGCCCCTGCCACACGGCGGCCAAGGCTTCGGCCGTGATCGCCTCGGCGCAGAGCACGGGGCTCAACACGGAAAAGCGGGGATCGGGCGCTTCGACGCAGGCTGCCGCTTCGATCTCGCGGAGGTCTCGATCGGCTTCTTCTTCGCGCTCGCGCAAGAAGGCCAAGAGCGGCTCCAGCGAGCCGCCGAGATCCGCCGGCAACACCTCCGGGTCCACCGCCCGCCACGGCGTCAACGTGTCCACCCCGCGCACTTGGCTCCAGAGGTCGATCGCCGTGAACACCGGCAGCGCGTCCGCCCAGACGTCGTCCGCCATCGCCAGGTCGGCCAAATCGTCGCCGCGGCTGACGCGCTCGACCAGGTCGAGCGCCTGCAGCGTCGCCCGGAGATCGAGATCGTCCTCGGCAAAAAGACCGAGTTCTTCGAGCTTGAAGGTCGCAGCACGGCGGAGACAGCCGATCGCCGGGTCGTCGTTGCAAGCAGCGAGCGCCGCCATGGCCGGCACCGTGTCGATCCGCTCCTGCACCTGGGCCGCTGCTGCCGCAAGGGCGGCGATCGTCGCGTCGTCCAACGCGGCGCGGGCGGCAAGGGCCGCTTCCAAGTCGTCCAGCCTGGCCAGCCGGTCGACGGCCCCGGGATGCAGTCGCTCCACCAGGCGCACCGCCACCTCACTCTCCGGATGCGCGTCGAGGATCTGGTCGAGCTTGGCGCGGATCGCCTGCAGGCGCTCCAACTGCAGGGTGGCATCCGTCACGTTTTGCAACTCGGCCAGGCCGCGGATCGCCTCGACGTAGAGGCGGTTGGCGGTGCCGTCGGCCATGGCGGTCCCAGCGGTCAGCACCAGGGCGAGGGCCGTCGTGGCGAGGCGGGGCGAGGGCATCGACTTCTCCGAAAACGTCACAAGCCGGCGAGCCCGGCTGGCTGGAACGCTGGTCCTGCCCTACATGCAGCGCATGCAACAGTCCAATGGCGATATCGTGGTGGTGGGCGGCGGTCCGGCGGGACTGACCGCCGCTCTGGTGTTGGTGACGGCAGGCCACGCCGTCACCCTGGTGGACCCGGCACCCGAGGCGCGCCCGCCCAAAGGTCGCACGACCGCGATCCTGGCACCGCATGCGCGCTTGCTGCAGGACCTGGGGGCATGGCCCGCTCCAGCCGACCGGGCCGAACTCAGAGGCCTCCAGATCGTCAATCGTCCGCCCGGCGGTACGGTCACGGACGTCTTGTTCCGGGCCGAGGAACTGGGCGAGCCCTGCTTCGGTTGGAACGTCGGCAATGCCGCCTTGTTGGACGCGCTGGCCGCCGCCCTCGAGGGCCGTCTGCACCGCGTCACGTCGGCCCTCAGCCGGATGGAGCGCCGCCACGGCAGCTGGCAGCTGACCTTCGCCAATGGCGACCGGCTCGAAACGCCGCTGGTGATCGGCGCCGACGGCAAAGGCTCGCCCGTCCGCACCGCGTTGAAGATCAAGGCCCGGATCCACGACTACGGCCAAGGCGTCAACACCGCCATGCTGCATCACGTGGGCGACGCGGGCGACGTTTCGGTCGAGGTGCACAAACCGGGCGGGCCGTTCACCACGGTGCCGGCGGGGCCGCATCGCTCCAGCTTGGTGTGGCTCGAAACCGCAGCCGTCGCCGCAAGGATCGCAGCCCTCGACGACAGCGAATTCGCCATGGCGGTCGAGGCCGAGAGCGACGGCCGGCTCGGTCACGTCACCGCCATCGAGGGGCGGGGCAGCTATCCGATCCAGAGCCTGCTCGCCGAGCGGCTCACGGCACCGGGGGCGTTGCTGTTGGGCGAGGCCGCGCATGCCGTGTCGCCCTTGGGGGCCCAGGGGTTCAACCTCACGCTGCGCGACTGCCGCGTCCTGTTCGATCTTGCCCGAGAAGCGCCGTCGGTAGAGGCCCTGGCCCGCTCGCAGATGCTCAAGACCTACGAGCGCGAGCGCCTGGCCGATACCCGCGCCGTGTTCTGGCTGATCGATGGCCTCAACCGCGCGGTGCTGCGCTCCGAAAGCGCGGTCGGTTTCGTCCGTGGCCTGGGTTTGCGTGCGGTCGGCGGCTTCGAGCCCCTGCGCCGCCAACTCATGCAGCGTCTCCTTGCCACCAGCCCATTGGCGTTCGCCTGATGCAACGATTGACCGTCTACTACAACGGCGCCTGCCCGATCTGCGGGGCCGAAATCCGCCACTACCGCGACTTGGCGTCGAAGGTTCGAGCACCGCTCGACTGGGTCGACATCAGCCGGGAGCCGGCCGCGCTCGAAGCCCATGGCATCGACGGCTGCGGCGCCAAACGAAGGCTTTATGCCACCTTGGACGACGGCAAGCTCTTGGCCGGGGTCGACGCGTTCGCGGCCCTTTGGCAGCGCTTGCCGCGCTATCGCTGGCTCGCCCGCATCGTTACCGTGCCCGGTCTCGAGACCGTCGCAGGCTGGCTCTACGAGGGTGTGCTGGCGCCCGCTCTGGTCTGGTTCAACCAGCGCCGCGAACGTCGGGCAGCCGGCCGCGGCTGAACTGTACCCACCGTCGTCCGCGGCACTCTTGGCTATGTACCAATGATTCGTGGACCGTTGGCACTTTCGTTCGGAATTTCTCAATCAAAAACCGTATAATAGGGACGATGTCCTGATCGTGTTCGCTTGGGTCTGCCCGCCCGATGCCTGGATGCCGTGCGAAAACCATCTTCCTTACGGTGTCCGCGTTCATCGTGGCTGCCGATGCCTTGCTTTTGGGGGTGTCGGCCCATTTGGCGCAGCGGGCGTTGGAGCGCCGCTTCGAGGCCATGGTCGAGCAGCGACGCACCACCTACGACGTGCTGCTCGAGCACACGCTGCAATCCATGCAGCTCTTGGCCAACCTCTTCGCCAACGACACCGATCTGCACGCGCGTTTCGTTGCGGGCCGTGACGCCGTGCTCGCCGAAGGCGGCGGTGCCGGCGGCCCGCAAGCCGCCACCGAGCGCCGTGCCCTGCTCGCGGAAATCGCCCCGGCTTGGCAACTCGCAACCCTCGATTTCCAGGTCCGCCAGCTGCACTTCCACATCGGACCGGGCTCGCTGTCGTTTCTGCGGGTGCACGCCCCCGATCACTATGGCGACCGGATGGACGACCTTCGGCACATCATCGTCGATACCGTGCATGACGGGGAGAGCCGCTCCGGCTTCGAGCTGGGGCGGGTCTATTCGGGTTTGCGTGGTGTCGTGCCCCTCCATGCCACCGTCGGCGACCGCTCCAGTCCCACGATCGGTGCGGTGGAAGTCGGCACCGCCTATCAGCCGGTGCTGGAGGCGATCCGCCGCCACGAGGCGGGCGATCTGGCCGTGGTGCTGCCCGCGCATCGTGTCGATCTCGCCATGTTTCAGGAGTTGCGCAGCCGCAACATCATCGACCTCGACGGCTGCGCTTGTGTCTTGGAAGCGAGCACCAGCCCGCGCATCGCCGAAGTCTTGGCCGCGATCGGCTCGACGATGCAGCGGGATGTTCTTGGCGATGCGCTCCGTACCTTCCGCATCGACCTGCCCGACGCGGGCGGGGAGCTGCGCCCCTTTCTCGTCGGGGCCTGGCCGCTCCACGACTACATGAGCCTCGGCCGGGGCACCGGTGAGGCCGTCGGCTGGGTCATTACGTGGGACGACGTCTCGACGACGGTGCAGCAACATCGCCAAGGCCTGATCGTGGCGGCGGTCTATGCCCTGTTGGCGCTGCTGGCACTCGAAGCGTTCCTCTATTACGCGGTGAGGACGGGCACGCGCCAGCTCGACGACGAAATCCAGCGGTCGACGCGCTCGATCCGGTCGTTGGCGAACCGGCTCAAGGTTCGCGCCGAAACCGATGACCTCACCGGCTTGTCCAACCGCAAGGCCTTCTTCGAGGCCGCCCAGCCGATCATCGTGGAGGCGCAGGCTACCGGCGTGCCCGCGAGCGTGGCCATGATCGACATCGACCACTTCAAGTGGATCAACGACGAGCACGGCCACGATGCCGGGGATCGGGTATTGCGCGCCATCGCTGCCAGCGTGCGCCGGATGCTGCGACCGGAGGATTTGCTTTGTCGCTTCGGGGGCGAGGAATTCCTCGTACTGCTTTCGAACGCCGATGCCGGCGAAGCCAAGCGCGTGGCCGAGCGCGTGCGCCGGGCCGTGGCCGATCTCCCCACTTCGATCGCCTCCGGCGCCGATGTCCGGGCCACCGTCAGCGTCGGCGTCACCCGGATCGCCACCGGCGAACCCCTGGCGGCCGCGATCCGTCGCGCCGATGCCTTTCTCTACGCGGCCAAGGACGCAGGACGCAATCGCGTGGTCGATGCCCCTTTGCCGCGACGGCGCGAAACCCACTGCCTCACCGCCCAACGCGCGGGATGAGCGCCAAGCGGGGCAAGAGCCGCTTTTTGGCTTTCTGCCTCCGCGTCTCCCCCTCAGACCGGCAGGCCTCAGACCGGGAGCGAGGTGCGGGTTTCGCCGTGACGGGTTTCGATCACATCCCAGATGTCGGCTTCGAGGCTCACATTGTCGAAGCGGTCGATCTCCTGCAGGCCGGTGGGGCTCGTGACGTTGATCTCGGTGAGGTAGCCACCGATGACGTCGATGCCGACGAAGATCAGCCCTTGGCGGTGCAGGGCTTCGCCGATGGCTTCGCAGATTTCGTGATCGCGGCGGGTGAGCGTGGCCTTTTCCGCCCGGCCGCCGACGTGGAGATTGGCGCGGGTCTCGTCCTTTGCGGGCACGCGGTTGACGGCTCCCTTGGGCTTGCCGTCGACCATGATGATCCGCTTGTCGCCTTCGCGGATGGCCGCAAGGTATTTCTGCACCATCAAGGGTTCGCGGGTGGCGGCGTAAAGGGTTTCCAGCAGGCTGTTGAGGTTTGGATCCTCCGGCCGGAGGTGAAAGATGCCGGCCCCGCCATTGCCGTAGAGCGGCTTGACGATGACGTCGCCGTGCTCCGCGCGAAAAGCCTTCACCTCGGCCGCATCGTAGGTGATCAGCGTCGGCGGCATCAGTTCCTGGAAGTGGGTGACGAACAGCTTTTCCGGGGCGTTCCTGACCGAGGTCGGGTCGTTCACCACCAAGGTGTCGGGGTGCACGCGGTCCAAGAGATGCGTCGCCGAGATGTATTGCAGGTCGAAGGGCGGGTCCTGGCGCATCAAGACGACGTCGACACCGGCGAGGTCCAAGACCTCGGCGCTGCCGAGCGTGCAATGGTTGCCCTTCTCGCGTCGCACCTCGAGCGGGCGCGCCTTGGCGACGATCCGGCCCTGGCGGTAGCTGAGCTGGGTGGGCAGGTAGTGGAACAGCGCGTGGCCGCGGCGCTGCGCCTCCAGCGCCATGACGAAGGTGCTGTCGCCGTCGATGTCGATCGTTTCGATCGGGTCCATCTGAATGGCCACGGCCAGGCTCATCACTCTCTCCCCAAGGGCCCCTTCGGCCCGGCTTGACAGGCGACGTCACGGTCGGCACCGAACCCCCACCCGGCAAGTGGAGATCGGCCATGGCCTATGACGACGGCAACGTGTTCGCCAAGATTTTGCGCGGCGAAATCCCCTGCAACAAGGTCTACGAGGACGAATTCGCGCTCGCCTTCCACGACATCAACCCGCAGGCGCCGATCCACGTCCTGGTGATCCCGAAGGGGCCATACGTATCCTTCGCCGATTTCGCCGCTATGGCCGACGCCGAGACGGTGGCGGGCTTCTTCAAGGCGGCCAACACGGTGGCGCGGGAACTGGGTCTGGAAGCACCCGGCTATCGCATCCTCGCCAATGCCGGGCGCGACGCCAACCAGGAGGTGCCGCACTTCCACCTGCACATCTTCGGCGGCGCCAATCTCGGCCGTATGATCGAGAAGGTCAGGGGCTGAGAAAGGCAGCGAATTCGGCGAGCACGGCGCGGTAGATCGGCCGCTTGAAGGCGACGATCCCAGCTTCCAGCTCGGCCGCGCGCAGCCAGCGCCAGGTGCTGAACTCCGGGTGGTGGCACTCCAGGTCGATGTCGGCGTCGGTGCCGAGAAAGCGCAGGGCGACCCATTTCTGCGCCTGCCCCTTGAAGCGCCCGCCCCACATTCGGGCGGCAAGGTCGGGCGGCAGGTCGTAGGCGAGCCAGGCCTCGGTTTCGGCCAAGGGCTCGACCAAGGCGGCGCCGACGCCGGTCTCCTCGGCCAATTCGCGCAAGGCCGCAGCCTGCACCGTCTCGCCCTGGTCCATCCCGCCCTGTGGCATCTGCCAGGCGGGGGTCTTGGTGTCGGCGCGCTGGCCACCGAAGACGAGGCCCGCCCGGTTGATCAAGACCACGCCCACATTCGGGCGATAGCCCTTGGGCACCGTGTCGAAGCGCTGGATCAAGGCACCACCCGCGGCTCGGTGTCTGCGGTCTCCGCCAGTTCCATCGGCCGCCACAGACGAACGCCGCCCCGCTCGAGCTGGTCGAGCCAAGCCTGCAGCTGCGGCACCAGGCCCGGATAGAGCTGGATCAAGAGGACGGGCGGCGGCAACGCACGCGCATCGACCGTGGCCTCCCGCAGCCCGGCGGTGAAACCGGCATAGTCCATGACCGCCGCATCCAAATCACGGATGGGCCGGGGTGCTGGATCGCGCCGGGCGTGCAGCACACGCCGGTCGACGACGACGCCGGCCGCCGCCGGATGGTCCTCCAACAGACGCGCCGTCTCGGTGTCGTCGTCCGTGAGCAACAGCACGTCCCGGCCGGCACTGCGCCAGGCGCCGAGCCGTTCGCGATAGGCCGGGTGCGCCACCGGCACGACGAAGGCGAGACCGCTCGGCAAGGCGCGGTGAGCGACGTCGGCCAAGCCTTCGTTCCACGCCAGCCCGTCCAAGGCCACCATCAGCCCCGGCTGGGCCGCCAGCTGCGGCAGCGGTGCCGGCTCGACGGCGGTGGCCGGCGCCTCGATCGGCTGGACGGTTTCGACGGGCAAGGGCGCTGGCTGCAGCACCGCCGGCTCGGTCGTGGCGGGGCGGGCCGGCAGGTCCACGACGACGCCGGTTGCCGGCGCGGCGCCGCGTTCGGCGTCGAGCACCACGAGCGCGCCGGCACCCGCCAGCACCAGGCCAAAAATGACGGCGGCCCCGGCCAAGACCGGGGGCCGCCGCGGTGGGTGCGAGGTGCCCGAGACGATGGCGCCAGACCTCAGTTGCTGGCGGGCAGCGCCGCTTGGTTGAACATCGACACACCGCGCAGGAGATCGATGGCGCGTGCCAGCTGGTAGTCGGTTTCGGCCAGGTCGCCGTTGCTCACCGCCTCACCATTGCCGTTGTCCTGGTCGTTGTCCAACCGGCCCCGCAAGTCGGCCTCACGGCGCGCGTGGGGTGTCTCGTCGACGGCGAGCGTCGCTTGCCGGACCTCGATGCCGGGCACGATGCCGGTCGCTTGGATCGAGGTGCCGGCGGGCGTGTAGTAGCGCGCCGTGGTCAACCGAATGGCACCTTGCCCCGAAACCGGCATGATGGTCTGCACCGAGCCCTTGCCGAAGGACTGCGTGCCCATGACGATGGCGCGGCGATGGTCCTGCAGCGCCCCGGCGACGATCTCGGAGGCCGAGGCCGAGCCGCCGTTGATCAGCACCACCATCGGCAGGCCGCTGAGGATGTCGCCGGCCCGGGCGTTGAACCGCTGCACGCTGTCGGTGCGCCGGCCGCGCGTCGACACGATCTCGCCACGATCGAGGAAGAGATCGGTGACGCTGATCGCCTGGTCGAGCAGACCGCCCGGATTGTTGCGCAGATCGAGCACCAGGCCCCGCATCTCGTCGCCGAGTTCGGCCTGCAGGTCGAGCACCGCGCGCCGCACGGCACCTTCGGTCTGCTCGTTGAAGGTGGTCACGCGCACATAGCCGATCTCGCGCTCGACGCGTGCCCGCACCGGCGAGATGCGGATGACGTCGCGGGTCAAGGTGACGTCGAAGGGTTCGGCCGCATTCTCCCGCATGATCGTCAGTTCGATGGTCGAGTTGACGGGGCCGCGCATCTTTTCGACCGCCTCGCCGAGGGTAAGACCCATCACCGCCTCGCCGTCGATATGGCTGATGAAGTCTCCGGCACGCAGGCCGGCCTTGGCCGCGGGCGTCTCGTCGATCGGCGAGACGACCTTGACGAGGCCGTTCTCCATCGTGACCTCGATGCCGAGACCACCGAACTCGCCGCGGGTCTGCACCTGCATGTCGCGGTAGCGGTCGAGGTCGAGGAAGCTCGAATGTGGATCGAGCGAAGTCAGCATGCCGGTGATCGCCGCCGAGATGAGCTCCTCGTCGCTCACCTCCTCCACATATTCGGCGCGCACGCGCTCGAACACGTCGCCGAACAGCTTGAGGGAACGGAAGGTGCTCTGGTCGCTTTGGGCGAGCAGCGGTCCCGCACCGTAGCCGAGCAGGAAGGCGACGCCCGCGACGGCGGCGGTATAACCGATGCCTGCCCCAAAACCTGCGCCACGCTTGATCATGGTCATCCGTCTCCCCGTTCGTCCACCCCGAGCCACGGCAAGGGATCGACGGGCCGCCCACTGCGGCGCAACTCGACATGCAAATCGGCGGAATAACCACCAGGCGTCATGCGTCCTACACGTTGACCGGCGCTGACGTTCGTTCCTGCGGCGACATCGAGCGCCGTCATGCCCGCCAATACGGAATGATATTCGTCGCCGTGGTCGATGATCAAGACGAGGCCGATGCCGTCAAGCCGATCACCGAACACGACGCGGCCGCCGGCTGGTGCCACCACGTCGGCGTGGCCCTGCGCCGCGATGCGCAAGGCCTCGCTCGTCACGAGGCCCTGGTCCTCGCCGAAGCGTGCGACGATCGGCCCCGCCAGCGGCCAGGCGCGGTCGACCGTCACGATCGGGCTGGCCACGGCTTCGCTCGCCACCGTCTCGGTGCTGGGCTCGGCCGCCAAGGGCGAGCGCGCGGCGAGCGCTTGGAGTGCGCGCAAATGGTGCACGTCCTGGCTCGGGCTCGCCCGCCACAGCCGGACGATCTCGGTCAACCGGGCCAATTGCTCCGGGTCGGCCTGGGCCTGTCCCGAGGCCGGTGCCGCCGCCAACGCGGCGCCTGCCACCAGGGCGAGGGCGACGACGAGCGCCAGGGACCTGGTCCGGGCGCTAGGCGTCACGGTGCTCCACCAACAAGGAGCGGCCGGTCATCGCCGCGGGTTGCTCGATCTGCATCAAGGCGAGGAGGGTTGGTGCCACGTCGGCGAGCCGGCCCGTGCGCAGTTCGCCCCCTCTGGGCCCGCCCACCAGGACGCAGGGTACGGGGTTCAAGGTGTGGGCGGTGTGCGGCTCACCCGTCTCGGGATCCTTCATCACGTCGCAATTGCCGTGGTCGGCGGTCACCAACAGCGTCGCCCCGACCTCGGCGGCAGCCGCCAAGGCGTGACCGAGTTCCGCATCGACGGTCTCGACGGCCTGGATCGCCGCTGACAACGAGCCCGTGTGCCCCACCATGTCCGGATTGGCGAAGTTGCAGAGGATGAAGTCGTACTCCCCACCGCGAATGGCCTCGGCAAGATGTCGTCCCACCTCTGGTGCCGACATCTCCGGTTGCAAATCGTAGGTAGGTACTTTGGGCGAGGGTACCAAGACCCGATCCTCGCCGGCACGCGGGACTTCATCACCGCCGTTGAAGAAAAACGTGACGTGCGGGTATTTCTCGGTCTCGGCGAGGCGCAATTGACGCTTGCCATGGGCGGCGAGGACGTCGCCCAACAGGTCGACCAGGTCTTCGGGGGCGAACAAGGGCTGCATGAAGCGCTCCAGCCCCCCGCCATATTCCACCAGCGCCAAGGCCGGCCGCTCGACGTCGTAGCCGCCACGATCGAACCCGTCGAAGTTCGGATCGAGCAGGGCCAAGAGGATTTCACGAATGCGGTCGGCGCGGAAATTGGCGGCCAAAATGCCGTCGCCGGCAGCGAGCCCGGCATAACCCTCGACCACCGTCGGCTGGATGAACTCGTCGCCCTCGCCCCGATCATAGGCGGCTTCGATCGCTTCGACGGCGCCGCTGGCGGCCTCGCCCTTGGCGTCGACCATGGCCGCGAATGCCCGTTGCACCCGTTCCCAGCGCTTGTCGCGATCCATCGCGTAGTAGCGGCCGATGACGGTGCCGACGCTGACGTCCGGCACCTCCTCGAGGTCGTCGAGAAAGGCCTTGACGAACTTGGCCCCGCCCTTGGGGGCGGTGTCGCGGCCGTCGGTGAAGACGTGGATGACGACCTCGATCGCTTCCGCGGCCAGCGCCCGGGCCAGGGCCGCAATCTGGTCCTGGTGGGCGTGGACCCCGCCCGGCGAGACCAAGCCCATCAGATGGCATCGGCCGCCCGTCTCCTGCAGCCGCGCCACGAAGGCCTGAAACTGCTCGTTGCGGCGGATCTTGCCGTCGGCCAGGCCGGCATCGACCCGCGGCAGGTCCTGCAACACGACGCGGCCGGCGCCGAGGTTCATGTGCCCGACCTCGGAATTGCCGAACTGGCCTTCGGGCAAGCCCACGTGCGGGCCGTCGGTGCGCAGGAGTGCGTGCGGACAACTCGCCCAGATGCGGTCGAAATTGGGGGTCTCGGCCTGGGCGACGGCGTTGTCGGCGGTCTCCTCGCGATAGCCCCAGCCATCGAGGATCACCAAGACGGTCGGCGCGTTCGCCATGGGCTCACCTTGTTCGTGGATGCTGCACGGATCGACCGTCCCAACGTGCCGTTGGGCGGGCAACCTGTCGAGAGCCCATCTGAGCCATCGCCGGATCGGCGCCGCGTCCGGGTCAGGACATGCGCAGCACCACCTTGCCGGTGCTGCGGCGGGCTTCGAGTTCGGCCAGGGCGGCTTGGACGTGCTCCAGGGGGTAGACGGCGCTGACGTGGGGCCGCAACTTGCCGGATTGCCACCAGCCGAACAGCATCTCGAAGCTCGCCTGCACACGGTCCGGCGCATGGCGGCGATAGCTGCCCCAGTAGAAGCCGACCGCGCTGACGTTCTTCACCAGGAGATGGTTCGCCTTCAACGTGGGCAGGCCGGCGGCGAGGCCAATGACGAGGTAGCGGCCTTCCCAAGCCAGGCAGCGCAGGCTGGCCTCGCCGAGCGCCCCGCCCACCGGATCGAAGACGACGTCGACACCACGCCCGGCGGTGGCGGCCTGGACGGCCTCGCGCAAGTCGGCCTGGCCGGTGTCGATGGTGACCTCGGCGCCGTGGGCGCGGGCGAGCGCCAGCCGCTCGGCACCGCGCGCCGTGGCGATCACCCGAGCCCCCATGGCCCGGCCGACCTCGACGGCGGTGAGGCCGACGCCGCCGGCAGCGCCGTTGACCAGCAAGGTCTCGCCCGGCTGCAGGCGGGCGCGCCACTCCAGCCCGCCGTGGGCGGTGCCGTAGGCGATGGGAAAGCCCGCCGCCACCTCGGCCGGCATCGCCTCGGGAAGGGGGATCGCGTCCGCTGCCCGCACCCGCGCGACCTCGGCAAAGGCGCCGTGATCGACCACCGCGAGCACCCGCTGTCCCGCCGCGAAGCCGTGCACGCCGCTGCCGATCGCCCGCACCCGCCCCGCCAGCTCCAAGCCCGGCGTGAAGGGCAGGGGCGGCTTCTCCTGGTAGGTGCCGCGCGTCATGAGCGTGTCGGCGAAGTTGAGCGCCGCCGCCTCGACGTCGACGGTGAGTTCGCCTTCGGCCGGCGCGGGCGCGGTGACGTTCTCGAGGGCCAAGCCGTCGGGTCCGTCGAGGCGATGGCAGCGGATGGCGCGCACGGCGGTGCTCCCGAAGGTGATCGCCGAGGGTTGGCCGAGCGGCGATCGGGTGGCAAGACCCATGGCCATGCAGAACCCTTCCCCCACCGAACGGCAGCGCGGCTATTTCGCGGTCGGCGCCGAGGGCATCAGCAAGGCGATGAACCTAGGCACCCTGGTGCGCACCGCCCATGCCTTCGGCGCCAGCTTCGTCTTCATGGTGGATGCGGCTTATTCGGCAAACGCCGCCAAATCCGACACCTCGCGGGCCGAAGTGCAGCTGCCGATCTTCTCCTACGCCGATGCCGCCGCCCTCGAGCTGCCCCGCAACTGCCGGCTGATCGGGGTGGAACTGGTGGAGGATGCGATTGCGCTGCCGAGTTTTCGCCACCCGACGGCGGCGGCCTACGTCCTGGGGCCCGAGCGCGGCCGCCTCAGCCCGGCAATGCAGGCACGCTGCGACCACATCGTGCAGATACCGACGCGCTTTTGCGTCAATCTCGGCGTGGCGGCGGCAATCGTCATGTACGACCGCATGCTGTCGATGGGGCGCTTTGCCGAACGGCCCGTGGCGGCGGGCGGCCCCAAGCTGCCGCCGCCGACCCACGTCCACGGCGGGCCGAAGGTGCGGCGCAAGGCCGGACCCGACGCGTGACGCCTTGCAGGTTTCGAGCTGGGGCGCTTTTCGAGCGTCGCTCCGATCTCTATATGTGCCGAAGCCGCGTTGCCCCGCCCACCGATTTGGTCCCCTGCCGATGCCGTACCGTTTGTTCGTCGCCATCGTGACGATGCTGTCCGTGCTGTTGCCGGTGAGCGCTTCGGCCGCCGAGCAGACCTTCGTTGCAACCTACCGCGCCTGGAGCCTCTTTACCTATCAGGACGGTACCAGCCGGATGTGCTTCATCGCCAGCGAGCCGACGCGGCGCGACGGCAACTACACGCGTCGCGGCGATCCAGCCCTGTTGGTGACGCGGCTGCCCGGCCAGGCCGGCTCCAGTGAGGTCAGCATGCAGCCCGGCTACAACCTCCAGGAAGGCAGCACCGTGCGCGTCGTGGTCGACGGCAACCAGCGCTTCGAGCTCTTCACCCAAGGCCAATATTCCTGGACCCGTACGCCTGCCGAAGACCAGGCGCTGATCGCGGCGATGCGTGCCGGCATCGAGTTGACCGCCCGCGGCACGTCCACCCGCGGCACCTGGTCCGAGGACACCTATTCGCTGTTGGGCTTCACCGCCGCCTACAACGCGATGGAGCAGGCGTGCCAGTGAGCCCCCAACCGATGAGCGGCCCGGTCGGTCTGGACCGCGCCAATCTCGCCGAGCACCTGGCAACGGCCGGCGTGCCCGAGCGGCAATTGCGGATGCGGACCAACCAGCTTTGGGGCTGGCTCTACCGGCGGGGTGCGGCCAGCTACGACGCGATGAGCGATCTGCCGGCCGGACTGCGTCGAGCGCTCGCCGAGCGGTTGCCCTGGCAGCGGCCGACCGTGTCCGAGCAGCAGGTCTCCAGTGACGGCACCATCAAGTGGCTGATCCGCATGCATGACGGCCGCGAGGTGGAGGCGGTCTACATTCCCGAGCCCGACCGCGGTGCGCTGTGCATCTCCAGCCAAGTCGGCTGCACGCTTTCCTGCACCTTCTGCCACACCGGCACCATGCAGCTCGTGCGCAACCTTGCGGCCGGCGAGATCGTCGAGCAGTTGCGCATCGCCCGCGATACGCTGGGCGATTGGGACGACGGCCAGCCGCGTCGTCTTACCAACATCGTCGTCATGGGCATGGGCGAGCCGCTCTTCAACTACGACAACGTGCGCGCCGCGTTGCGCATCGCCATGGACGGCGAGGGCATCGGCATTTCCAGGCGTCGCATCACGCTCTCGACCTCGGGCGTGGTCCCGAGGATCGGCGAGGTTGGCCACGACCTGCGGACCAAGCTCGCCATTTCGCTGCATGCGGTGACCGACGAACTCCGCGACGTGCTCGTGCCCGTCAACAAGAAGTGGAACATCGCCGAGCTGTTGGCGGCGTGTCGAGCCTACCCGCACGACGGGCGGCCGATCACCTTCGAATACGTCATGCTCGACCAGATCAACGACAGCGACGCCGAAGCGCGCGAGCTGGTCCGTCTGCTCCAGGGCTTTCCCGCCAAGGTCAATCTGATCCCGTTCAACCCCTGGCCGGGCACCAATTACGGCTGCTCGCCGTGGAAGCGGATCGATGCCTTTGCGCGGATCTTGGAGGACGCGGGCTACGCGTCGCCCGTACGGCGACCGCGCGGCCGTGACATCCTGGCGGCCTGTGGCCAGCTCAAGACGCAAAGCGAACGCGCCAGGCGCGAGCGTGTGGCGAACGCGGCATGATCCGGCGCTTTCTCGGCCGCTTTCTCGCCGTCGTCGGCTTTTTCAGCCTGCTGATCCTGGCGGCGATCGGTACACTCGTTTGGTGGGCGCTCGGCGAGTTCGAGCGCCGCACCCAGGTCGAACTCCCGCCCGAGGCCATTCTCGTGGCCGATTGGCGGGGCGGTGTGCCGGAGAAAAGCCGCGGCTTGTCCGGTTTCGGCCCGTTCGGCCCCTTGCCCATCGACGGCAAGATGGCGCTGCCCGACGTGCTGTTGGCGCTCGACCGGGCCGCACGCGATCCGCGGATCAAGGGCTTGGTCGTGCGCACCGACGGCGAAGGGTTCGGCCTCGGGCGGGCGCAGGAACTGCACGCGGCCGTGCGCCGGTTCGCCGATGCAGGCAAGTTCACGGCCGTGTTCGCGGACAGCCTCGGCGAGCTCCAGGGCGGCATGGTCGGCACCTATCTGATCTCCGCCTTCGACCACGTGCAACTGCAGCCGCTCGGCACCGTCGCGCTGACGGGGCTGAGCGCCGAGCAACCCTATTTCGGCCGGCTGCTCGACGATTTCGGCATCGAGCGGCAAATCGTGCAGCGTGATGCCTACAAGACAGCACTGGAGAGCTTCGACCGCAGCACGCCGTCGCCGGAACAGGCGGAGACGCTGGCGCGACTGTTGGACGGTGTGTTCGAGCAGATGGTGGAGGCGATCGCCGCCGCGCGCGGCTTGGATCGGACCACCGTGCAAGCCGCCATCGACCAGGGGCCGCTACTCGGCCGCGAAGCCTTGGCGCGGGGCTTGATCGATGAAGTCGCGCACGAGCCGGAGCTGTGGCGTCTGGTGCAGGCGCGCGCCGGCACGGTGGAGCGCGTCGGTCTGGAGCGTTTTGCCCGCGCCGTCTCCGCCGAGGTCGAAACGCCGGCGGCGACGATCGGCTTCGTCCACGCCGTCGGCCCCATTCGCCGCGGCGCCGAAGAGCGCTTCGGCGGCCGGTTGGAGATAGCGGGCGACAGCCTCGCCCAGGCGATCGACGCCGCGCGCGAGGCCCGGGTGGACGCGCTGCTCCTCCGCGTCAGCTCGCCCGGCGGGTCGGCCGTCGCCTCGGAAACGGCGGCGGCGGCGCTGCGCCGCGCCCGCGCGGCCGGCATACCGGTGGTGGTCTCGATGGGCGACGTGGCCGCCTCGGGCGGCTATTGGATCGCGATGGACGCCGACCGTATCGTGGCGTCGCCGATGACGCTCACGGGTTCGATCGGCGTGGTCGCGGGCAAGCCCGCCTTGGGCCAGCTGTTGGAGCGCTGGGGCGTCGACGTTGCCGTCGAGCGCCGGGGCGCCAATGCGGGCTTCGGTTCGTTGTTCGAACCTTGGGACGAACGTGCGCTGGGCCGCGTCAACGCCTTGTTGGACGACATCTACACGAGCTTCGTCGAACGGGTGGCCTCGGCGCGCAACATCGATCAGGCCCGCGTGCGCAATCTTGCAGGTGGGCGGGTGTGGACCGGCGAGGAGGCGCTCGGCAACGGCCTGATCGACGAAGCCGGCGGCTTCATCGAGGCGTTGGCGCTCGCCAGGGTGCTGGCGGGTGTTGCCCCCGACGATCTCGTGACTCTGCAACGTTTCCCCCCGCCGCGCCCTCCATTCCTCCATATTCTGGAGAGCTTCGACCTCCTGACCGTCTCGTTGGCCGAACTGCAGGCTATGCTCGGCAAGCTGGGCGGCCAGGGGGAATTACGGCTGGAAGCCGCACCCCCGACGATCCGCTGACGGCACGCCCGAACGTCTTGGCTGCGGCCAACGCGGTCCGCGCTCAGTCACGCGGCGGGGGGCGGCGTCGCCGAGTGTGTATCGAGGCGGGGGTGGGCTGGGCGTTGCGCCGGCGGAGCCACGGCAGGCCTTCGGATCGCGGCTCGTCGTCGGAGGTCTCCGGTTTGTCCTGCGGAAGAACCTCTTCGGTGGCTGCCGCGCGACGTTGTGGGAACGGCGGCGGCTCGTCTGCCGGGAGCGATGGCAGCCCGGTATCGGCGACGGATGGGGCATCCTCGGTCGGGACGGGCGCCGTGGCAAGGTTGGGCGTGGTGGAGCGGATGTCGGTCCGCCGTCCTTGGGCACGAGCAATGAGCCGGCCCAGTCGATCCGCGGTCGGTGCTGTCGGCGCCGCAGCGGCCAAGGGTACGGACGGCGGCGCGACCGAGGATTGGGTCTCTGCGACGATCGGCGGGGGACTTGGAAGAACGGGCAGGGCCGCAACGTCTCGAAACCAACGCGTGAGGTTGGAGAGGTTGACCAGCCGGTCGACGTAGCCCTCGAGGGTCGGGTCGTGTGGCACGAGGCCGTACGTCACGAAGCGGCTCGCGACGGGCACGTAGGCGACGTCGGCCAAGGTGGGCGTGGAGCCGAACAAATACCCGGTCCGCCCGCTCTGTTCCAACAGTTCACGCCAGAGCCCGGTGATCCGCTGGATGTCGGCGCGTACCGCTTCGGGCAGCGGCTGACGGAGCGGATAACGCGCGAACCAGTCCATCGGCAGCGTGCTGCGCAGTGCAGGAAAGCCGCTGTGCATTTCCGCCACCACCGAGCGCGCGACAGCGCGCCTTCGAGCGTGGGAGGGCCAGAGTTCCGGCGCGAACTCGGCCGCCCACTCCATGATGGCGAGGCTATCCCAAATGACCGCGTTGCCGCTCACCAGCACCGGCACCTTGCCGGACGGGCTGATGGGGCGGATGCGGGACGCGCGATCCGGTTGGTAGAGGTCGATTTCGACCACTTCGAGCGGGCGCCGGGCGAGGTCGAGGGCGAGCCAAGCGCGCAGCGACCAGGAGGAGGCAGCACGGGTGCCGACATAGAGCGTGGAACCGCTGCCGGGCGATGGCGGGTTGTGGGCGGTATCGGGGCGGCGTGATTCGAACACGCGACTTCCAGCTCCCAAAGCTGGCGCTCTACCAGGCTGAGCTACACCCCGTCAGAGCGCATGTAGCCGATCGCACCCGTCGGGCGCAATCCGCACGGCCCTGCCTTTATCAGCGCCTCGGGCCCGACGCCAGATCGACGAGTTCCGGGACCCGCGGCGGATCGGCCAAGCCGCGGGCGCACGCCTCGCGCAACACCCAGTCAACGGTGGGAAACGCCAAGTCGTGCCAGGGGATTTCGCTCCACCGCACCAGGGCCACCTCGGCCGTCTCGAAGCCGGCCTCGACCTCGGGGCGCAACAGCGACGCGGCATAGAGCAACTGCACCTGATCGATCCGCTTGATGCTGTAGACCGCAAGCAGGCCCTCGATGCGGATGACGGCGCCAGCTTCCTCCACCGCCTCGCGGATCGCCCCTTCCTCCGGCGTCTCGCCCACCTCCATGAAACCCGCCGGAATGGTCCAAAAGCCCCTGCGCGGTTCGATCGCCCGCCGGCAGAGCAGAATGCGGTCGCCATGGGCGCACACGGCCCCCACCACCACCTTCGGGTTGATGTAATGGATGTGGCCGCAGGCGTCGCATACCGCCCGCTCGTGGTCGTCGCCCGGCGGCTGGCGATGGCTGACCGAGCCACCGCAGGCGACGCAGAAGCGGATCGTCACCGCTCCTCCGCCGGCCGCTTCTTGAACAAGGCCTCGGCGGCGGCTCGATGATCCGAGCGCTTGGCGATCTCGGCCTCGAGCCGCGCGATCTCGGCGCGCAACGCGCCGATTTGCGCCTCCATCTCGGCGATGGAAACGCCCTCCAACGGCTGGCCGATGCCGAGGGTCCTGGGCTTGGGGCGGGGGCGGTCGTCGTTTTCGAACATGGCGTCTCGTCCTTTACACAAAGGTAGTGCGGCCGGTGTCGGCTGTCGACGGCCCGGCGCTTGACCCGATCCGGGCGCGCTCCTAAGCCCTCGCTCCAGTTGCGCGCGGCCGGAGGCGACGATGAGCGAGGCGGAGCGGAAATATTTTCCGGTGTCGTGGGAGGAGTTGCACCGCGACGCCAAGGCCTTGTCGTGGCGCTTGGCCGGCCTTGGGCCATGGAAGGGCATCGTCGCCATCGCCCGCGGCGGTCTGGTCCCGGCGCACATCCTCGCGCGCGAACTCGACATTCGCCTGATCGATACGGTCTGTATCGCCAGCTACGACGATGAAACCCAGCGCGAGCCGCACGTGCTGAAGGACATCGAGGGACGGGGCAAGGGCTGGCTGATCGTCGACGATCTGGTCGACACCGGGCAGACCGGCCGCATCGTGCGCGACATGCTGCCCGACGCCCACTTCGCGACCGTCTACGCGAAGCCCGCCGGCCGGGCGGTGGTCGACACGTTCATTACCGAGGTGTCGCAGGACACCTGGATCCTGTTTCCCTGGGACGTCGAGCCCCGCTACGCGCAGCCGATCGCCGTGCGCCCGCGCGGCTGAGGTGGCCTCAACCGTAGTCGCAGACGACCTGATAAGCCGGCGTCGGGGGCTTCGTGGCATTCAGCGCCAACGCCTTGGCGCGGGCCGTTGCCTCGCAGTCGTAGGGCCCGTGACGTTCCTCACCCCGGGCAGGCGGCTGGAACTTGCGAATGACATAGAAAACCATGGCGCGGCACCTTTCGCAGGCACCTTGCACCCTCTCTCTCAAGAAACCGTTAATGGCTGCATCGGCGGCAGGAGCGCCAAGCCCTCGTCGATGCGGCTCGCCCGCGGTTGCGCCGCCTGCGCACCGAGAGCCGTGCAGCTGAGCGCCCCGGCAACGGCAGCCCGCCGCGCCGCCACGTCCAGGCTTCCCCCTTCATCCAAGCTGGCGGCGAGGCAGCCGGTAAAGGCGTCGCCGGCCCCCGTCGTGTCGACGACCTGCACGGGCAAGGCCGGCAGCCGTCCGGCACTTTCGGGCGTGACGACCAGCGCTCCCTCGCCGCCCAACGTCACCACCACATCCAGCCCGTGCCCGCCGCTCAACCCTCTCCCCAGTGCGAGTGGCTCTCCGTCGGCGCCGGCCACCATGCGCAATTCGCCCGCGTTCACCACCAGCACGTCGATCGCGCCGAGCGCCGCAGCGTCGAGCCGCTTGGCCGGCGCCATATTCCACACCACCCGTACCCCCTGCCGCTTGGCTCGCAGCGCCAAGTCCAGGCTTTGGTCGAACGGCACCTCGTTCTGCAGCAACAGCGTGCGCGCCGCCACGAGGTCGGCATCGGCCACGTCCGCCGACCGCACGGTGGCATTGGCCCCGGCCGCAACGATGATGCTGTTCTCCCCGCTCCGTTCGACACCGATCACCGCCAGCCCGGTCGGCACCTCGCGCCGGCGCACGAGGCCAAGGTCGACCCCCGCCTCCTCCAGCCCCGCCGTGGCGATGGACGCCAAGCCATCGTTGCCCACCGCACCGGCCATGCGCACCGCCGCCCCCGCCTTCGCCGCCGCCGCCGCCTGGTTCGCCCCCTTACCCCCAGCCAGTCGCGTGTAACCCGCGGTGAGCACCGTCTCCCCCGGTGCGGGCAAGTGCTCCACCTCGAACACCAGATCGACGTTGAGCGAACCGAACACCAACAACATCGGACGTGACCCTCCCCTTCGGGCGGTGGTGGGAGGAAGGCGAAGGGGGCTTTTGGCCCCCTTCGAAACCCCCGGGCAGGACCGATCGCCGACAAGCCGGCGATCGGTCCTGCCACTGTTCGAAGTGGCAGTGGCATCGCCGCCATGCTCCTCGACTGGCAGCGGCATCGCCGCTGCTGGGGGTCTTAGGGGGCCAAAAGCCCCCTAGCCCTTCCTTCGTATCTTCCCCACCGCCACCGCTGACAGCGCCTGAGAAACGCGCTCTATTGGGTCCGAATAGCTCACGGAACGCTGCCCCATGTCCAGCCTGGATCGCTCACTCGCCGACCGTTTGGAACACCGGATTGGCCAGGATGTCGGCCGCAACGTCACGGCGTTGGTCGAAGCCGCGCGCGGCGGGCTCGCGCGCGCGGCTGAGGCGCTGAGCGAGGCGCGTTCGGTGGTGATCTTGACGGGCTTCTTCATTCCGGCGGCCGAAGTGCCGGCGGCGGAGACGGATGGGCCGATCGGTGCCGTGTTTTTGGCGCAGGCCCTGGTCGGCCGTGGGGTGGCGGTGCGGCTGGTGACGGACAGCCCTTGTGCCAAGGTGATCGAGGCGGCGATCGATGCCGCCGGATTGCGCGAGGCTTGCCCGCTCGACGTGGTGGCCGTCACGGGCTTTGCGGGTGGCGAGCCGCTCGCCGAGGTCGAGGCGCGCATCCAGGCCATCGGACCCAGCCACGTCGTGGCGATCGAACGCTGCGGCCCTGGCGCCGACGGCCGCCCGCGCAACATGCGCGGCGAGGACATCGGCGGCCACACGGCCGAACTGCACCGCCTGTTCCAACCACCGGCCTATTGCATCGGCATCGGCGACGGCGGCAACGAACTGGGTATGGGCAGCTTGCCGCTGGAGTTGATCGCGGCGCACATCGCGCATGGCGAGGTGGCGGCCTGCCGCGTGCCGGCCGACACGCTGGTGGTGGCCGGGGTGTCGAACTGGGCCGGAGCGGCACTGGCGCTGTTGCTCGGCGGCACCGTCGATGGCGCCGCCCACGACCATATTCTGGCGGCGATCAGCGCCGCCGGCGGGGTCGACGGCGTGACCCGCCTCGCCGCGGGGACCGTCGACAACGTCGATGCGGCAGCGCATCGGGCGATGATCGACACGCTGGCCGCCGAGGCTCGCCAGGGGACCACCGCTTGACCGCTTTGCCGCGTGCCAAGTGCTTCACCTTCCTGCCGCCGCGGCTCGATGCGGCGACCGGCGCCATCGCACTGCCCTACCGCTTCGACGACGACGCACCGCTGGTCGAGCGGATCGACCTCGGCCCGCCGCCTGCGGCACTGGACCCGCCGCGGCTGGCCTTGGCGGAACGGCTCTTGGCCTATCTGCACGCGGCGGCCGGGGTCAGCTACTACAAGGCCAAGCTGGCGCCCGTGCTCGACCTCGGGGCGACGGGGCTCGATGCGACGGGCCTTGCCTTCGTCGCACGGCTCTATCTGCATGGCCTCGGCGAGTTCGCGCACCAGAATGGGTTGGACCTCCGCGGTCACATGCGGCTGGTGGGCGCGGCGCCAGAGCTGACGCCGCTCGCTGCCGACCTGCCGAGGCGATCCCTCGTTCCGGTCGGCGGCGGCAAGGACAGCCTCGTCACCGTCGAGGCATTGCGCCGGATGGGCGACCCGATGGTCCTCTTCGCCGTCAACCCCAAGGGCCCGATTACCGCCACCATGCAGGCGAGCGGGCTGGCGGCGCTCAGCGTCCGGCGCCGCCTCGATCCCGCACTGTTCGAACTCAATGCGCAGGGTGCGTGGAACGGCCACGTGCCGATCACGGCCATCGTCTCGTTGATCGCGCTTTTGGCTGCCGTCTGGCATGGGGCCGATCGCGTGGTGATGTCGAACGAGCGCTCGGCCGATGCGGCCAACCTCGTGGCCGACGGCTTTGCCGTGAACCACCAGTGGAGCAAGTCCTGGACGTTCGAGGCGGACCTCCGGGCGGAACTGGCCCGCGCGGTCAGCCCGGCGCTCGACTGGTTCTCGCTGCTGCGGCCGCTCTCCGAACTGGCGATCGCGCGGCTCTTTGCCGCCGAAACCCGCTACGACGCGAGCTTTTCGAGCTGTAACCGGAACTTTCACCTGCAAGGGGCAGGGCCGGTTGCCCGCTGGTGCCGCGACTGCCCCAAATGCCGTTTCGTGTTTCTGGCCTTGGCACCGTTCATGGCGCAGGAGCGGCTGCTCGCCATCTTCGCGGGCGACGTCCTCGACGATCCGATGCAAATCCAGGGCTTTGCCGAGCTGGTTGGCCTCGAGGGCCACAAGCCCTTCGAGTGCGTCGGCGAAACGGGGGAGGCCGCGGCCGCCCTGATGCAGCTTGCCGCCCGGCCGGAATGGGCCGAGCGCGCGGTGGTTCGGGCGCTGGCGCCTCGGCTGGCCGAGCACGAGCAAGCCCTTGCCGTCGTATGGGACGAGGCGATGACGCCAGAGGGCCCGCATGCCATCCCGCCGGCCCTTCGAGGCTTGTTGCGGCCATGAGCGTGCTCGCCAAGCTGACGCCAACGACGCGGTTGGCGCTTTGGGGCTATGGCCGGGAGGGCCAGGCGACGCGCGCGTTTCTGGCCACGGCCGTGCCGGGCCTCGTGCCGACCCTGGTCGCGGACACCCCGCCCGAAACGGCAATCGACCTGCCAACGCTGACGGGCGAAGCGGGCCGCACGGCGTTGGCCCGGGGCCGCTTCGAGATCGTCGTCAAGTCGCCGGGGATCAGCCTCTACCGCCCCGAGGTCGAGGCGATGCGCCAAGCCGGGACGCGGCTCACCTCGTCGACCAACCTCTGGTTCGAACGCCAGCCGGGGCGCACCGTGCTGGCGGTGACCGGGACCAAGGGCAAGAGCACGACGGCGAGCCTGATCGCCCATCTCTGGCCGGGCGCCATCCTCGCCGGCAATGTCGGCAAGCCGCTGATCGCCGTGCCGGAGGGCAAGGCACCGCTCGTGCTGGAACTCTCCAGCTACCAATGCGCCGACTTGGCCCACGCGCCGACGGCGATGGTGTTGACCAACCTCTATCCCGAGCACCTGGACTGGCACCTGAGCCGTGAGCGCTACTTCGCCGACAAGCTGCGGCTGGTCGACCTGGCACCGACCGCCGTCCTGAACGCCAAGGACGCGCGCACGGTCGAACGCTTCCAAGGCCTCGCCAAGGCCCGTTGGTTCGAGACCGACGCCGGCTGGCACGTTCAGGGCGGCGTCCTCCACCACGGCGCCGAGCCCCGCTGGCGGATGGCCGATTGGCCGCTGCCGGGGGTGCATAATCTCACCAACCTGGCGGCCGCCCTCACCGCACTGGAGGTGATGGGGCAGCCGAGCGCGGCGGCGCTGCGGTCGGCCGAGCGCTTCACGGGCCTCGCCCACCGCCTCCAGGTGGTGGCCGTCAGCGGCGGCGTCACTTGGGTCGACGACAGCATTTCGACCACGCCCGAGAGTGCCGCCGCCGCCCTTGCCGCCTTCGCCGGCCGCCCGGTGACGCTCGTCCTGGGCGGCCAGGACCGGGGGCAGGACGTCACCCCGCTGGCCACGGCGATCCGTGGCCGCGACGTCCGCATCCTCACGCTACCCGACAACGGCCCGGCGATGGCGGCGGCCCTCACTCGGACGGTCCCCGATCTCGCCGTCGTGCCGTGCGCCGATCTCGTCGCTGCCATCACCGCCGCCGCCGCCCTGACACCGAGCGGTGGCGTGGTGCTCTTGTCGCCCGCGGCCCCGAGTTACGGGCACTTTCGCAATTTCGAGGAGCGGGGCGAGCGCTTCGCCACCTTGGCCCGCCGCGCGCCGCCGCCTCAGTAGCGGTCCGGCACCACATTGGTCGCCCACGGACCGAGCCCCGGCGCGACCTCCTTGGGGCGCTTGGCCACCTTCGGCATCGACGGCAGATCGACCTCCACCTTGGAGTACGGGACCTGGTCGAGCAGGTGGCTGATCAAGTTCAGCCGTGCCCGCCGCTTGTCGTCGGAGGGCACGATGTGCCAGGGCGCGTGCGGCGTGTGCGTGGCCTCGAACATCCGCTGATAGGCCACCGTGTAATCCCACCAGCGGCGCACCGATTCGAGGTCCATCGGGCTCAGCTTCCATTGCCGCATCGGGTCGTCGATGCGACGCTGAAAGCGCCGCTGCTGCTCTTTCTGGCTCACATCGAGGAAATACTTGACCAGGATGATGCCGTTGTCGACGATCTCCTTTTCGAATGCCGGCGCCAGGCGCAGGAAGCGCTCGTATTGCGCGTCGGTGCAAAACCCCATCACCCGCTCGACACCGGCGCGGTTGTACCAGGAGCGGTCGAACAGGATCACCTCGGCCGCGGCCGGGAAGTGCTCGATGTAGCGCTGTACGTACATCTGCGTCTTTTCCCGGTCCGAGGGGGCCGGCAAGGCGACGTGCTTGAACACCCGCGGGCTGACCCGCTGCATGATCCGGGCGATCACCCCACCCTTGCCCGCCGTGTCGCGGCCCTCGAACACGACGACGATGCGCGCACCCGTGGCCCGCACCCAGGTCTGCATCCGGGTCAACTCGGTCTGCAAGCGTGCGAGTTCCTGCTCGAACGCCTTGCGCTTCATCTTCGGCGGCGCGGCGTCGGCGCGTTCGTCCTTCTTCGCGTTCTTGGCCTTGGCCATCCGAACCTCCCCGATCCTTTATTGGGAGCCTAGCCCGCCCCCGGCAGGGCTGTCACCGATCGGTTGCCCGCGCCGCGTTGAACCGGCGCTCCCGGCGTGCCACCTTCCGGGCATGGACGAAGCCCTGCTCGAACCGCCGGCCACGACGCTCGCCGGCGCCGAACTGATCGCCGCGAAGGTACGCCACCTGCCGCACCAGCCGGGCGTGTACCGCATGCTCGGCGCCAAGGGCGACGTGCTCTACGTCGGCAAGGCGAAGGACCTGAAAAAGCGCGTCGCGGCCTATGCCAAGGCCGGCCACGCCCACACCGCCCGCATCATGCGGATGGTGGCGCTGACCCGCGAGATGGAGTTCGTCACCACCGCGAGCGAGGTGGAGGCGCTGCTGCTCGAGGCCAACCTGATCAAGCGCCTCAAGCCCGCCTTCAACATCGTCCTGCGCGACGACAAGTCGTTCCCCTACGTCTTCTTGAAGATGGGGCACGACTTCCCCCAGATCGGCAAGCACCGCGGCGCCAAGAAGCCGGGCACCGAGTATTTCGGCCCCTTTGCCTCGGCTGGTGCCGTCAACCAGACGCTGAACGCGCTCTTGCGCGCTTTTCCCCTGCGCAACTGCACCGATCAGATGTTCGAGAGCCGGTCGCGGCCTTGCCTCCAACACCAGATCAAGCGTTGCTCGGCACCGTGCGTCGGCCGCATCGATGCCGCTTCCTATCAGCGCATCGTCGACGAGGTGCGCACCTTCCTCGCGGGCCGCAGCCACGATGTCCAGGACCGGCTGAAGGCCGAAATGGAGGACGCGGCCGAGCGGCTCGACTTCGAACAGGCGGCGGTGTTGCGCGACCGGCTGAAGGCGCTCGCCCACATCACCGCCAACCAGGGGATCAACACCGACACGGTGGCCGATGCCGACGTGATCGCGGCACATGCCAGCGGCGGGCAGGTCTGCGTCCAGGTGTTCTTCTATCGGGGCGGCAAGAACTACGGCAACAAGGCGTTCTACCCGACGGGCTCGCAGGGCAGCTCACCGGGCGAGGTGCTCGAAACCTTCGCTGCGCAATTCTACAGCGACCGCGCCCCGCCGCGCCTCGTTCTCCTGAACGAAACGCCGCCGCAGCTCGAGCTCTTGAGCGAAGCCTTGTCGGCCAGGGCCGAGGCCAAGGTGCGCGTACTCGTGCCGCAGCGCGGCGCCAAGCGCGATCTGGTCGAAATCGCCCGCAGCAACGCGGAACAGGCGCTGGCGCGGAAGCTCGCCGAGGGCTCTGCGCAAGCCGGGCTGTTGCGCGCCCTGGCCGAGCGTCTGGAACTGGCAGCCCCGCCGGCGCGGATCGAAGTCTACGACAACAGCCACATCCAAGGCCGCCACGCCGTCGGCAGCTTCGTCGTTGCCGGCGCCGAGGGCTTTCAGCGCCAAGCCTATCGGACCTTCACCATCAAGGACGAGGCGACGGTGCCCGGCGACGACTTCGCCATGATGCGCGAGGTGTTTCGCCGCCGTTTCGCGCGGCTGGTGAAGGAAGACCCGGAACGGGACGGTGGCAGCTGGCCCGACCTCGTCGTGATCGACGGCGGCCAGGGCCAGCTTTCGGCCGTGCGCGGGGTGCTCGACGGTCTGGGCGTCGCCGACGTGGCGCTCGTGGCGGTCGCCAAGGGCCCGGACCGCAACGCGGGTCGCGAGGTGATGCACATGCCAGACCGTCCACCTTTGATGCTGGAATCCAAGGACCCGGTCCTGTATTTCATCCAAAGGTTGCGGGACGAGGCGCATCGCTTCGCGGTCTCGACCCATCGCGCCAAACGGGGCAAGGCGATGCAGGCCTCGCCCTTGGACTCCGTGCCTGGGATCGGTGCCAAACGCAAAAAGGCGCTGCTCCTTCATTTCGGCTCGGCGCGTGGCGTGCAGGAGGCAGGGTTGAAGGACTTGGAACAGGTGCCGGGCATTAGCCAAAAGGTCGCCCGCCATCTCTACGATCATTTCCACGAACAGGGCTGAGCCATGCAACTGACCCTCGCCAACCAGCTCACTTTGCTGCGCGTGGCCATCGTGCCGGCGCTGGCCATCATGGTCATGATCGACGGGTACGTGGCGCGGCTGGTGGCGCTCTTGCTGTTCACCACGGCTGCCGTCACCGACTATCTCGACGGCCACATCGCCCGCGCCCGTGGCGAGATCACCGAGTTCGGCCGCTGCCTCGATCCGATCGCCGACAAGTTGTTGGTGGCGACGGTCCTGATCGCCTTGGTCGCGGCCGACCGCGCCCCCTGGATCCCGGTCTTGATCATCGTCCTGCGCGAACTCGGCATCTCGGGCCTGCGCGAGTTCCTCGCCGGCCGCGGACCCAGCCTGCCCGTCACCCAGCTCGCCAAGTGGAAAACCACGGTGCAGATGGTGGCGCTGGCGCTCTTGATCATCGGCGATCTGCTGCCGTTCGTGCGGACCGCGGGCGACGTCGCCCTTTGGCTCGCCGCCCTGCTCACCGTGGTCACGGCTGTCGGCTACGTGCGCAGTGCCAGCGGCTTTTTGGGCGTGAAGCCGAAGCCGGCACGGCCGGCCAAGGTCGACGCGCGCTCCACCGGCAACGCCAAGGGCTGAGCCATGGTCCGCATCCGCTACTTCGCCTGGCTCCGCCACAAGACGGGCATCGGCAGCGAGGAGCTGGCCTTGCCCGATGGCGTGCGGACCGCGCGCCAACTCGGCGATTGGCTCGCCGCCCGCTCGCCCGGCTTTCATGAGGCCTGGACCAGCACCGGCGTCGTGCGCATGGCCGTGAACCACGAGCACGTCGAGGACGACGTCGAACTCGGCCCCGACGACGAGGTCGCGTTCTTCCCACCGGTCACGGGGGGCTGAGGTGATCCGCGTCCAGGCCGAGCCGTTTGACGCCGGTGCCGAGATCGAAGCCCTCACCCACGGTCGCACGGACGTCGGCGCGGTCGTCAGCTTTCAAGGCATCGTCCGCGCCGAGGAGGGCGGCGAACGCCTTACCGCGCTGACCCTCGAACACTATCCGGGCATGACCGAGCGTGAGTTGGAACGGATCGAGGCCGAGGCGCGTGCCCGCTGGCCGTTGCAGGCAAGCCTGATCGTCCACCGCTATGGCCGGATGACGCCGGGCGAGCCGATCGTCCTGGTCGTGACCGTGTCGGCCCATCGCCAGGCTGCCTTCGACGCCGCCGCCTTCTTGATGGACTGGCTCAAGACCCAAGCACCCTTTTGGAAGCTCGCCGAAACCTCCGCCGGGGCGGCGTGGGTCGAGGCGAAGGCGAGCGACGACGCGGCGGCAGCGAGGTGGCAATGACGATGGATCTCGAATGGCTCCGGCAGCTCGATCTCGACACGCCGAGCTTGCTGTTGGACCGAGCAGCGCTGGAGCACAACGTCACCGCGATGGCGGCCTTCGCCCGCCGCCATGGGGTGGCGCTACGGCCGCACGCCAAAACCCACAAATCCGCCGACATTGCCCGGCTGCAACTTGCGGCCGGTGCGTTGGGCGTGTGCGTCGCCAAGCTCGGCGAAGCCGAAGCCTTGGCCGCTGCCGGCATCGATCGGCTTACCGTCACCGCCCCCTTGATCGGCCGGCGCAAGCTCGCCCGTCTGCAGCGCCTGGCGGGGCGGGTCGCCTCGCTGATGGTCGTGGTCGACGACCTGGATGCGGCTGCCGCCCTCGCCGCCGCCGTCGCCGGCCGCAGCACGCCGCTCGACTGCCTGGTCGATCTCGACGTGGGCCTCGGCCGCACCGGCCTAAGCGAACCGACCGCCGTCTGCCGCCTTGCCCGGTTCGTCGAGGAGCATCCCGCTTTGCGCTATGCTGGCGTGCAGGCCTATGCCGGCCAGATCCAACACCTCACCGGCAGCGACGAGCGCCGGGCTGCTTCCTTGGCCGTCGGCGACCGCTTGCGAGCCTTGGTCGAAGCGCTGGCGGCGGCGGGCCTGCCGCCCGAAATCGTCACCGGCAGCGGCACGGGCACCTTCGCCGTCGATGCCCGCCAGGGCGTCTTCACCGAGCTCCAGGTGGGCTCCTACGTCTTCGTCGACGACGAGTACGCAGCCTGTGCGCCGCTGATGGACGAGGGCCCGGAATTGCAACGCTCGGCCTTCGTTCTGGCCCAGGTCATCAGCCGCCCCGCCGCCGACGTGGCCACCATCGACGCCGGCTCGAAGTCCCTCTCCTACGACGGGCCGCTGCCGAGTGTGCAGGCGCCGGGCGGCTTGCAGTTCCAGCGCGCCGGCGACGAGTTCGCCAAGGTCGTGGGAGGCGCCGCACCGGCGCTGGGCGAGCGCGTGTTGTTGGGCCTGCCGCACTGCGACCCCACGGTGAACCTGTTCGACGCCTACACCGTCGTCGCCGACGGTGCGGTGGTGGCCGAGTGGCCCGTCACCGCCCGCGGCCGGGCCGACTGAGGCGTCGAGCCGCCTCGAACCGCACTGCTCCGAACCCAGCCCTCACCCGGTGGCGACGATCTGGCGTGAACCGCGCCGCGTCAGGGCGTCCAAATCGGGCAGGAACGTGACCAGGAGGCCGATTGCCGGCAACAGCGCACAGAGGCGAAAGGCGAAGGTGAGCCCTTGGACATCGGCCAGCCAACCGACCAGGACGGCACCGATGCCACCCATGCCGAAGGCGAAGCCGAAGAACAGCCCCGCCACCATGCCGACCCGGCCGGGCATCAGTTCTTGCGCATAGACGACGATGGCCGGAAAGGCCGAGGCCATCAGCACGCCCACGACGATGGCGGCAAGGACGGTCAAGGGCAGGCTGAGGAAGGGCAGGGCGAGGCTGAACGGCAGGACGCCCGCGATGGAGAGCCACAACACGGGCTTGCGGCCGATCCGGTCGCCGAGCGGGCCGCCCAACATGGTGCCGGCGGCAACGGCGCCGAGGAACACGAACAGGTGCAGTTGCGCCGCCTGCACCGACACCCCGAAGCGCTCGATGAGGAAGAAGGTGTAGTAGGAGCTGAACGCCGCCATGTAGACGTTCTTGGAGAACGTCAGCGCCAGCAGGATGGCGAGGGCGGCGATCACCTTCGGCCGGTCGACCGGGCTCGGCAGTGGCTGGTTTCGGGTGCCGCGGGGGAGGGCCTCCAAGTGGTCTCGATACCACCGGCTGACGCGGAGCAGCAAAAATACGCCGAGCCCGGCGACGAGGGCAAACCAGGCGGCATGGGCTTGGCCCAAGGGGTAGACGAACAGCGCCACCAGGAGCGGCGCCAAGGCTTGGCCGCTATTGCCGCCGACCTGAAACAGCGACTGGGCGAAGCCGTAGCGCCCCCCGGACGCCAGCCGGGCGACCCGCGATGCTTCGGGGTGGAACACCGAACTGCCCACGCCGATCAGCGTTGCCGCCAGGAGCAGGGTCCAGAAGTTCTCGGCAAAGGCCAGGAGCAGGATGCCCGCGCCCGTGACGACCATGCCCGAGGGCAGCGAGAAGGGCAGGGGGCGGCGGTCCGTGTAGAGGCCGACGAAGGGTTGCAGCACCGAGGCCGTGAGCTGGAATACCAGCGTGATCAAGCCGATCTGCACGTAGTCGAGGCCCAGGGGCTCGCGCACCATCGGGTAGATCGACAACAGCACCGATTGCAGGGTGTCGTTGATCAGATGCGCGACGCTGACGGCGAGGAGCACCGGCATGATCACCAAGCCGCCCCCAGCGGACGCCATCACCAAGCTCCCCCCAACCCCATGCATGTCGAGGACCTAGCGCGTTCCTGCCGGCCCGACCAAAGGGCGTGGCGCAAGCCAGCCCTGCGCCGGCGTCAGCAAACCCTTCCCCTGGCCCCACCGAACGGTGTATGTCCGCCTCGACCTCGGGGCGGTAGCTCAGCTGGGAGAGCGCCAGATTTGCATTCTGGAGGTCGTGGGTTCGAGCCCCATCCGCTCCACCAAGGTTTGCAATGACTTAGAGGCCGGAAGGCGAAGGACGCGCCGGGCGCTGCAACCCCGATGCAACCACCGTCACCCATATCCACAAGCCGGGTGCGGCGGCCCTGGTGGGCAGGAGGGGGTTAACCCCAGCCTGCCCTACGCACCGGAACCCTCTGGTTTACGGGCGCCGGAGGGAGCAGGGCCGCAAACCGTGCGGCGGCCCCGGTGGACAGGAAGGGGTGAACCCTAACCTGCCCTACGCACCGCAGCCCTCTGGTGTTCGGGCGGCGGTGGGAGCGGGACCGCCCCCAAGATATGCGACGCAACGTCGAGCTGGAAGGCTGGGCAGGCCACGAAGGCGAACGGCACTAG
>RECO01000184.1 GCA_007694015.1 Geminicoccaceae bacterium
TATCAACTATTCGATGTTTGGGGGCGCTCTTTGTGCGCGTGGCCGGTGATTCGGCGCTGGGCGCCGCTGCACTAGTGCGTTTGCCGCTCGGGTTTACCTTCGCCCATCAACCTGAATGGAAAACGCTCCAACCACTGCCGGCGGCGACGCCGCTGCTGGGCTTGCGACCGACAGCGGCGACGCCGCTGCTGGGGGTCCTAGGGGGCCAAAAGCCCCCTAGCTCTTCCTTCTCTTCCCCTCTCCGCCGCCGCCGCCGCCGCCGCCGCCGCGGCTCAGCTCGGGCGCTGGGCCACGCCGAGCCTGGGCTCGTCCTGGGTCGGGTGCAGCGTCTGCTGTTCGAAGTGCTTGCCGGCGGCCAGGATGCAGCTGACCCCGTCCGGCCGGGTCAAAAGGATCGTCCAGGTGCCGGTGTCGCCGGAGGCGAACACCTCGATCAGCTGACCGTCGTTTTGCAGCCCGATCGAGACCGGCACTTCGCGGTAGCGGTCGGCCAACGCCTGCACCAGTGCCTGGTGGTCGTGGCAGAGCGTGGTCGTGACCATTTGCGCGGCCGCACCCGGCGCCATCAGGGCGAGCAGGCCGAATGCCGTGGCCGTGAGCCTAAGTGCGTTGGCAGGCATCGGGGGGTCTCCTGGTTCCGGCCCCGGCACGATCGGGTGCGGGGCTGCCTCGACCAATGCAACAGAGCAAGGTAAACGAATGGTTGCCGTGTTCGGAGTTGCCCATGGCCCTGGTATTTGCCTCGCCGATCGACGCGCCCGAACCATGGCTCGGCGCGCTCGACCGTCTGTTGCCGGACCTGGAGTGCGGCATTTGGCCCGAAGTGGGCGATCCGGCCCGCGTCGAGTACGCCTTGGTCTATCGACCGCCTGCCGGCATGCTCCGCCGGTTCCCGCGGCTCCGCTTGATCCTCTCGCTCGGCGCCGGGGTCGACGGCATTCTCGCCGACCCGGAACTGCCGGACGTGCCGATCATCCGCATGGTCGAACCGTCCTTGACCCGCACCATGACCGATTACGTGCTGCTGGCCGTGCTCCGGGTCCACCGTGGGCTGGACCATCTGGCGCGGGCGCAGCGTGACGGTGCCTGGTCCTTTGCGCTGCCGGCCTTGCCCGAGACCACGCGCGTTGGTGTCCTGGGCCTGGGCGAGATCGGCCGGGCGGTGGCCAAGCGCTTGCACGACAACGGTTTTGCCGTGTCCGGCTGGAGCCGCACGCCGCGCGCGCTGGCAACCGTCCGCTGCCATGCGGGCCGGGACGAGCTGCCGGCGATGCTGGCCGAATGCGACATCGTCGTCTCGCTGCTGCCGGCCACGGCCGCCACGCGCGACCTGATGGATGCGAGCTTTTTCGCCGCCATGAAGCAGGGCGCGCATCTCGTCAATGTCGGCCGCGGCGATCAGGTGGTCGACGCCGATCTGCTCCTCGCACTCGACCAGGGCCAGCTGGGCGGTGCCACGCTCGACGTGTTCCGCGAGGAACCGCTGCCGCCGGACCACCCGTTCTGGCGCCACCCCAACGTGCTGGTGACCCCCCACGTCGCCGGCTGCGCCCTGCCGGAAACCGGCGCGCTGGCGGTGGCCGAAGCCATTCGCCGCGATCGCGCCGGCGAAGCCCTCCTGCACGTGGTCGACCGGAGCGTCGGCTACTGATGACGCAGGCACCGCTGCAGAGGAAATGCCCATGACGGCAAAGGTGATCGTGGTCGCGCAACAAAAGGGCGGGGCCGGCAAAACGACGGTCGCCGTCCAACTCGCCACGGCCTTCGCAGCACTTGGCCACCGCGTCGCCTGCCTCGACACCGACCCGCAAGGCACGCTCGAGGCCTGGGCCGCCCTGCGCGCCGACGCCGCCTTCCCCTTCCGGCCCTTGACGGTGGAAGCCACCCAAGGCTGGAAGCTCCGGCTCGGGCTCGATGCCGCCAGCCGTCGGCACGACCTGATCATCGTCGACAGCCCGCCGCACGCCGAAACCGAGGCCCGCGTCGCCATTCGCCACGCCGACCTCGTCCTCGTCCCCTGCCAGCCCAGCCTGCTCGACGTCTGGGCCAGCCGCGCCACCCTCGGCCTGGTCAGCGCCGAACGCCGCGAGGCGGCCGTGCTCTGGAACCGGCTGCCGCCGCGCGGCCGCATCATCGACGAAGCCGCCGCTGCGCTGGCCGAAACCGGAGCCCTCCCGCTCGCCCACGGCTTCGGCAACCGCAGCGCCTTCGCCGCCTCGATGCACAAGGGCGGCGGCGTGGTCGAGACCGAACCCAAAGGCCGTGCCGCCGCTGAGGTTCGCGCGGTGGCGGCGGCATTGGCGCCGCTGTTGGGGCAGTGAGGGGCGGAGAAGGGAAGAGAGGGCAGGGGGCTTTTGGCCCCCCGCACCCCCCGGAGCGACGGCGTTGCCGTCGCTCGAGTTCGCGGATAATGAGTTAGGATATAGAACCTATTTCGTGTAGATTGGTGGGGTGGGAAGGGGGCGTGCCGGGCGCAAAAACAACGCCAGTCAAAACGAACCCAGAATGCGCATTTGTTATTCGTTTTCAATGAGTTGGGGTGGATTTAGCGGGTGTGGACGGGCGTGCCGCCGACGACCGTCATGTCGACCTGCACCTCGGCGAGGCTCAAGGGGTCGATGGTGAAGGGGTCGCGGTCGAGGACGGCGAAGTCGGCGAGCTTGCCGGGGGCGAGGGTGCCCTTGTCGTGCTCCTCGCGCCCGACCCAGGCACCCAGTTCGGTATAGGCGCGGATCGCCTCCTCGACCGTCATCGCCTCGCTCGCAGCGAGGTCGCCGCCGGTGTCGGTGCGGCGATTGACCATGGCGTGGATGGCGAGGAACGGGTTGGAGCTGCACACGGGCGCGTCCGAATGCCCCGGCGCCTTCAGCCCGCGGTCGATCAGCGTCCGGTGCGGCCACATGTGCCGCATGGCGGCTTGGCCGCGGTTGGCGATGTAGGCGTCACCCAAAGAATACATGAAGCCCGTGGCCGAGCTGTCGACGATGCCCGTCCGCGCCAGGCGCTCGAGGACGGGCGGCGTCACGTAGCAGCAATGCTCGACCCGGAGGCGATGGTCGTCCTTGGGATGGGCGTCCAGCGCCGCTTCGAGGCAATCCAGGCAGAAGTCGATGCCGCGATCGCCAACGCCGTCCAGGCACACCTGCAGCCCCGCGGCGTGCGCCGCGATCACGCGCTGGGTCAAATCGTCCTGGTCGTAGAGCAGAATGCCCGTATTGGGGCGGGGCTCGCCCAGGGCCGGCTGGCCGACATAGGGCTCGTAATAGGCGGCCGTGCGCCCGCTGGTGGAGCAGTCCGGGCACCACTCGACGCCGATCACCCGGATCCACTCGTCGCCGAAGCCCGAGCGGATGCCCGCCTGGATGTAGCTCTCGATCAGCCCCGGCTCGCGGCCGCTGATCAAGAGCCCGACCCGCAGTCGTAGCTCGCCCGCGTCCCGCAAGCGCTGATAGGCGCGGATCGCCTTCGACGAGGCCAAGGAGTTGACCACGCTGGTGATGCCGACCTTGGCGAACTCCTCGAACACCTTCACCAAGCCTTCGGCGTAGTCCGTGACCGTGTCGTCCGCGTCCAACAGGCCCGTGAACGGTGCCATGGCGGTCTCCCGCAACAGGCCGGTGGGCTTTCCCGCTGCATCCCGGTCGATGTGCCCGAAGGGCGGGTTCGGCGTGTCCGGCCCGATGCCCGCAAGCTGCATCGCCCGGCTGTTGACGAAGCCCACATGGTGGTCGGTGCGCCAAACGAACAACGGCCGCCCGTGGCTCGCCCGATCGAGCTGTTCCAGCGTCGGCCAGCCGCCCTGCTTTTGGTCGTTGTAGCGATAGCCCACGAACCAGGCATCCGCTGGCGCTTCCTTTGTCACTTCGCTGACGTAGTCCAGGACCGCCTCGATGGTTGCAAAGCGCTCCGGCGCCAAGAGGTGGTGCTTGGTCAGCTTGATGCCGTAGCTGTCGGGATGGGCGTGGCTCTCGACGATACCCGGGATGACGCGGCGCCCGCCAAGATCGACCCGCGCGGTGCCGGGGCCGGCCAGGGCTTCGATCTCGCGGTTCGTGCCCAAGGCCAGGATGCGGCCGCGGTGCGCGGCGAGGGCTTCCACCTCGGGTTGACCCGCCGCCAAGGTGGCGAAGCGGCCGTTGACGAAGACGGTGTCGGCGAAGATTGCAGACAAAAAATTCTCTCCACAGGTTGTGGGCCCCTTGGTTGGTATGGCACTTGCGTGTGAGGAGCCGCAAGTCGAGGGCGGCAAGGCCGTTGCTCCAACCAAGCCCCCAAGCCCCCAAGGCAACCAAGGCCCAAGCCAACCAACCCCCAAGGAGGTCATCGTCGATGCGTCGTGCCCAGTCCTTCCACGCCGATCTCGTCCAATTGGCTCTCGAACGGCACGCGCAGGGCCGCATCGGCCGCCGCCAGCTCTTGGCCGGCCTCGCCGCCTTGGGCGCCGTGCCGGCACTCGGCCTCGACCGCAAGGCGTTGGCCCAGGCCCAGGAGATCGTGCTGGTGAACTGGGGCGGTGACGCCATCGAGTTCATGAGCGACGCCTTCGCCCGCCCGTTCGAGGCCGACACGGGCATGCGCGTCATCGTCGACGGCAGCGGGCCGAGCATGGGCCGCATCCGCGCCATGGTCGAGAGCGGGGCCGTCACCTGGGACGTCTGCGACAGCGGCGGCGGCAACTCGATCCAGCTCGGCCAGGACGGCTTTCTGCGCGAGATCGACTACTCGGTGGTCGATCGTGCCAAGCTGTTCCCCGGCATGGACTTCCGCTGGGGGGTGACCAACTACCTCTACAGCTTCGTTCTGGCCTACGACACCCGCGAATATTCGGCCGACGCGGCGCCGAAGAACTGGGTCGACTTCTTCAACACCCGCGACTTCCCGGGCTACCGCTCGCTCCGCCGCGACGTGCTCGGCCACATCGAGGTCGCGCTGATGGGCGCCGGCCTCGCCATGGAAGAGGTCTACCCGATCACGGAATCGAAGGAAAAGCTCGCCTTCGACACCATTCGCGGCATCCTCGACGACTGCATCTTCTGGTCCTCCGGCGCCGAAAGCCAGCAGCTGATGCGGCAGCGCGACGTCGTCATGGGGTGCTTTTGGAACACCCGCGTCAAGTCGATCTACGACGAGAGCAATGGCGCTTGGGATTGGACCTGGAACCAGGCGATCGTGCTGCCGGGGGCTTGGGTCGTGCCGCAGAACAACCCGGCGGGCGATGCGGTTTGGCCGTTCATCGCCTCGATGCAGGACCCGGCGCGCCAGGTGCGGCTGTTCGAGCTCTTCGGCAACGCGCCGGCCAACCCGGCAGCCGCCCCCCTGGTGCCCGACGAGCTGCAACGCTTCAACGCCACAGCACCCGAGAACTACGCCCTGCAACTGCCGGTCGACAGCGCGTTCTACGGCAACAACATCGCCCGGCTGAACCAGGCCTATCTCGACATGATCGCCATCTGAGGTCGATTTCGTGGCGGTCGACGCCCGGTCGGTCAGGGAGCGGGCGGCACCGAGGTTCCTGCAGGCGCTGCCCAGCGTCTACTGGCTCCTCTTGCTGCCCGCGCTCGGCCTGCTCGTGGCCTTCTACATCTGGCCGCTGGTCCAGGTCTTGTGGATCAGCCTGATCGAGATCAGCCCGAACGCCGAAGGCTTGGCGCTCGGCAATTACGGCCTGCTCTTCACCGATCCCGGCATCCAGCGCCTGTTGTGGCGCACCGCCCGCATCTGTCTGATCACGACGCTGATCACCATCGCGCTGGGCTATGTCGTCGCCTACGCCATGGTGCACGTCGACACCCAGCACCGCCTGTTGCTGTTGTTCGGGGTGCTGTTGACGTTCTGGCTCTCGGTGCTGATCCGCGCCTTTGCCTGGATCCTTTTGTTGCGCAGCGACGGTGTGATCTTCGACGCCGTCAACCTGTTCTACGAGCCGTTGCGCCAGCTCGGCGTGGTCGAGGGGCGGCTTCGGCTGGTGCGGAGCGAGACCGGCGTCATCATCGGCATGGTGCACTACATGCTGCCCTACGCCATCCTCCCCCTCTTCGCCAACATGCAGGGCATCGACCAGCGGGTGATGCTGGCCGCCCGCGGCCTCGGCGCTGGCCCCTTCGGCTCGTTCTGGCGGGTCTACCTGCCCTTGTCGCTGCCGGGCCTGGTCGGCGCCACCATCCTCGTCCTGGTCTTCTCGCTCGGCTTCTTCATCACCCCGGCGCTGTTGGGCGGCGGCCGCGTCGTCATGGCGGCCGAATACATCTACGTCTCGATGGACGTCACGCTGCGCTGGGGGCTCGCCACCATGCTCGCCACCACCATCCTCGCCGCCACCTTGGCGCTGGTGGCCCTGATGGCGCGCATCGTCGACCTGCGCACCATGTTCGGAGCCAAGTGATGGAACGCCGCTCCTGGCAGTTCATGGTGATGCTCTGCGTCGCCTGGACCATCGTCATGTTCCTGGTCCTGCCGATGTTCGTGGTGGTGCCGGTCTCGGTCACCGACCAGCGCTTCTTGTCGTTTCCCCAAGAGACGATCTCGTTTCGCCACTACGTCAACATGGTGACCAACGAGTTCTGGCGGGATTCGATCCTGCGCTCGTTCTTCGTCAGCATCGTTTCGGCGAGCCTTGCCACCGTGCTCGGCACGCTCTGTGCCATCGCCTGCTGGCGGCTCGCCAACCGCACCAGCGAGTTCGTCCGCCTGTTGATGCTCCTGCCGATCATCGTCCCCGGCATCGTCCACGCGCTCGCCTTCTACCGGCATTGGATTACGCTCGGCCTGATCGACACCTATCCGGGCGTCATCCTCACCCACACCATCATCGGCCTGCCCTATGTGGTGATCACCGTGTCGGCGGCACTCGCCAATCTCGACATGCGGCTCGAACAGGCCGCCCGCTCGCTCGGTGCCTCCACCAGCCAGACGGTGCGCTGGGTGCTGGTGCCCTGCGTCATGCCGGGCATCCTCGCCGGCGGCATCTTCGCCTTCATCACCAGCTGGGACGAAATCGTCGTTCTGCTCTTCATCACCAGCCGCAACATCTACCTGCTGCCCAAGGCGATCTGGGACGGCATCAACGAAAACATCGACCCGACGGTCGCCGCCGTGGCAACCACCATGATCCTCGTCACCTTCCTCATCCTGTTCGTGCAGATGAGCACGCGGGGCCTGCGCGGAGTGAAGAAGTCTTGAAGACCGAACAAAAGACGGCGGTCGCCTGGGTGGACGCCAATGCCGAACGCCTCTCCCACGACCACATGACCATCTGGCACTTCCACGAGCCGTCCTGGCGCGAATACCGCTCGGCCGCCTGGTACGTCGAACGGCTCCGCGCCGAGGGCTTCGAGGTCGAAGCCGGCTCCGCCGGTATGCCCACCGCCTTCGTCGCCCGCTGGGGCAAGGGCGGGCCGCAGCTGGCCAGCTATGCCGAATACGACGCCGTGCCCGGCAACAGCCAGGACCCGGTCCCATACGAAAAGCCGCGCGACGGCGTGCATCGCTGGGCCGCCGGCCACACCGACCCGCATTCCGCCCTGGGGCTTGCCGGCCTCACCGGTGTGCTCGCCGCCAAACACGCCATGGAACGGCACGGCCTCGACGGGCGCCTCGTCTTTTTCGGCGAGCCCGCCGAAAAGATGTGCGGCTCCAAGCCGATCCACGCCAGCCACGGCTATTACGACGGCCTCGACGCGATGCTCGCCTGGCACCCCACCTCGCTGCCGGCACTTGCCAACACCTGCACCTGGGACACCCACTGCGGCTGCTACTGGTCCAAGGTCTACACCTTCGAGTGCCCGGACCCCGAAAGCTGGCAGCCGGCGGATGCCAGCGGTGTGGTCAACAACCACGCCATGGCCCGCGCCCCCGCCGCGATCGACGCCGTCTGCTTGATGTACACCACCACCAAGTACACCAAGGAGGCGATGCTGCCGCACACCGGGACCTGGACCCTCAACGAGGCGATCCTGGCAGCCGGCCAAGCCACCTCCGACAACCTGCCGCCGCGCTTCGCCCAAATCCAATATGCCTGGCGCTGTCCCACCATCGAAATGGCCGAGCGCATCCTCGCCGTGCTCGAGCGCAACGCCGAGCACGTCGCCGCCATGACCCATTGCACCGTGCGCAGCGGCTGGATCAGCAAGTGCCGGCCGGGGCTCAAAAACCACAGCCTCGCCCGCACCACCTTCACCAATTTCGAGGCCATCGGCGCCCCCAAATGGGGCGAGGACGCCAAGGAATTCGCCCGCGAGGTGCAAGAGAACCTCGGCCTCGAGCCCATGGCCGAGCCCTTCATGGACGAGATCGAGCGCCTGATCGACCCGGAAGACGGCGAGAAGCTGCTCCGCCACTCGCTGCCGCCCTGGCAGCAGAACTACACCTCCGACGACTACGTCGAATACACGTGGCACTGCCCGACGGTGCGCCTGTTCGTCGGCCGCCCGCGGCTGAAAGCGCCCAAGCCCGGCTACCGCTATCCCAACTGGGTGCACCTGGCCCTCGGCGGCCTGCCCGCCGCGATGGACCCGATGTTCCTCACCGCCGGCAAGGTGATCGGCGCCACGCTGATCGACCTCCTCGTCAACCCGGAAAAACTCCAGGCCGCCCAGGCCGAGTTCAAGGAGCGCACCGGTGGCGGCATGGGCGGCAGCGCGTGGCTGCCGCCGCTTCTCGGCAAGGACTACCCAGCCCCCGTAGGCTACCGTTGGCCCGAATACGTCGAAACCGTGCGCGGCCGCGAATGGTGGATCCCCACGGGCGCTTGAGCAGGGAGAAGGTCGTCATGTCGATCATGACCGAAGGCGAATACCGCTACAATCAACTCATCAAAATCTTCAAATCCGAGCCCGAACCCGCGTTCGAAAGCGCGGAGCAACAGAACTTCGTCTGGGGGCAGCCATGGGGCTGTCCCAACGACGTCGGCCGCCTGCGCGTGGTGCTGATGCACCGCCCCGGCGACGAGGTGAACGTGGTCGACCCCAAGCGCCGGCTCGACGACGTCGGCGCCTTCGGCGACCCCTCCACCGGCTGGTACTGGCGCGGCGCCGAACCCCCCGACCTCGCCGCCATGCAGGAACAGCACGACGGCCTCGTCCGGGCGCTCGAGGCCGAAGGCGTCAAGGTCGTCATGATCGACCGCCCGGCCCCCGGCCGCATGAAGACCGTCTACACCCGCGACAGTTGCATCGGGGTCAAGGGCGGCGCCATCGTCACCCGCCTCGGCCCGCCGATCCGCCGCGGCGAGGAACTGCCCGTCACCCGCACCCTCGCCCAGATCGGCTGCCCGATCCTGCGCACCATCCACGGCAACGCCATCATGGAAGGCGGCTCCTTCGCCTGGATCAACGAAAAGACCGCCGTCGTCGGCATCTCCTCCCGCGTCAACGAAGCCGGCGCCGACCAGATCGAAGAGGTGCTGCGCTGGCAGGGCATCGAACTCCTGCGCGTCTACCTCACGGGCTACCGCCTCCACATCGACGGCTGCTTCGTGATGATCGACGTCGACACCGCCATCATCAACCCCACCCAACTCCCCTTCACCTTCCTCGAAAAGCTGAAGGAACTCGGCATCCGCACCGTCGAAGTCCACTGGCAGGACCCCGTCTGGACCATCAACTGCCTCGCCGTCGCCCCCGGCCGCGTCCTCATGGCCGACCAACTCAGCCCCCGCACCGCCGAGCGCCTCGACAAAATGGGCATCGAAATCGTCACGCTGCCCTTCGACAAAGTCTACTCCGGCGGCGGCGGCATCCACTGCTCGACCAGCCCGTTGGTGCGCGATCCGGTGTGAGACGGAAAAGGAAGGGAAGGGAAAGGCAGCGAAGGGGGCTTTTGGCCCCCTTCGAAACCCCCAGCGGCAGCGGATCGGCGGCCGTGCAGGCACGGCCGCCGATCCGCTGCCGCAGCTTTTCGAACTGGCGGCGGCGCAGCCGTCGCTCGGGGGTTTTAGGGGGCCAAAAGCCCCCTAATCCTTTCCTAATGCCGGTAGGACGGGTCGATGCGGTCGAGTTTGCGCAGGAGGGCGGGCCAGATGCGGCCGCCTTTGGGGGTGTTCGAGTTGAATTGGCCGGCTGTGTGTTCGAGTACGTCGTCACTGGGGAGGTGGAGTGGGGCGCCGGTTTTTTGGGCTTCGAGTTGGATGCGGCAGGCCATTTCCAGGTAGTACATGTAGTAGAAGGCTTCGGCGACGGTGCGGCCGGTGGTCAGCAGGCCGTGATTTTTGAGGATCATCGCCGGCTTGTTGCCGAGATCGGCCTGGAGGCGCTCGCGTTCGGAGAGGTCGAGGGCGATGCCTTCATAGGCGTGGTAGGCGAGCCGGCCGTGGAATTCCATGCTCATCTGGTTGAGCATGAGGAGCGGGCCGTCCAAGGCGGCGACCGCCATGCCGGCAAGGGTGTGGGTGTGCATCACGCAGACCGCGTCCTCGCGCGTCATGTGGATGGCGCTGTGGATGGTGAAGCCCGCCGGGTTCACCCCGTAGCGGCCGTCACCCACCTGCTCGCCGTCGACGCCGATGACCACCAGATCGCTGGCGCGGATCTCGTCGAAGGCCATGCCATAGGGGTTGATGAGGAAGCGGTGGTCGTCGCCCGGCAGCCGCACCGAGGTGTGGGTGAAGATCAAATCGTCCATGCCGTAATGGGCCAGGAGGCGATAGGCCGCCGCCAAATCCACCCGGAGCTGCCATTCCTCCGCCGTCATCCCCGTCTCCTGCAACGAAACCAACGCACTGTTCGATAGCCATGAACGA
>RECO01000123.1 GCA_007694015.1 Geminicoccaceae bacterium
CACAGTCCGCAAAATCCAACCGCAACCCGCAAGACGGCCCTCACCGGAGGGGTACCCTACTTCGCCGCTTGCAGCGTTTCCTGTGCGCGCGGCAGGGTGAAGGCGAAGACGGCGCCGCCGTTGGGGGCGGGTTCGTACCAGATGCAGCCTTTCAGGTGTTCGACGATCATGCGGCAGATGGCGAGACCGAGGCCGGTGCCGGTGGGGTTGCCGGTTTCGCTTTGATTGGATTGGAAGAAGCGCTCGAAGATGGCTTCGCGGTGGGCTTCGGGCACGCCGGGGCCGTTGTCGGTGACGCGGACTTCGACCGTGTCGCCCTGCTCGGTCAGGGCGAGGCGCACCCACCCGGCACCCTCCGGGGCGAATTTCTGGGCGTTGGAGAGCAGGTTGACGATGACCTGTTGCAGCTTGTCGCGGTCGCCGTCGACCATCACCGGATGGGGGGGGCGATCCACCTCCAGCGTGACGGCCTTGTTGCGGTAGAGACCGCGGACGCTGACGGCCGCATCGGCCAGGACCCCGCCGAGATCGAGGCGGTCCATGTGCCACTCCATGCGCCCCGCCTCCATTTTCGCGACGTCGAGGACCTGGTTGACGAGGCGGGTGAGGCGCTCGCTCTCGCGGATGATGTGGCCGAGGAATTCCATCCGCTGTTCTGCGTCCATGTCCGGCTCGTCGTAGAGCAGCTCGGAGAAGGCGCGGATGGCGGTGAGCGGCGTGCGCAGTTCGTGGGTCACGGTCGAGAGGAACTCGTCCTTCATCTTGTCGAGTTCGCGCAAGCTTTCGTTGGCGCGCCGCAGATGATCCGAGGCCTGGACCAGTTCGATTGACTTCTGTTCCAAACGGCGGCTGTATTCGAGGACTTGGCTGGTTTCGTCGAGCACTTCCAAAATGGCGTCGGTGGTCTCGCCCTGCGGGCGGACCGCGGAGGCAATCGCGACGCGGGCGGACGCTGCGCCGATGGCCCCGGCGATCAGGCGCTCCACCGCCTGGATGGTGTCCCGGTCGACCATGGTGTCGGGGCGGAACTGCAGGCCACGTTCCTGGGCATGTGCCCTGAGAGCGCGGCGGGTCGGCTCGATCCCGACATAGCGCTCGGCCAAGCGGCGCAGATCGCCGAGCGGCACCCGCGTGGCCGTCACCTCGATGGAGCGCTCGTCGGGCCGGAGGCATTCGACGAACAGGGTCGCCTGGGTGGTCTCGATGGTGCTCGGCCGGTCGAGCAGCGAGACCAGCACGAAGCCGCCGATATTGACCAGCATCGACCAGAAGAAGGCGTGCTCGATGGCGCTCAGACCGTCGAGGCCGAAGAGCGCGTGCGGGTCGAGAAAGGCGAGGCCCAAGGGACCGCCCTGCATCGCATCGCCGAACAGTGACGGCAGGAACAGGGTGTATAGCCAAACGGCGAAGCCGGCACCCAGACCGGTCAGGGCACCTTTGCAGGTCCCACCGCGCCAAAAGACGGCGGCGAGCAGCAACGGCGCGAACTGGGCCGCGGCAACGAAGGCGACGAGGCCGATGGAGACGAGCCCGAAGGAGCCGTCCAGGACGCGGAAATAGGCGTAGCCCAGCAACAGCACCGTGACCATGGCGAGCTGGCGGACGCGCAACAGGAGCCGGGTTACGTCCTGCACCCGCTCCAGCCGGTCGCGGTACCAGCGCAGGAGCAAGGGCATGACGATGTCGTTCGAGACCATGATCGAGAGCGCGATCGTCTCCACGATCACCATGGCCGTTGCGGCCGACAACCCGCCCAGAAAGACGAACACGGTGAGCCACGCCGCACCTTCGACCATGGGCAAGGCGAGGACGAAGGTGTCGGCGTCGTAGGGGCCGTTTTGGAACGCCAGGACGCCGGCGATGGCGATCGGCAGGACGAAGATGTTGATCAAGAACAGATAGAGCGGAAACAGCCAGATCGCCGTGTCGAGGTGGCGCTCGTCGGTGTTGCCGACGATGGTGACCTGGAACTGCCGCGGCAGGCAGAAGATGGCGGCGGCCGAGAGCAGCGTCAGGCTGACCCAGCCGGGGGCGGCCGCGTCGAAGTCGAGCAGGCGGGCGAGGTCGGGCTGGGCGGCCGCGCGCTCGAACAGATCGCCGAAGCCGTCGTAGAGCCAATAGGTCACGAACACGCCGACGGCGAGGAACGCGATCAGCTTCACCACGGATTCGAAGGCGATGGCCGCCGCCACGCCCGGGTGGTTTTCGGTCGCCTCGATCTGGCGGGCGCCGAACAGCACGGCGAAGACGGCGAGGATGGCCGCCACCACCAGGGCACCGTCGGCGAGAAAGAACGTGCTCGCCGCTTCGTCGATCAACAGCACGTCGATCGAGGCCGCCACGGCCTTGAGCTGCAGCGCGATGTAGGGGACCGTCCCGCACACCGCGACGACGGTGACCAGGGCGGCCAGTGCTTGGCTCTTGCCGTAGCGCGCGCCGATGAAATCGGCGATCGAGGTGATGCGCTGGGCCTTGGCGACGCGCAGCATCTTCTTCAGCGCGACCCAGCCGAAGGCGAAGGCGAGCGTCGGCCCGAGATAGATCGGCAGAAAGCCGAAGCCGCCCTCGACGGCGCGGCCGACGCTGCCGTAGAAGGTCCAACTGGTGCAGTAGACGGCGATGGCGAGGGCGTAGATGGTCGGATGGGCCAGCGGGCTCTGGCCGCGCTCCGCCCGGCGGTCGCCGACATAGGCGATGGCGAACAGGAGGAGCAGGTAGGCGAAGGCGATCGGTAGCAGTTCCCAATAGTGGAACATCGCCCCCTTACCCCCGTCGCCGCGTCATCACGAACAACAGCAAGACGACGCAGGCCCAACTGCCGAACATGTAGAGGTAGAGTGCGGGCCAGCCGCCGACAACGGCCTCGATGCCGCGATCGAATACGTCCAACAGGGGGCGATTGAACAGCACGAAACCGAGCAGGGCGACGGCGAGCCCGCGCTCACCCGCACTCGGCCCGCGCCCGTTCTCACCCATCGGCCGTGGCTCTGGATCGAGGCAGCCGGAAGCGCTCGCGGAACCCGTGGCGGCCCTGGTCCCGGGCGGACGAAGCGGTCGCCCCGCGCCGTCGTAACGGGGGCATCAATAGCGCGCCTGCTGGCGGCGGATGGCGGCCATCCTGGTCGATGCCTGGAGCGCATCGTTGAGGGTGGTGATGCCGACCGGGGCCAGCAGATCGAACAGCCGCAGCAACACTTCGGCCGTGGCGATGCTGTCGCCGAGTGCCGTGTGGCGGTCTTCGGCCGGCAGGTGGACGTCGTAGCGCTCGGCCAGCGCATCCAGGGTCAGGCTGTCGCCCTGGCCATGGACGAGCGCCGCCAAGAGCACGGTGTCGAGCACCGTGTGGTCGAAACGCACCCCGCAGGCGACTTCCTTCATGGTCACGAATTTGAGGTCGAAGGCCGCGTTGTGGGCGACCAGCACCGAATCGCGGGCGAAGGCATGAAAGCGCGGCAGGACGTCTTCGATGGTGGGCGCATCGGCGACCATCGCGTTGGTGATGCCGTGAACCTTGGTCGACACGGCGGGAATGTTGCGCCGCGGATTGACCAGGGCGTTGAAGGTCTCGCCGTGGAGAACGCGTCCGTTGACGATGCGCACACCCGCGATCGAGATGATTTCATCGCCCTCGGAGGGGTTCAGCCCGGTCGTTTCGGTGTCGAACACGACGAAGGTGAGCTTCCGCAAGGGCGCGTCCTCGACGGTCGCTGCTTCGAGGCGGTTCAAGAGGTCGAAATCGTAGAACTCGGGGCGCTGCGGCAAGGGGGCACTCGGCGTGTAGCTCGCCTGATGCTGGCGCCTGGCCGCCGCCAGCGGCAGGCGCAGCCGCGCCATTCCCGGCTCATCGCCGCCATCGCACCAGAACTCGGTCCGGTGCCGGTTCATGACATCGCGGCCCGTCAGCCCGCCGAAGCTCGCGTCCAAGGGTTCGGCGAGCCAAGCGTCGATGGTCGACATCGGCAAGATCGCCCCCTGCCAGGTCAGATCGACGTAGACGCGGCTCCACACCGCAGAGGCCTTGATCGTGACCTGGCCCGCCCCGTGGGTCTCGCTGATGCGGCGGACGAAATGTCGGCAGATCTCGACGATGGTGAGGCTGTCGCAATTGAGCCAGACGGGCTCCCCCGCGACGACCAGCTCGACGCCGTTCGTCCCGGCGAGACGCGTTTCCAGGCAGGCAAACAGGGTGGCGGAAAAGACGTCGCTCATCGGCCACGAGCCGACCAGGAGATCGCGGCTTTCCTCCTGCAGCTTTTCGAGCCGGGTCGAGAGGGCCGCGGTCTCGTCCAAGAGGACCTGCTCGAAGGCGGCCCGGCTCTCGGCGTCGAGTTCGCCACCCGCCGCCATCACTTCGACCGTGGCGCGCAGATTGGCGGCGGGCCGGCGCATATCGTCGATGGCGAGGTAGAGGAGGCGGTCACGCTGCGCGTGCGCGGCCAGTGTCTGGGTGACCTCGTCGAACACGGCGACATAGCCGATCGGGGCGTTCAGCGTGGCGTCGACGATCAGCGACACCCGTCCCTGCAGGGTGTGGCGGCCATCGACCGTGGCGCAGACGACCAACGCGCTCAACCCCTCGTCGTGGTCGAGGTGGCGGGCCGAGGCAAAGCGGCGGTCGAGCCGCTCCAGGGCATGCCGGAAGGGCTCGGCGGTCACGGCGTCGAACAGCGAGCGGCCGAGCCCGAGATCGCCCGAAACGTGCAGGATCTTCAACGCATGCTGGTTGAACAGCAGGATTTGATGATCGAGATTGCAGATGACCACGCCGAGTTGCAGGTCGCGGACCAGCGCCTCGAGCCGGCCCTTTTGCCGCTCGGTCTCGGCGGTGGCCCGGGTGACGGCCTGGTCGATCTCGGTCCGGGCGGCGCGCAGCGCGGCGACCGCGTCCTGCACGGCCGGGCCCAGATAACCCAGATATTTGACGGTGCGCGGGTCGACGGCGCCGCTGGCGTTGGCATGCACCACGTCGCGGATGCGCCGCTCCAGGAGTTGGATGGGCTTCGCGACGTGTTCGTCGAAGAGAAAGCCGATCCAGGCGACGAGGCCCCAAATCAGGAAGGTGGCAATCACCGCACCGGCGACGAGCGGGTCGATCGCCGCCTCGCCCAGACGCTGGAACACCACCCACATGCCGGCGAGCATGCAGGCCGTGCCGCCGAAGGCCAGGAACCCGAAGAACAGGGCGAAGCGAAGGCGTAGGCTCCAACCGTCAACCATGCGGCGCCTCGAGGACCGACTTCACCTTCTCGGCCAGCTCACGGGTGGAGAAGGGCTTGGTCATGTAGGCGTCCGCGCCGAGCGCCATCCCCTTCTCGACCTCGATCTCGCGGCCCTTGGCGCTGACCATGATGATCTTGGTGGCGCACCAGTCGGGGTTGGCACGGATCGTCTGACAGACGTCGTAACCGTCGCGTTTCGGGATCATGATGTCGAGCAGGATCAAGTCCGCCGGCCGCTCGGCCATGGCCTCGAGTGCCGCCTCGCCATCTTTGACCACCCGCACGTCGTAGCCTTCCCGTTTCATCAAATGCTGGACGGAAAGGGCGATGCTATGCTCGTCGTCGACAATCAGCACGGAAGCGGCCATGGTCGATCCTTCCCCGATCTTATGTGGTTCGCCCCGTGTTGCTCACGAGGTCGTTTAGTCTAGACGAGATCGTGCTGGCGTTCACCCGTTACGGCGTCGCTCCACCTCACCACAAACCACGCGACGAACCGGGTCGTCGTCGCCAACTCGGATCCAATCGATCCGCTCCGGCAAGCCGTCGGCGCCAAGCATCATCGTCGGCAGGATGTCGGCACGCCGCGGTGTCGTGCAATCATAAAGCTGCGTCGTACTGACCGTCGGATAGTAGCGCTCGACGAACGCCACTTCGGCGAGGGCGACGGCCGGGTGCTCGGGATGCGTCCGGATTTGGCCCGTGTCGACCACGCTGAACCGATCGACCTGCGGCACGATCAAGGTCCAGGGCTGCAAGGGATTGCGGAAGGTTTTGGCCTCGGCCACCACCGCGCGCGACGGCATGCTGGCGACCGTGCGGTCGAACCACGAATATTCCAAATACAGATGAAACACGATCATGACCAAGCCGGCGAGAGCCGGCGTGGTCCAACCCGGCACGGGCAGTCGCAGCGCCTTGATCAGCAAGAGCCACGTGCCGGCGGTGCCGAGGCCCAAGACGATCGTGCCGACGAACGACATCAACATCGGCGTGGCCTCAGCCGGCCGATCGGCCGTGGCTCAAGGCGGACTGCAGCGCCTTCACCACCCCGAAGGCGTCCTTCAGGTGGTTGCGCTCCAACGCCGAGAGCGTGCTCGGGGCCATGAAATTGTCAGGCTTCTTGCCCTCGCGCACCAACTGGGCCTGGTGTTCCAACCGCATTCCGGCGATCAGGTCGTAGGCGTCGATCAGGTCGTCGGCAGCACCCTCGCTCAACACACCCGCCGCCTTGGCCTGCACCAGACGGGCGCGGGTGTTCACCTCCTCGATGGCACCCTGCAGCGCATAGAGGCGGGCGAGGTCGACGATCGGCACCACCCCATTGAGCTTCAGATCGAGCGTGTTCTTGTGCTCGCCGGAGCGGATCAGGGCGAACCCCCGAAACAGCCCCAAGGGCGGTTGATGCTTCAAGGAGTTGGCGGTCATGTGCGCGCGGAAGATGCTGTTCTTTCGCGCTGCCTCCAGGGTCTCGCGCTGCAGGCCGTGAAAGAGACGTTCGTCGCCGGCAATGGGCCTCAGATCGAACATCACGCTGGCGAGCATTTGCGCCATGGGATCGGGCTGATCGATCCACTTGCGAAAATATTGCCGCCAAACCTTCACCGGCTGCCGCCAGCGTGGGTTGGTCGCCATCATCTCGCCCGGGCAGAAGTAATAGCCCGCGGCATCCAGGCCGTCGGACACGAACTTGGCCAACGCTTCGAAATAGGCGCCGTGCGCCGTCGCATCGTAGGTGGGATCGAGGATGAGGCAATTGTCCTGGTCGGAAATCCCGGTCTGTTCGGAACGACCCTGCGAGCCGCACGCCAACCAGAGATAGGGCACGGGCGGCGGCCCCAACCGCTGCTCGGCCAACACCAGCAAGCGTCGGGTCAGGGCGTCGGCGACGCTCGTGATGATGCGGCCGACGTTCGACGGGCTGGCCCCTGCGCCCACCAATTGCACCAGCAGTTCGGGGATCCTGGCGATGCTCGACGCCAAGTCTTCGAACCGGGTCTGCTGCTCGATGTCGCCGATGATGTAGACGGTCGAGACCTGCTGCTGGCGCACCAGGTTCGACGATGTCACGATCCCGACCAGTTGGCCCCGGTCGACGATCGGCAGGTGGATGATGCCGCGCTCGGTCATGGCGTTGAGCGCGTCGAAGCCCAAGGCGGTGGAGCCCAGGGTGAACGGATCGGCGGTCATGATCTCGCCCACGGGCGTGTCCACGCTTCGGCCCTCGGCGACGACCCGCCGCCCCATGTCACCGGTGGTGAGGATGCCGCAGAGCCGGTCGTCGCGGGTGACCAAGAGACAGGAAATGTCGAGATCGCGCATGATGACCGCAGCTTCCCGCGCCGTGGTCGTCTCGACCACGGTCCGCGGATTGCGGGTCATCAGGTCACCGACCTGGATCGACAGGAGGTTTTCCTGGGGCGCGCCGCCACGCGCCACGCGGCGGCTCTTGTCGAAGAAGTCGCGAAACGGCTCGTGCTCCTCCAGCAAGGTGCCGAACCGCTGCTTCGGCACCACGATCACCGTCGTCGGCAACGCGGCAACCGCCCGGTTCAACGCGAGGCCCTCGCGCAGCAGACCCCGCTCGCCGAACACGTCGCCCTCGGCCACCTGGGAGACCAAGTCCCCCGTCCGGGAGATGACGTCGACGCTGCCGGCATAAAGCAGAAACAGACCGGCGAGCGGCTCGTCCACGTCGTAGATCACGTCGCCCGACGCGTAGGTTTCGATGCGGACGACGCCGACGAGGGCGTCGAGCACCGCGCCCGGCAGGACGTCGAACGGTTGATGGCGCCCCAGGATGCGGCGCAGGCGGTCGGGTGTCAGGTCCAGCATGTCGCGTCGGTTCCCCCAAAACGCTTGCGGGCCCCGACCGGTACGGTCGAGGCCCGCTCAATGCACGAGTTCGGCTACCTAGATCAATGGTCGACCGCCGTGCTCGCACCCCGAGGGATACGCACACTTTCGACCAACTCCTGGATCTCCTTCGGCGGCGCCTCGGTCGCATTGGAGACGAGATAGGCCACACCGAAGTTCAGCAGCGCGCCCACGGTTCCGATCGACAAGGGCGAGATACCGAAGAGGTGGTATTCGACCGTGTTCGGGAACACGTTGGTGCCGGGGATGAAGAACCAGCCCAGGTAGAGGAAGATGTAGATCACGGTGAACACGAGGCCGACGAGCATGCCGGCGATGGCACCCTTGTCGTTCACGCGTTTACTGAAGATCCCCATCATCAACGCCGGGAAGATCGAGGCGGCCGCGATACCGAACGCGAGCGCCACCGTCTGCGCGGCGAAGCCTGGCGGGTTCAAGCCTAGATATGTAGCAAGCGCGATCGCCCCGGCCATGGCGATACGTGCCGCCAACAATTCCCCGCGCTCGCTGATCCTTGGATTGATCGCACCTTTGATCATGTCGTGCGAGATGGCGGAAGAGATCGCGAGCAACAACCCGGCTGCCGTCGACAATGCCGCCGCCAAACCGCCCGCCGCGACCAACGCGATGACCCAGTTGGGTAATTGCGCGATCTCGGGGTTGGCCAAGACGAGGATGTCGCTGTTGATGGTCAGCTCACTGCCTTCCCAGCCCCATTCTTCCGCCTGCGCCACGAAGGCTGGGTTGCGGTCGTTGTAGAACTGGATGCGGCCGTCCTCGTTCTTGTCCTCGAAGCGCAATAGGCCGGTAACTTCCCAATTGCGCATCCAGTCTGGTCGCTCCTCGTAGAGCAAATTGCCGTCCTCGGCGCCGATTTCACCGGTCTGCACCGTGGCGATGATGTTGAGGCGCGCCATGGCACCGACGGCCGGGGCGGTCAGGTAGAGGAGCGCGATGAACACCAAGGCCCAGCCAGCCGACCAGCGGGCGTCGGCAACGCGGGGCACGGTGAAGAAGCGGATGATGACGTGCGGCAGACCGGCGGTGCCGATCATCAAGGACATGGTGAAGAGCACCATGTTGAGCGTGTTGGGGGTGTGTGCGGTGTAGGCGCTGAAGCCCAACTCTTGGATGACCTGGTCGAGCGTGGCCAGCAGCGGCGCACCGCCCTCGATCACCGCAACACCGGCAGCGTATTCCTCGGAGATGTTCGAGAACAGGCCCAAGGGCGGGATCGGGTTGCCGGTCATGTTCATCGAAATGAAGACGGCCGGGATGGTGTAGGCGGTGATGAGAACGACGTACTGGGCGACCTGGGTGTAGGTGATGCCCTTCATGCCGCCGAGCACCGCGTAGAAGAACACGACCGCCGCACCGATGAACACGCCGGTGTTGTAGTCCACCTGCAAGAAGCGCGAGAAGGTCACGCCGACGCCGGTCATCTGGCCGATGACGTAGGTCACCGAGGCGACGATCAGGCAGAGCACCGCCACCATGCGCGCGGTCTGCGAGTAGAAGCGGTCGCCGATGAACTCGGGCACCGTGTACTTGCCGAACTTGCGCAGGTACGGCGCGAGCAGGAGCGCCAACAGCACGTAGCCACCGGTCCACCCCATGAGGAAGGACGAGTTGGCGTAGCCGACGAAGGCGATCAGGCCGGCCATCGAGATGAACGAGGCGGCCGACATCCAGTCGGCGGCAGTGGCCATACCGTTGGTGACCGGGTGCACACCACGACCCGCGGCGTAGAATTCACCGGTGCTGGCAGCCCGTGCCCAGAAAGCGATGCCGATATAAAGCGCGAACGTCGCGCCGACGACGATATAGATAAGGGTTTGGAGTTCCATGATCCTGCCCGCTTACTCTTCGTCGACGCCGAACTTGCGATCGAGCGAGTTCATCCGCCACGAATAGTAGAAAATGATGACGATGAAGATGACGATGGAACCCTGCTGGGCGAACCAGAAGCCGAGGTCGGTACCGCCGATCTCGATGCCCATCAGCAGCGGCCGCAGGATGATACCGGCGCCGAAGGAGCACAGCGCCCAGACGATCAAGAGGTTGCGAACCAAAGCGATGTTGGCCCGCCAGTAGGCTTGGGCAGATTGGTTGTCTTCACTCATGGCAACTCCACTATGGATAGGGTCGGCGCCCGCGACGGCAGGCTACCAAGCGAGGTTGTCGGATGGTCGGCGGAGCCTTGGAGGGCCAGCGACCGAACCCAGTGCGCGTCGCACGGTTCGATGGTGTTCAAGCCGTAATGCGGTTCGGGCGCCCCTCCCTCCGGCGCGGACGCTCCAGCGTCACTTGCTCATGACGAACGGGATAGCCAGCCATGCGCAATCAAGCAAGCTACGCATTGCCGCGACGAGGGGCGTTTCGCCACCGAATTAGCCAAATGTGTTGGCAGTCAAAGGGCCAAGCGGCCGCGCACCGTGGCCGCGTCCATCTCGGGCCGGGGTTCCCGCCATGACGGCGAAACGATCGGCGAGGACATGGGCTCGGTCCTCCGTCGCCCGGGGTTCGGGTCGGCTCAGTCGCCGTTG
>RECO01000106.1 GCA_007694015.1 Geminicoccaceae bacterium
AGTGCATCAACGGCGCATCCGGAGCGGAACGCTCCGAATGCGCCTGTGCACTAGGACCCCCGAAAACGTAAGGGCGACGGCGGAGCCGTCGCGCGGGGGGTGTGGGGGGACCATCAAGTCCCCCCACGTCCCTTCCCTTCCCTCACCCCTCTGCCATGAACCTTTCCCTTGGTTCGATCCAGGCGCCGTGGGCGTCGGCGGTGGCGAGGGTCGTGGTGCGGCCGCCCGGATAGGTGGTGAGGGTGAGGGCGGCGGCGGGGGTGCCGGTCCATTCATAGCCGAGGCGGAAGACGGGGCGGAGCGCTGCGGCTTCGGCCAGGGCTTGGTCGAGTTGGTGGCGCATCGAGGTCGAGAACTGGTTGACGGTGAAGGCGTGGACGACCACGGCCGGCAGGCGTTCGGGCAGGGTGTCGAGGCCGGCGGGAAGCCAAGCGAGCGCGTCGACCGCCTCGACCGGCGGTGGGTGGCGCCTGGCGAGTGCCAGGGCTTGGTCGAACAGGCGGGCGCGCTCGACGTGCTCGGGCCAGATCAAGGCGCGCAGCCAGGCCATGGCGTCGGGGTCGTGGACGCTCGGCGGTGCCAGGTCGAGGCCGATGCGGCCGGCGGGGGTGAAGGGGGCCGTGGCGGGCGGCGGGTCGGGGCTGCGCCAGGCGGAGACGAGGGTGAGTGCGGCGTCGGGCGGGCCGAACGTCGTCTCGCCATAGCGGTAGGCGAAGCGGTCCCACAGCAGGGTGAGGCCGGCGCTGGCGCCGATTTCGACGAGATGGGCCGAGGGCGGCAGCCCCATCGCGACGAGGCGACGGGCGAGAACGACGTAGCCGAGGCGGAGCACGGCCGCACGGCGGACCTCGTTGGTGGCAGAGCGCCGGGTGCGGATCAGCTCGGCGAGGGCGGCGTGTTCGGCCGGCCAGAAGGCGTCGAACGCGGCTTCGAGCGCCGCATCGGGTGCGAGGCTGCCGCCGAGCGTCGGGTAATAGGCGCGAAGGGCCGCGTCCGGGCGGTCCATGAGGCGGCGCTGCACCGCGGCCAGCAGCACGTTCGCGGGTGGCTGGCCAGGGAGCCGGTCTTGCAGCAGGCGTAGCAAGGATGGCCGATCGGCGGCCAAGGGTGCCAACCGCTGGTAGAGGGGCGAAGTGGGGGCCTCGGTTTCGCCGAACTGCCGCAACCGTGCGGCGATGCGGCTCGTCTCGTCCATGATGCGGCTCCGCGGCAGCAACGTGTCGGGGGCCAAAGCTGCTCGATCATCGCCACACCGGCCGCGGTCTGGCAAGACCCGCGCCGTCGAACGGGCCGGCGAGCGCCGGTCAGACCTCGCTCGGCTGGCGCAGGACCTCGGCCAGACGGGGCAGGCGGCCGACGACGAAGTCGTAAAATGCAACGTTGCGCGCCTTCGGGTCCTCGATCCCATTGCTCTCGAGGTGTGCGATCGCTGCCTCCAGCACGGCGATGGTTTGCTTGTCGGTGAGGAACTTGGTCGCAGCACCGCGCGACGGGTGCCAGCCGGCGATGGCGCCGCCGACCTTCTTGAAGATTTCGAACAGCTTGAGCTCGTCGGGCGGTCTGCCTTCGTGGGCGGTCTCGGGGCCTTCCACCAGGGTGGCCCAGGTCGGTAACTGGGCGGGTTTCGCTCCCTCGAGGCTACGCACCAGCCAACGGTCGAACAGCGACCAATCCGTCTCGGAGCCGATGGGCCGCTTCAGCACGTTCTTCTCGAAAACGGCGATCGCGGCCGGCTCATCGAGGTTGAATTGCAGCGTGATGTGGTGGGAATGGCCTTCCTTGGCAGGGCCGGCGGCGTGGGTGGTGCGGATGCGGCCTTCGGGGAAGTAGACGCTGCCGATCTTGCCGTCGGGGGTCATGCTGCAGATCAGCGTGCGGCGCGCTTCGCTGCGGTATCCCTCCTTGGCCCAATCGGGCACGCCCTGCTCGTCTTGCCAAGCGGGCGTTTCGCCTTCCGCGTAGGCCGGGAGGTACGGGCTGGGGCTCGTGTCGACCTGACGTTGCACGGCGCTGGTGGCGAGGGCTTGCCAGGATGCTGCCGCGCGGACGCGCGGGCTCTCGTCGGCGGCGGCTTGCAGCGCGTCACGCCCGACCCGCCGCGGCGGTTCGCTCTGGGCGGGTGTGTCGGCCTTGCTGACCAGCGCTTTCACGATCTCATGCCTCCGCCATGCCGCCCCACCGCTGTGCGCTGGTGCGGGCGGCTTGTCGAGAGGGAACGGCGGGGGTTGCCCCCCGCGTGGTTTCTCTACCCCTTGGCGACCTCATGGTTGGCCATCGCTTCCAGCGCCTTGACCATGCCCGAGTGGTCCCAGGCGGCCCCGCCATGGGCGCGGCAGGCGTTGAAGAGTTCCTGCGCCGTCGCCGTGTTCGGCAAGGAGAGGCCGAGCGCCTTGGCGCCCTGCAGCGCCAGGTTCAAGTCCTTTTGGTGCAGCTCGATGCGGAAGCCCGGATCGAAGGTGCGCTTGATCATGCGCTCGCCGTGCACCTCCAGGATGCGCGAAGTGGCGAGCCCGCCCATCAGCGCTTGGCGCACCTTGGCCGGATCGGCGCCGGCCTTGGAGGCAAAGAGCAAGCCTTCGGCCACGGCCTCGATGGTGAGCGCCACGATGATCTGGTTCGCCACCTTGCAGGTCTGCCCAGCGCCGTTCGGCCCGATCAACGTGACGTTCTTGCCCATGAGGTCGAACAGGGGCTTCGCCCGCTCGAACGCCGCCTCGGGCCCGCCCACCATGATGGTCAAGGACGCCGCCTTCGCCCCCACCTCCCCACCCGAAACGGGTGCATCGAGGTAGTGACACCCAAGCGCTTCGATCTTCTCGGCGAAGGTCTTGGTCTCGATCGGGCTGATCGAGCTCATGTCGATCACCAACTTGCCGGCCGACAACCCTTCGGCCACGCCCTCTTCACCGAACAGCACCTTCGCCACGTCGGGCGTGTCCGGCACCATGGTCATGACGACATCGGCCTTCTCGGCCACCTCCTTCGGGCTGGCACAAGCGACCGCCCCCTTGTCCTTCACCTCGGCCGGCACGCCCGAGCGCGAAAAGGCAAAAACCGCATGCCCCCCCTCGATCAGGTGCCCCGCCATGGGCTTGCCCATGATGCCAAGACCGATGAAACCGACGTTCATAGTGCTCCTCCCTGCAAAGTCTCGTGTGCGCTGGGAAAGGAAGGGCTAGGGGGCTTTTGGCCCCCTAGGACCCCCGATAAGTCGCCCCAACGCTCGGCGACGGGCGAAGCCCGTCGCCGAGCGTTGGGGCCGGGGGGTCCAAGGGGGGACCATCAAGTCCCCCCTTGCCTTCCTTCCCACCGAACCGTTCTCAGGCCGCCCGCCGCTGCGCTGCCTTGTAGGGCTGGAACCAGGCGAGGCCGGCCGAGGTCGTGGTTTGGGGCTTTTACTCCGCGCCGACCCAGCCCGCATAGCCCGCGCGCTCAGCGTTGGCAGCGATTTGGACGTGCGAGGCGGGCCAGAGATCGCCCTTCATCCTCGTCTCCTTCAAGTCTTCGGGGGTTTCGAAGGGGGCCAAAAGCCCCCTTCGCTTTCCTTTCACCCTGCCGCGATCAAACCCCGGCCAGTTCCGGCACGCCCTTGGGCGTCCAGCCGTTGTCCTTGGTCAATTCCGGGTCGAGGCAGAGGATGTCTTCGAACTCGGTGACGTTGTCGAGTTCGGTGCCCATGGCGATGTTGGTCACGCGTTCGGTGATGAATTCGAGGACCACCGGGACCTGGTGTTCTTCCATGAGTTGTTTGGCCTTGGCGAAGCCGGCCTTGAACTCGTTGGGGCTGCGCACGCGGACGGCCTTGCAGCCCAAACCTTCGGCGACCTGGACGTGGTCGACGCCGTAGGAGCCGACTTCTTCGGAGTTGATGTTGTCGAAGGCGAGGCTGACTTCGAAGTCCATTTGGAAGCCGCGCTGCGACTGGCGGATGAGACCGAGATAGGAGTTGTTGATGACGACCTGGAGGAAGGGCAGCTTGTGCTGGGCGCCGACGGCCAGCTCTTCGATCAGGAACTGGAAGTCGTAGTCGCCGGCGAGGCCGACGATTTGGCGGTCGGGGTCGGCCGCGCGCACGCCCAAGGCGGCCGGCAGGGTCCAGCCGAGGGGGCCCGCCTGGCCGCAATTGATCCAGTTGCGCGGCTTGTAGACCTTGAGGAATTGCGCGCCGGCGATCTGCGACAAGCCGATGGTGGTCACGTAGCAGACGTCGCGGCCCATCGCTTCGATCAGCTCTTCGTAGACCCGCTGCGGCTTCAAGGGCACTTGGTCGTAGTGCGAGCGGCGGAGCATGTGCTCCTTTCTGTAGAGGCATTCGGCGGCCCAGGCGGCGCGGTCCTTCAGCTTGCCCGCGGCTTTCATTTCCTTCGCCACCGCGACGAACAGTTCGAGGGCGGCCTTGGCGTCGGAGACGATGCCGAGTTCGGGGTTGAAGACGCGGCCGATCTGGGTCGGCTCGATGTCGACGTGCACGAAGGTGCGGCCTTCGGTGTATTTGTCGATCGAGCCCGTGTGCCGGTTGGCCCAGCGATTGCCGATGCCGAGCACGAAGTCGGACTTGAGGAAGGTGGCGTTGCCGTAGCGGTGGCTGGTCTGGAGGCCGACCATGCCGGCCATCAGCGGGTGGTCGTCGGCGATGGCTCCCCAGCCCATCAGCGTGGGGATGACCGGCACGCCGGTGAGTTCGGCGAAGGCGACCAGCTCGCCCGCGGCATCGGCGTTGATGATGCCGCCGCCGGCAACGATCAGCGGCCGTTCCGCTGCGTTGAGCATGAGCAGCGCTTTTTCGATCTGCTTGCGGCTCGCCTTGGGCTGGTAGACCGGCAAGGGCTCGTAGGTCTCCGGGTCGAACTCGATCAGCGAGGTCTGGACGTCGACCGGCAGGTCGATGAGGACCGGGCCGGGGCGACCGGAGCGCATCAGGTGGAAGGCCTGCTGGAACACCCGCGGCACGAGGCCCGGCTCGCGCACGGTGACGGCCCATTTGGTGACGGGCCGGGCGATGCTTTCGATGTCGACCGCCTGGAAGTCTTCCTTGTAGAGCCGGGCGCGCGGCGCTTGGCCGGTGACGCAGAGGATCGGCAGGCTGTCGGCCTGGGCGGTGTAGAGGCCCGTGATCATGTCGGTGCCGGCGGGGCCCGAGGTGCCGATGCAGAGGCCGATATTGCCCGCGGCAGCACGGGTGTAGCCGTCGGCCATGTGCGAGGCGCCCTCGACGTGGCGGGCCAGGATGTGGCGGATCGAGCCACGCTCCCGGAGGGCGGCGTAGAACGGGTTGATGGCGGCACCGGGCACCCCGAAGCCCACGGTGATGCCTTCCTTCTCCAAGACGTGCACGGCGGCCATCGCGGCGGTCATCAGCGGCATCGAAGCCTCCCCCTTGCTTGATGACGTTGACGATATGCGACCAAGGTCGCCCGCCCAAGGCTGCGTGGAAACGTTTCCGCATGCCGGAAAAGACCAAAAATTATCTTGTTTACCAAATGTTTACGTCGTTTCCGCGCTGGGACGCCAGTCGGTCCGGCCGCCATAGTGGAGGGTGATGTCGCGCGCCGCCGCGCGCACGCTGCGGCCGAAGCGGCGCACGTCGTCGTCGCCGAGGCGCGCGGTCGGGCCGGAAAGGGAGATCGCGGCCACCGGCAGGCCGTGCTCGTCGAGGATGGGGGCGGCGACACAGCGCAGGCCGACCGCGTTCTCCTCGTCGTCGATGGCGTAGCCGCGCTCGCGGATGCGGGCGAGTTCGGCACGCAGCTTGGCCGGGCTGTCGATGCTTTGCGCCGTGTAGCGCTTGAGGCCGTGCTGGAGGAGGATGGCGCGCAGCCGGTTCTCGTCGAGATGCGCCAGGATCGCCTTGCCGGCACCCGAGACGTGCATCCGCACCCGGCCGCCGGGCCGGGCGATGGCGCGCATGAGCTGGCGGCTTTCGACCTGGGTCATGCAGACCACCTCGCCGGCGTCCTCGAGGTAGAGGTTCACCGTCTCGCCGCACTCGTCGCGCAGGCGGCGCATGTGCGGGCGGGCGATGGCGGTGACGTCGCGGGTGCGGACGAAGGCGTTACCGACGACGAAGGCCTGGATGCCGACCTGCCAGAGCCCCTGGCTCGGCTCGAAGCGCACGAAGCGGGTGGCCTCGAGGGTGGTGAGCAGGCGGTGCGCGGTCGATGGCGGCAGGCCGGTCAGCTCGGCGAGGTCGGAGAGCGTGAGGCCGTCATGGCTTTCGGCGACGGCCTCCAACAGTGCGAGGGCGCGGGTGAGCGACTGCACCTGGCCCGATTTGTCTTCGCCCGCGCTGGCGCGCGATGCCGCTTTGCGCACCATCAGGGCTCCTCCCCAGCACCGCCCGCTGGCTTGGCGATGGCGTAGATGTCGCCGGAGTTGGCGGCCATCGGCAGCTCGTCCAACCAGCGGCGCAACGCGGCGGCGTCGACCGGCTGGTCGAACACCAAAAGCTGGCTCTCCCCGAGCGCCGCGTTGAAGGTCCAACCGCCCAACTCCAGCAGGCGGTCCAGGGCACGGTGGGCGACGTCGCGCTGGATGGTGGTGAACTCGAAGGAGAGCGCCGGCACCGGCGCGGACAGCCCGGCGAGCACGTCGGCCTCGAAGCCTTCGACGTCGATCTTGAGGAAGGCGGGGCGACCGTGCTGCGCGATCAGCGCGTCGAGCGTGGTGAGCGGCACCTCGATGCTGTCGTCCCAGCGCTGCTCGGCCCAGCCTTCGGCCCCTTTGGCCGCGGCGACGAAGGCGTCGCTGGCGGTCGTCACCGTCGGGTTGGCCCGGTTGAGGCGGAGTTCGACCGAGCCGGGCGCGGCACCGACCGCCGCCTCGACCAAGGTGACCCCGCGCCGCCAGCCGAAGAGGAGGCGGAGTACCCGCGCCATGTCCGGCTGCGGTTCGACCGCGACCACCCGCGCGCCCAGGCGGCGAAAGGCGGCGGTGCGATCGCCGACATGGGCACCGACGTCGAACACGAGGTCGCCCGGTGCAACGAAGCGGCGGTAAAGCCGGCGCATGGCGCGGGCGCGGCCTCGGTCAAGGTGGTAGAGGCGGAGCGAGCGCAACGCGGCTCGCAGCCGACGCCATGCGTGCGGCAGGCTGGACGACATCGACGTGGGCCCTCCTTTGGTCGCCATCTTTTGAAACATTCCAATTCTTATTGCAATATGACGCCATCAGTATTTGTCAATTTGAAGTCATTCCAAAAGATAGTCGTTTGCATCCGCGCAAGGCTCGTGTAGGTGGACTGTCGCCAGAAACTATTTAGGAAGGAAACGTGCGATGCATCTGGGCAAACGCTTGGCCGTGATGATGGCACTCGGCGCGTTCGCAGGGCCGGCAATGGCCACCGAGATCACCCTCTATTCCGGCCGCGGCGAAGCCTTGGTCTCGCCCCTGATCGCCGCCTTCGAGAAGGAAACGGGGATCACGGTCAACGTCCGTTATGCCGGCACCTCGGAACTCGCCGTGTTGCTCCAGGAAGAGGGCGAGCGCTCGCCCGCCGATCTCTTCTGGGCGCAGGATGCAGGGGCGCTGGGTGCCGTCGCCAGCCGCTTCCAGGCGTTGCCGACAGACCTGTTGGAGCGGGTGCCGGCGGCCTATCGTGACCGTGAGGGGCGCTGGATCGCCACCTCGGGGCGCGGCCGCGTGCTCTACTATTCGACCGAGCGGGTCAGCACGGACGAACTGCCCGCGAGCGTCTTCGACCTGACCGACGAACGCTATCGGGGCCGGGTCGCCTGGGCGCCGACCAACGGCTCGTTCCAGGCCTTCGTCACCGGCATGCGCGTGGCGCACGGCGACGAGGTCACCCGCGACTGGCTCCAGGCCATGGCCGCCAACGACGCCCGCGCCTTCCGCAACAATACGACGCAGGCGATCGGCATCGCCGATGGCGAGGTCGACTTCTCGCTCAACAACAACTACTACCTGCTGCGCTTCCTCGCCGGCGATGCGAACTACCCCGTGGGCAGCACGTTGTTCGCCGACGACGATATCGGCAATTTGCTGCTGGTGGCAGGCATCGGCGTGCTCGACACCGCCAGCCAGTCGGAGGGTGCGTTGCAGTTCGTGGAGTTCCTCTTGTCGCCGCAGGCTCAGCAATATTTTACCGGCCAGGTCTTCGAATATCCGGTGACCGGCGAGGTGATCGAAAACCCCGCCCTGCCGAGCTTCGAGGCGGTGCAGGCCTCCGCACCCGACGTCGACCTCAACGATCTCGATGACCTCGAAGGCACGCTCGCCTTGCTGCGCGACGTCGGTCTGCTTTGAAGGCAGGGCGTCTCGCCCCGCCGGGTCTGTGGGGTGGTGCCTCGGCACCGCCCCTGATCGTCGTCGTGCCGGCGGTGTTCGTCGCCGCCGCCATGCTCGTGCCGCTGTTCTATTTGGGCGTGCGTGCGTTCGAGGCCGAACCCGACCGCATCGTCGCCCTGGTCTGGCGCTGGCGCACGGCCGAACTTTTGCTCAACACGGCCTGGCTCACCCTCGCCGTCATCGCGCTGACGACCGCGATCGCGCTGCCGCTCGCCTGGCTCGTCACCCGCACGGACCTTCGCTATCCGCAACTGGTCACCGTCGTCGCCACGCTGCCGCTCGCGGTCCCGGGCTACGTGATGGCCTTCGCGCTGTTGGGCCTCGCCGGCCACAGCGGCTTCATGAACCAAATCTTCGGCATCCGCCTGCCCCGGCCCGAGGGGCTCGTAGGCGCCACGCTCGCCCTCAGCCTCTACACCTACCCCTATCTCTTCTTGAACCTCCGCGCCGCCCTGGCCGGCATGGACCCCGGCCTCGACGAGAGTGCGCGGACCCTCGGCTGCACGCCGCGGCAGACCTTTTTCCGCGTCACCCTGCCCCATCTGAAGCCGGCGCTGTTCGCCGGCTGGCTGGTGATCGGCCTCTACGTCATCGGCGATTTCGGCGCGGTGGCGCTGATGCGCTACGAGGCCTTTTCCTACGTCATCTACACCCAATACGCCGCCGCCTTCGACCGCATCTACGCCGCCTGGCTGGCGCTGATCCTGGTCAGCATCGCCCTCGTCTTCGTCGTGCTCGAGGGCTATGTGCGCGACCGCAACCGCTATGCGCGCACCGCCCACGGCACCGCTCGCCTGCGGGTGCGCGCCAAACTCGGCTGGTGGGCGGTGCCGGCGTGGCTGTTCATCGCCCTCGTCGTCATGGCCGCGCTCGGCCTGCCGCTGCTGGTCTTGGGCTTTTGGATCAGCCTCGCCCCGGTGGCCCCGGCCCTGCCGGAGCTGCTGCAAAGCTTCACCCACTCCCTGTCCGCCGCCTTGCCCGCCGCCCTCGTCGCCGTCCTCTTTGCCCTGCCGGTCGCCGTCTTGGGCGTGCGCTACCCCTCCCCCATCGCCCGTGTCGTCGACCGCCTCGCCTTCATCGGCTACGCCGTGCCGCCGCTCGCCTTTGCGCTGGCCATGGTGTTCTTGGCGCTGTCGTCCCTGCCCTTGCTCTACCAGACGCTGACGCTGCTCGTCTTGGCCTACGCCTTGAACTTCCTGCCGCTGGCGCTGGGGCCGTTGCGCGCCACCCTCTACCAGGTGCCGAAGTCGATGGAGGATGCCGCCCGCACCCTCGGCTACGGGCCCTTGAAGGTGTTTTGGCACATCATCCTGCCGCTCACCCGCCGCGGCATGGTGGTCGCCACCGTCATGGTCTTCGTCATCGCCATGAAGGAATTGCCGATCGCCTTTCTTTTGGCGCCAACCGGCTTTCGCTCGCTTGCCATCGTCATGTTCGGCCGCACCTCCGAGGGCATGCTGCTGCAGGCCGCCCCCTACGCGCTGTTGATCGTCGTCCTGTCCTCCGCCGTCGTCTGGCTGGTCTTCCGGCAGGAAGGTCGTAGCTGACAACGGCCGGCTGATCGGCTAAACAGTTCAACGACCGTTCAACTGTGCGAGCAAGCGGGTGGACGAAGGCCTGCGCGAGGAACTGGCCGCAACCTTTCGCCAACTCGGCGACCCCAATCGGCTGGCCATCGTCCTGGCCTGCCGCGACGAGGAACGCAGCGTCGGGGCCCTCGCCAGCGAACTCGGCCTCTCCGTCTCCCTCGTCAGCCAGCATCTCCGCCGGCTGCGCGACGCGCGGCTGGTCCAGGCCCGGCGCGACGGCAAACAGGTGCTCTGCCGCCTCGCCGACGGTCACGTCCGCCGCATGCTCGACGACATGGTCGAACACGTCGCCCACCCCGAAAGCTGCGATGCCGCAGCCGAGACCCCCCACCCGGAGGAGCAACCATGACCACCACCACGGTCACCCACGTCAAATGCGCCTGCAGCGACTGCGTCTGCATCGTCGAAACGACGAAGGCCGTCACCAAGGACGGCCGCGCCTATTGCAGCGACGCCTGCGCCGACCACCACAAAACCGGCAATGGCTGCGGCCACGCCGGCTGCAAATGCCACGGCTGAGATAGGCAAGCCGGAAGGAAAGAAAGAAATAAAGAAAGAAAGAAAGAAAGAAGGAAGGAAGGAAGGAAGGAAGGAAGGAAGGGGGG
>RECO01000271.1 GCA_007694015.1 Geminicoccaceae bacterium
TGGTGCGCCCGAGAGGATTCGAACCTCTGACCTTTGGTTCCGGAGACCAACGCTCTATCCCCTGAGCTACGGGCGCTCGCGCAGCGCTCTATAGCGCGGATGTCGCCGAGGGCAAAAGATTTCGCAAGGGCTCAGGCGGCGTCGCGCCGGGCGGTGAGACGAACGAACAAGGTTTCGAGGTCGGCCTCGGTGGTGGCGAGATCCGTGATGGTCAGGTTGGCGGCTTGGACCGCACTCAGGATGTCGGCGATCCGCGTTCGGCTCGGTTGATAGTGCAGCGTCAGGCGACCTTCGCGGTCGAGGGCGGCGCCGAAGCCGAGGAGGCTCGAAGGCACCGCGTCGAGCGCCTCGGCGACGGCGATGGTGAGCGTCTTGTCGTCGAGCTGACGGACCAGCCGGTCCTTTTTGTCACAGGCGACGAGCCGGCCGGAATCGATGATGGCGATGTCGTCGCACAGCGCTTCCGCCTCCTCCAGATAATGCGTGGTGAGGACGATGGTCACACCTTGGGCGTTCAACTCACCCATGTAGTCCCAAAGCTGACGCCGCAATTCGACGTCGACGCCGGCCGTCGGCTCGTCGAGGATGACGACTTCGGGGTTGTGCACCAGGGCCTTCGCCACCAAGAGCCGGCGCCGCATGCCGCCGGAGAGGGAGCGCGCATAGGCATCGGCCTTGTCGCTGAGGCCAACCTTCCTGAGGATTTCGTCGGTGCGGCGCCGGGCCTTGGGCACGCCATAAAGGCCAGCTTGGAACTCCAACGCCTCGCGCGGGCTGAAGAACGCGTCGAGGTTCAACTCCTGCGGCACGACGCCGATGCTGCGGCGGGCGCGGCGCGGGTTCTGATCGGGGTCGATGCCGCAAATGCGGACCCGACCCGCGTCCTTGGTGACGAGGCCCGCAAGGACGTTGATCAAGGTGGACTTGCCGGCGCCGTTCGGGCCCAACAGGCCGAAAATCCCGCCGCGCGGCACCGTCAGATCGACGCTGTCGAGGGCGCGTTTGGCGGGCTCACCTTTTCTGGCGCGGTAGGTCTTTTCCAGGCCTGCGATGGCGATGGCCGGCACGTCACCACTTCCCATGGCCCCCATCTTTCGTTGGCGTCGGGTCGGGGTGCCTTGTAGCGCCGTCACCTTCGGGTTAACTAGCCCGGATCGTCGCCGAGAGGTGTTGCCATGGCCGGAATCGAGCGCTTCTACCTCGTGGACGACCGTGAGGTCGTGGTCACGACCGCATGGCACGTGGCCTGCGATGGTGGCGGTGGCGCCTTGGGGCATCCCGTCGAATACATGACGCTGGAGAAGGGTGGCGAGGTGGTCTGCAAATATTGCGGCCGCCGCTACCTCCACGTCAGCCACCCGGAGGCGGCCCGGGTCGAGGCCGAGGGCCAGCCCTATCAGCCCACGGTTGCCGCCTGAGCGCGAACGCCCCGCGGCGGATGCATGCCACGATTTTCGGCTACATCCGGGCTCATAGCTGGCGCCAGCAACTCCTCATTCTGGCGCTGACCCTCGTCTCGCTGCCGTTTTTCTATCTTTGGGTCGAGCTGCCCAAGCGCATCGTCGACGACGCGCTCGGCGGCCCCGCCGGGCCGCGCGAGTTCTGGGGCCTGGAGCTGTCGCGGCTCGACTACCTGTTCGCCTTGTGCCTCCTGTTCTTGGGGCTGGTGCTGATCAACGGCGCGTTCAAATACGTCATCAACGTGTACAAGGGCGTCGTCGGCGAGCGCATGTTGCGGCGCCTGCGCTACGAGCTCTACCAGCGCATCCTGCGCTTTCCGCCCGGCCATTTCCGGGTCATGAGCCAGGGCCAGCTCGTGCAGATGATCAACGCCGAGGTCGAGCCCCTGGGCGGCTTCATCGGCGATGCCTACGCGCTGCCGGCCTATCAAGGCGGCATGTTGCTGACCATTTTGGCGTTCATGTTCGTGCAGAACCCGCTCTTGGGCTTTGCCGCGATCCTGTTCTATCCGTTACAGATCTGGTTGATCCCCAAATTGCAGCGGCAGGTGAACGAGCTGGGCCGCCGCCGGGTGCGCCAGATGCGCGTGGTGGCGGAGCGCATCGGCGAGACGACTTCCGGCGTCATCGACATTCGCGCCAATGCCGCGCAAAATTACGAGCAATCGCGCTTCGCCGATGAGCTCGGCAAGGTCTTCTTCATCCGCTTTGCCATCTTCAAAAAGAAATTCCTTATCAAATTCATCAACAATTTTCTGGCGCAATTTGCGCCCTTCCTGTTCTATTCCGTTGGCGGTTATTTGGTATTGCAGGGCGAGCTGACCATCGGGGCGATCTTGGCGATCATTGCCGCGCACGAAAAGCTGGCAGCGCCGTGGAAAGAATTGCTCACCTACTACCAGAATTTGTGGGACGCGAGGATCAAGTACGAGCAGGTGGTGGCGCAGTTCGATCCCCCCGGCCTGTTGCGGGAGATCGATGCGGCCGCCCCCGCCGACGTCGGCGCGCCGACGCTCCTCCAGGCCAAAGGGCTGACGGTGGTCGACGACGACGACGAGACCGTGGTCAACGCCGTCGAATTCGACCTGGAGTTGCCGGCCCACGTCGCCGTCACGGGGCGGCCCGGCGGGGGCCAACACGCCTTGCTGCAAGTGGCCGCGAACCTGAGGGCCCCTTTGGCCGGCAGCCTGCACCTCGGTGACTTGGACGTGGCGAAGCTTGCCCCGTCGGCGACGGCCGATCACGTCGCCTATGTCGGCAATTCGGGCCAGGTCTTTGCCGGCTCCTTGCGCGACAACCTGCTCTTGGGGCTGAAGCACAAACCGCCGGCCGGCGGCAAAGGCAGCCGCACCCGCCAGGACGTGCTGGAGGCGAAGGCGTCGGGCAACTCGCCGTTCGACGGCACGGCGGATTGGGTGGACTACACCGCCGCGGGCGTCGCCGACGCCAAAGCGATCGACGCCTGGCTGGCCGAGGTGGCGACGGTGGTGCGTCTCGATCAGGACCTGTTCGCCCTCGGCCTGCGCGGGGAGTTGGGGGCGGCCGGTGCCGAGGCCTTGGGCCCATCGCTTTTGGAGGCCCGCCGCTTGGTCGCCGAACGGCGCGAGGCCGACCCGAAGCTGGCCCGGCTGATCGAGGGCTTCGATCCCGAGCGCTACAATTCCAACGCGACCGTGGCCGAAAATCTGCTGTTCGGCACGCCGCTCGATGCCGCTTACGAGTTGGAGCGCCTGCCCGAGAATCGCTTCGTGTTGGAGGTGTTGGCGGCAACCGGCCTGGACGTGCGGCTGCGGCAGGCGGGCTATGCCCTGGCGGAGACCATGGTCGAACTGTTTGCGGACCTGCCGCCCGACCACGAATATTATCGCCAGTTCAGCTTCATCGGGCCCGACGATTTGCCCGACTACCGCGCCTTGATCGGCCGCATCACCGCGGCCGAGGTGGCGAAGCTGAAGGACGGCCGCGACCGGCGGCGGCTGTTGGCCCTGCCACTCCGCCTCATCCCCACCCGCCACCGCCTGGGCGTGATCGATCCGCCGTTGCAGGCCGAAATCCTCCAGGCGCGCCGCCGCTTGCGGGCGCATCTGCCGGCGAGCGAACGCTCGAAGATCGCCTTTTTCGACCCCGAAGCGGTCAATCGGGCCGCTTCGGTGCAGGACAACATCCTGTTCGGGCGCATCGCCTACGGCCAGGCCAATGCCGGCCAGGTGGTGGCGGCGTTGGTGGGCGAGATCATCGACCGGCTCGACCTCAGAGCGGCGATCGTGACCTTGGGGCTCGGCGCACCCGCTGGCATCGGCGGGGTTCGGCTGACGGCGGCGCAGCGGCAAAAGGTCGCCTTGGGGCGGGCTCTGGCCCGGCGCCCCTCGGTCCTGGTGCTCGACGACCCGCTGGCCCCGCTCGACCGCACCGAACAGGACCGGTTGCAGGAATCCCTGCGCGCGCATATGGCCGGCCGCACGATGCTTTGGGCGCATCAACATCCGGAATGGCTCGCCGCGTTCGATCGGGTGATCGTGATGGACGGTGCGGCCGTGGTGTCGGTCGGGCCACCACCGGGCGCGCAGGCAGGCGCGCATGAGGCCGCATGACGCACAACAACGAGGGCGCGATGAACCTCAACGACGACGTCCAGGCGCTGAAGACCATCCCCCTGTTCGCCAAGGTCGACGCGGCCAAGCTCAAGCTCCTGGCCTTCACCAGCGAAAGGCTGAGCTACGCCGAGGGCGATGCGCTGTTCGAGGCGGGCGATCCGGCGGATGCCGCCTACATCGTCATGCAGGGCGAGGCCGACGTGCTCGTCCGCACCCCGGAAGGGCCGGTCAAGGTGGCAAGCGTCGGCCAGAACGACATCGTCGGCGAGATCGGCATTCTCTGCGACGTGCCGCGCACCGCCACCGTGCGCGCGGCGAGCGATCTCGTCACCTTGCGGATTTCCAAGGACGGCTTCTTTCACCTGGTGACCCAATTCCCCGAGGTCGGCATCGAGATCATGGCCGAGTTGGCGTCGCGCCTGCACCAGACCACCCAGCAACTGACCGAGTTGATGCGCCAACGCCCGCCCGCCCGATGAACGACGATCCGCGCATCGGCCCCTTGCGCGACTGGCTGCTGGGCGAGGGGGCGCGCCTTCGCTTCCTGGAACGGCTATTGGCCGCGTTCGGCGCGCGGCTCGGCGCGGCCGGGCTACCGATCGACCGCGCTTCCTTGCACGCCCGCATCCTGCATCCGCAGTTCATGGGGGCGCGCTTGGTCTGGGTCCCGGGCGAGGACCAAGCCGCAATCTACCTCGCCGGCCACGACCTGTTCACCGATCCGGTCTTTCAGCGGAGCCCGGTGCGCCTCGTCTTCGAAGGCGCCGACGGGCTGCGGCAGCGGCTCGAATGGAGCGGCGACGACGACGAGTTTCCGATTTTGACGGAATTGCGCGCGGCTGGGTTCACCGATTACGTCGCCATGCCGTTGCCGCTCTCGACCGGCCAGCGGCTCGCGGCCACCTGGGCGACGCGGCGGCCCGGTGGCTTCGCCACCGACGAGTTGCTGGTGCTCGACGCGTTGGCGCCGGTCTTGGCGATGGCGGCCGAGGTCCGGCTGGTGCGCCGGCTGGCACGCACCCTCGCCACGACATATCTCGGCGAGCGTACCGGCGAGTGGGTGTTGGAGGGGCGCATCCGCCGCGGCGACCTCGAGCGGATCGAGGCCGTGGTATGGTTTCTCGACATGCGCGACTTCACCGCACTGGCCGAACGGCTCGACCCGGACCGCCTGATCGATCGGCTCAACCGCTTCTTCGAGGCGTTCGGGGCGCCGATTGCGGCCCATGGCGGCGAAATCCTGAAATTCATCGGTGACGCCATGCTCGCGGTCTTCACCGGGCCGGCCGATGAACCCTGTCGCGCCTTGGCCGCCGCCCGCGCCGGCTTCGCCAACCTCGACGCGTTGAATGCGGCCTTGCTGGGGGAGGGACAGCCTGCCATCGACTGCGGGCTGGCCCTGCATCGCGGCAGTTTGAGCTACGGCAATATCGGCACCGCGACCCGATTGGACTTCACGGTCATCGGGCCAGCCGTCAACGAGGCGGCCCGGCTGCAACGGGTCGGGCGCGATCTCGGTGCGCCGCTGATCCTGTCGGCGAGCTTTGCCGGGGCTTGTGGTGCGCCCACCCGCTCCTTGGGCCATCACAGCGTTGCCGGATTGGAACGCCCGATCGAGGTCTTCGCCCCCGCATGAGTGAAAAGCCCAAGGATCTGGATCGCCAACTCGTGTTGTTGCTGGAGGGGGCTCGGGTCGACCGCGTCATCGACGTCGGCGCCAATCAGGGGCAGTACGCCGCCCGACTACGCCGCGCCGGCTATGGCGGCCCGATCCTCTCCTTCGAGCCGCAACCGGAAGCGCATGCCGCACTGGTTCGCGCCGCCAGCGACGATAAGGCCTGGGAGGTGGCCGCACCTTTGGCGCTCGGGGCAAGCACCGGCACCGCGCACTTGGCGGTTTCGGCCGAGGACGACATGAGTTCGCTGCGCGACCAGACCGCCGTGCTGCGGCGTTTGTCGCCAAGTTCGGCCGTGCAGGCACGGATTGAGGTGGCCATGGCCCGCTTGGATCGGCGTCTCGCCGACGAGCCGGGCGCGCGCCTTTTGGTGAAGCTCGACGTGCAGGGCAGCGAGGATGCAGTCCTCGACGGTATGGCCGGGCTGTGGCCGCGGGTCGTGGCGGTGCAGCTCGAACTGGCCTTGACCCCCCTCTACCACGGCGAATGGCGCTATCTCGAAACCTGTACGCGACTGGAGAGCCTGGGCTACCGGCTCGCCCTGGTCCTGCCGGGCTATTTCGACGGCAAGGTGAAACGTCAGCTGCAGATCGATGGCGTCTTCGTGCGAGGGGCTTGAGCCGTGCTCGACCCGTGGGTCCGGCGTCGCATCGATAAGCCTTTGAACGCAGCCGGGCGGTGGCTGTACGGGCGGGGTGTGCGTGCCGATCGGATCACCGTCCTCGGTTTCGGCTGCGGCTTGGCCGCGGCGGCGGCGGTGGCGCTCGGGGCCTTCGGCTGGGCGCTGTTGTTGTTTTTCCTCAACCGCTTGGCCGACGGGTTGGACGGTGCGGTGGCGCGGGCTGCGGGGCCGACCGACCGGGGTGGCTTTCTCGACATCGTGCTCGATTTTCTGGTCTACGCCGCCCTGCCGCTCGGCTTCGCTGCGGCCGATCCGGCGAGCAACGCCCTGCCCGCTGCCGTCCTGCTCTTCACCTTCATCGGCACGGCGACGTCGTTTCTGGCCTATGCGGTCTTCGCGGCCAAGCGCGGGCTCTCCACCCGGCTGCGCGGCCACAAGTCGATCTACTATCTGGGTGGCTTGACCGAGGGCACGGAGACGGTGGCGGTGTTCGCCCTGATGCTGTTGCTGCCGGCCTGGTTTCCCTGGCTCGCCTACGGCTTCGCCGCCGCCTGCGCGATCACGGCGGCGACGCGGATCTATGCCGGCAGCGTCACCTTCACCGCGCCGCCGCCCCATGGCGGCTGAGCAGCAAGGCGGCAACCAGCGCACCGCCGAGGCCATAGAGCGCGTGCCAGCCGGCCATCGAGAGCCCCAGCACCACGGGTCCTTCGACGTCGCAGGCCGGCTGCGTCTGCGCCAGCATGGCCTGACGCAGCCGGTCGAAATCGCCGGTGATGTCCGGCACGCGGCAAGCCTCGGGCAGCGCCAGCCAGCCGGCTTCGACGCCGAGGTGCCGCAGCGAGATGGCGAAGACCGCGAGCATCAAAAGGGCCGTCAGGGCAAGCCCGAGCCGTGGCCAGCCGAGGACCAACGTCCCCGCCACGGCCACCAGCAGGACGACGTGGGGGACGCGCGCGTGGAGACACAACGAGCAGGGAGCGTAGCCCATCATGTATTGGACGTAGAGGGCCAAGACGAGGGCGCCCGCAGATGCGACGAGGAAGCCGCCGAGCGCCAGCCGATCGATCATGCGAGCCCTTACGCTTCAGATGTAGCGGAGCAACAGGAAGCCACCGAGCAGCAGGACGAAGAACACCACGGTCAACCAGCCCATGTTCTTCTCGACGAAGGTGCGGATCGGCGGCCCGAATTGCCAGAGCAGGCCGGCCACGACGAAAAACCGTAATCCGCGCGACAGGATCGAGGCGCCGGTGAAGGTGGCGAGGTCCAGGTGCACGGCGCCGGACGCGATGGTCACGACCTTGTAGGGAAAGGGCGTGAGGCCGGCCCCGAACACGATCCAGGCCCCTTGCTCGTGGTACCATTCCTGGAAAACGACGAACTTCTCGGCATAGCCGTACAAGGCGAGCACCGGTTGGCCGATGGTTTCGAACAGAAAGAAGCCGATGCCGTAACCGAACAGGCCGCCCAGGACCGAGGCCGCCGTCGCCACCCCGGCGAACAGCCAAGCCCTCTGCCGCGCGGCCAGCACCATCGGGATCAACAACACGTCGGGCGGGATCGGAAAGACCGAGCTTTCGATGAAGGCAATGAAGGCCAGGAAGGGCAACGCATAGGGCGAGAGGGCCTTCGTCATGGTCCAGTCGTAGAGCGGTCGGATCAACGCGGTCTCCCGTGGGCTCGTCGCTTTACCAAGCCGCCAGGATGGTGCCGGCGAAGGTCAAGAAGACGTTGGCGAAGGTGTAGGTGCCGGCATAACCCAAGGCTGCCATCCCGTTGCCGGCGACGGCGTTGACCACGGCGAGCGCCGGCGTGCTGGTCATGGCGCCGCAAATCGCGCCGAGCAAGAGCACAGGGTTCATTTTCATCAAACCCCGTCCCACCGCGTACAACAGGACGATGGGCGTCAGGGTCACGACCACGCCGGCGAGGAAGAGTTGTGGCCCGACGCGGGCGAGGGCGTCGACGATCCCGCCGCCGGCCCCGAGGCCGATCCCCGCCATGAACAGCATCAACCCCAGGTCCATCAGCACGGCGCGGGCGGCCGGCGGCATCAGGCCGAAGGTCGGGTGCACCGAGCGGGCGAAGCCGACCAGGATGCCGACCAGCAACAGCCCCCCGGCCGCCCCCAAGCCGACCTGCAACCCGCCGATCTGGACGACGATGGTGCCGATCAGGAGGCCGAGCGCGATGCCGAACGCGAGGGTGAGGCTGTCGGAGGCCTCCACCTCGCGTTCGACATAGCCGATCTCTTCGGCGAGTTCGCGCAGGCGCCGCTCCTCGCCGGTCACCCGCAGCCGGTCGGCCCGCGCAAGCACCGTGGCGGGGCTGAACGGCACGGCGAAGCCCGAGCGGGTGAGGCGGTCGGCGAAACAGCCGAAGCGGGTGGGCATTTCCAAGCTGCCGAGGTTGCGCCCGGCCCAGCGCTGGCTGGTGACGACGATCTCCCGCGAGGTGACCTTGAAGTTCAACAGCTCCGGATCGAGCACTTCCTGGCCCAGCGTGGTCTGAGCCTCGATGTTGGCGCGCAGGGTGGCGATGCCGGAGACGACGTCGCCCGGCAGCAGGAGAAAGTCGCCCGTGGGTTCGATCACCGCCTCGCCGCGCCGGATGCGCAGGATGGCAAAGCCGTCCTCAGAGCGCGCCTGCAGCTCGTGGATCGAAAGGCCCTCGGCCGGCAGGCTGTCGGGCAGGCGATAGGCGCGCACCAGCGGCAGGCTCGGCGAGGCGATCGGCGCCTCGTCGTCGACCATGCCCTGCTGGCGGGCGAGCTTGGCGGCCTCGGCCTGCAGATCGAGGCCGACGACTCGTGGCAGCAGGCGGATGGCAAACAGGATGCCGATCGTGCCGAACAGATAGGTGATGGCGTAGGCCACGCCGACATTGCTCAGGACCGCGGCGGCATCCAGGCCGGCCGGCAGCTCGACCCGGCCGCTGCGGATGGCGTCTTGGGCCCCGACCAGGGTCGGGGTGCTGGTCAGCGCACCGGCGAGCATGCCGACGGTCATCCCCGGCTCGGCAGCGATCAGGTAGCCAAGGCCAAGCGCCAGGCCCGAACCGGTCAAGGCGGCGAGCAGGGCCAGCGTGACGTAGCGGCGGCCGTCTTCGATCAGGACGTTGAAGAAGCGCGGGCCCGCCTGCACGCCGACGCAGAAGATGAACAGCGTAAAGCCGATGGTGGTAAGGCTCGGCACGGGCAGGAAGCCCAGATGCCCGAAGACCAGACCGGTCACGAGAACCCCGGCCGTGCTGCCGACCGGCACCGGCCCCAAGTGCAGCCGCCCGAGCGCCATGCCGAGGCCGATGACCACGAAGGTCAGCAAGATCGCATCGGCAGCGAGCAGCGTTTCGAGGTCGAGAACCATGAAACCCTTCGGGCGGCGGGGCGACGACGCCTCTTGCTCAGCGCCGGGCTCGATCTAGCTCCGGGCGCATGGAAACGCTAGCCCTCGTCCTGACCGCCCTCGTCTTTGGCGCCATGCTGTTTTTCTCGTTCGTCGTGGCGCCGATGGTGTTCGTGAAAGTGCCGGAGGCGGATGCCGGGCCCTTCGTGCGCGCCGTCTTTCCGATCTATTACGCGATCGGTGCCGGCTTTGCCCTCGTCGCCGGATTGCTCGCCCTTGGCGGGTGGGTCGGTTGGCTCCTGCTCGCGATCGCCCTGTCCTTCCTGTGGCTCCGGCAGGGGCTGATGCCGGCGATCAACCGCGCCCGCGACGCCAGCCTTACCGGCGACGAGGCGGCCGGCCAGCGTTTCGACCGCCTGCACAAGCTCAGCGTCTGGGCCAATGGCGGCCAATTGGTGGCATTCGGCGCCGCCCTGATCGTCCTCGGCTTCGACCTTTGATCGGCCGGCCCGCGTGGACATCGGGTCGGCCGGGGGCTATCACCGTCGTTACATAACATAAGGGCCACCGAGGCCCGAGCGGGCGGGCATGACCGTTGCCCGGCTGCCAATGGCGCGGGAGATGGTCGGGTGTCCGGTTTCGAATGGGTCCTGTTCCTGGCGGTGGTGCTGTGTGGCTTCGCCGGCCTCGTTTACGGTGTGCGGACGCGTACGGCGATCCTGGCGTTGCCCAGCGGCACGGCCCGGATGCAGGAAATTGCCGGCGCCATCCAAGAGGGTGCCCGCGCCTATCTCAACCGCCAGTACATCACCATCGCCGTCGTCGGCGTGGTCGTCTGCGCCTTCTTGTCGTTTTTCCTGGGCTTCTACGTCGGCCTCGGCTTCTTCATCGGTGCCGTGCTGTCGGGCTGTGCCGGCTATATCGGCATGCTGGTGTCGGTGCAGGCCAACGTCCGTACCGCCGAAGCCGCCCGTGGCGGCCTGGCCGCCGGGCTCGACGTCTCGTTCAAGGCGGGCGCCGTCACCGGGCTCTTGGTGGTGGGGCTCGGGCTGTTGGGCGTCGCCGTCTACTACGGTGCGCTGTTGCTCCTGGGCATCGACACCCGCACCATTCTGGAGGCCCTGATCGGCCTCTCCTTCGGTGCCTCGTTGATCTCCATCTTCGCCCGCTTGGGCGGCGGCATCTTCACCAAGGGCGCCGATGTCGGCGCCGACCTGGTGGGCAAGATCGAAGCCGGCATCCCGGAGGACGACCCGCGCAATCCGGCCGTGATCGCCGACAACGTCGGTGACAACGTCGGCGACTGCGCCGGCATGGCGGCCGACCTGTTCGAGACCTACGCCGTGACCGTGGTGGCGACCATGTTGCTGGGTGCCATCTTCTTTACCGGGGCAGCGCAGACGAGCTTGATGCTCTACCCGCTGATCGTCGGTGCGGTGTGCCTCATCGGCTCGATCTTCGGCACCACCTTGGTGAAGTTGGGCCCGTCCAACGACATCATGGGGGCGCTCTACAAGGGCTTTTGGGGAACCGCGGCGATCTCGGCCGTGGGGCTCATCCCGCTGACCTTCCTCACCCTCGGCTTCACCGACGTGTTCGAGCCGTCGGTCGGTGCGCCGTTCACCGGTGTCGGCATCTATCTCTGCACGCTGGTCGGCCTCGCCGTCACCGCGGCGTTGATGTTCATCACCGACTACTACACCTCGACCCAATACGGCCCGGTCCGCCGCATCGCCAAGGCGTCGACGACCGGCCACGGCACCAACATCATCTCGGGCCTCGCCGTGTCGCTCGAGGCCACGGCGCTGCCGGTAATCGTCATCGCCCTCGGCATTCTTACCGCCTACCTCTCGGCCGGGCTCTACGGCATTGCCATCGCCGCCACCACCATGTTGGCCCTGACCGGCATGGTCGTCAGCCTGGATGCCTATGGCCCCGTCACCGACAATGCCGGCGGCATCGCCGAGATGGCCGATCTGCCGCCCGAGGTCCGCACCACGACCGACGCGCTCGACGCCGTGGGCAACACCACCAAGGCCGTCACCAAGGGCTACGCCATCGGCTCCGCCGGCCTCGCCGCCATCGTCCTGTTCGCGGCCTATACCGAGGATCTGACGCACTACTTCCCCGACCTCACCGTCGACTTCACGCTGAGCAACCCCTACGTCGTCGTCGGCCTCTTCGTCGGCGGCCTGTTGCCCTATCTCTTCGGCTCGCTCGGCATGCAGGCGGTGGGCCGGGCGGCGGGTGCCATCGTCGAGGAAGTCCGCCGCCAATTCCGCGCCGACCCCGGCATCATGGCGGGCACCAGCCGGCCCGATTACGGCACCGCCGTCGACCTTTTGACCAAGGCGGCGATCCGGGAGATGATCATCCCGGCGCTGTTGCCGGTGCTCGCCCCGATCGCGCTCTACTTCGCCGTCAGCTTCATCGGCGGCCAATCGGCGGGTTTCACCGCCCTCGGCGCCATGCTCCTCGGCTGCATCGTCACCGGCATCTTCGTCGCCATCTCGATGACGTCGGGCGGCGGGGCCTGGGACAACGCGAAGAAGTACATCGAGGACGGCAATTACGGCGGCAAGGGCTCGGAAGCCCACAAAGCCGCCGTGACCGGCGACACGGTGGGCGACCCCTACAAGGACACCGCCGGCCCCGCCATCAACCCGATGATCAAGGTCATCAACATCGTGGCGCTGCTGATCATCGCCGCCCTCGGCGCCTGATCCGACGGGGTGAAGATTAAGGCAGAGCTAGGGGTCTTTTGGCCCCCTAGAACCCCCGGCAGTGGCTGGTGCCACTGCAATTAGAAGCGAGCGTGGGCATGGTCCTGTGGGTTGGCTACAGCCCGCTTGGCCACCTCTGCTCTCTCCGGCTTCCGACGGACTTCGGCCTTGGTACCGCACTGCGGTAGGGCCTAAGTCGAAGGTGGCGAAACGGCTCGACGTTCGGGGAGGGCGGGGATGGCGCTGCGCGCGGTCGCGTTGGCGGACAAGTATACGGTCGAGCGGGGCCGCGTTTATCTGACGGGGACCCAAGCGCTGGTCCGCCTGCCGATGCTGCAAAAGCAGCGTGACCTTGCGAACGGGCTGGATACGGCCGGTTTCATCTCGGGCTACCGGGGCTCGCCGCTCGGTGGCTACGACCGCGGCTTGTGGGACGCGCGGGCGCTCTTGGAGCAGCACGAGATCGTCTTCCAGCCGGGCGTCAACGAGGAGCTGGCGGCGACCGCCCTTTGGGGCACGCAGCAGATCGGGCTCTTCGGCACCGGGCGAAAACAGGGCGTCTTCGGCATCTGGTACGGTAAGGGACCCGGCGTCGATCGCGCGACCGACGCGCTGAAGCACGCCAATTTGGCCGGGACCGCGCCCAGGGGCGGCGTGTTGGCGCTGGCGGGTGACGATCACGCCTGCAAATCCTCGACCACGGCGCACCAATCCGAGCCGGTGCTGATGGCGGCGGGCCTGCCGGTCCTGCATCCGGCCACCGTCCAGGACGTGATCGATTACGGCCTGCACGGCTTCGCCATGTCGCGCTTCGCCGGGCTTTGGGTGGCGATGAAGATCGTGGCCGACACGGCCGACAGTTCGACCTCGCTGGAGCTGGACCCCGACCGGGTCCAGCCCGTGCTGCCCGCCGACTTCGCCCTGCCGCCGGGCGGGCTCGCCATCCGCTGGCCGGACCCGCCCGTGGTCCAGGAAGCGCGGCTCTACGAATGGAAGCTGCCCGCCGCCCAGGCCTATCACCGGGCTGCCGGCCTCGACCGCGTGGTGGTCGACGCCCCGAATGCGCGGCTCGGCATCATCGCTGCGGGCAAGGCTTGGCTGGACGTCCGTGAGGCGCTGTTCGACCTCGGCATCGACGACCGGGCAGCGGCGGCGCTGGGGCTCCGGCTCTACCAGGTAGCGATGACCTGGCCCTTGGAGCCGCATGGCGCCCAAGCCTTTGCCCGAGGCCTGGAAGAGGTGATCGTCGTCGAGGAAAAGCGGCCCCTGATCGAAGAGCAGCTGAAGGCGCTTCTCTACGATCTCCCCGAGGCGGCGCGGCCGCGCATCGTCGGCAAGCGGGACGAGGCGGGGCGGCCCTTGTTGTCGGCCGTGGGCGAGCTGAGTGCCACCGCGGTGGCCAAGGCGCTGGGGCCGCGGTTGCGCGAGCGCCTGCCGTCGACGGCATTGGATGCGCGGCTGGAGCTTTTGGCGCGGATCGAGCGGCAGCTTTCGAGCTACACGGCGGCGGCGGCGCGCACGCCCTATTTCTGCTCGGGCTGCCCGCACAACACCTCCACCAAGGTGCCGGACGGGAGCCGGGCGCTGGCGGGCATCGGCTGCCATTATCTGGTCCATCTGATGGACCGCAAGACCGACACCTTCACCCAGATGGGCGGGGAGGGGGCGGCCTGGATGGGGCAGGCGCCGTTCGTTCGAGACGACCACGTGTTCGTCAACATCGGCGACGGCACCTACGTGCATTCGGGCTCGATGGCGATCCGGGCGGCCGTCGCGGCCCAGGTCAACATGACCTACAAGGTTCTGTTCAACGATGCGGTGGCGATGACCGGCGGCCAGCCGGTGGAGGGCCAACTGACGGTTGGGCAGATGACGCGCCAGCTTTTGGCCGAGGGGGTCAGCGCCGTCCACGTCGTCACCGACGAGCCTGAAAAATACGGGCTCGGCAGCGGCCTCGGCGAGGGTGTCGGTGTCTACCACCGGGACGAGTTGGACCGGGTGCAGCGCGAATTGCGCGCCGTGCCGGGCGTCACGGTGATCGTCTACGACCAGTTGTGCGCCACCGAAAAGCGCCGCCGGCGCAAGCGCGGCACCATGGTCGACCCCAAGCGACGCGTCTTTATCAACGACCTGGTGTGCGAGGGCTGCGGCGACTGCTCGGTGCAGTCGAATTGCCTGTCCGTCGAACCCTTGGAGACCGAGTTCGGGCGCAAGCGCCAGATCAACCAGTCGACGTGCAACAAGGACACGAGCTGTTTGAAGGGCTTTTGCCCGAGTTTCGTGACCGTCGAGGGCGGCGAGCTGAGGAAGCCATCGGTCGTGGACGACGGTCAGCCTTTGCCCGAGCCCGCCCGCGCGCAGCTGGAAAGCGCTTGCGACATCCTCGTGACCGGGGTCGGCGGCACTGGCGTCGTCACCATCGCCGAACTTTTGGGCATGGCGGCGCATCTGGAGGGAAAGGGCGTCGTCACCTTCAACCAGACGGGCCTTTCGCAGAAATACGGTGCGGTCACCAGCCACATCCGCATCGCCCGCGATCCGGACGCCGTGCTGGCCCCGCGCGTCGGCGACGGCAAGGTGCGGCTCTTGTTGGGCTGTGATCTGGTGGTGGCGGCGGCAAAGGAGGCCTTGGCCAAGATCGACCCGGAAGCCGGCCATGCCGTGGTCAACGCCCAGGCCAGCTCCACCACCGCCTTCGTGCTGAACCCCGACGCCCCCTTGCCGAACGACCTCCTGGCCAAGGCGATCGCCCAGGCCACAGGCGCGGAGCGCACCGACGTCGTCGATGCCACCCGCCTGGGGACGGGCCTCCTGGGCGATGCGATCGCCGCCAACGGGTTTCTGCTTGGCTATGCCTGCCAGAAGGGGCTGTTGCCGGTCGGGCCCTCGGCGATCGAACGGGCGATCGAGCTCAACGGGACTGCCGTCGCCATGAACCGGGCTGCCTTCACCTGGGGAAGGCGGGCGGCCTTGGACCTGGCCGCCGTCGAAGCCAAGCTCGCACCCCGCAAAGAGCCCGTGGCCCAGGACTTGGCAACCCTGGTCGCGCGGCGCCGGGCGTTTCTCGAAGCCTATCAAAACCGCGCCTATGCCGAGCGCTACGCCGCCCGCGTCGAGGCGGTGCGGCAGGCCGAGGCCGTTGCCGTCGGCGGCGACGCGCTGGCGCGGACGGTGGCGCGCTATTTGTTCAAGCTGATGGCCTACAAGGACGAGTACGAGGTGGCGCGGCTTTGGGCCGACACCAGCTTTTTGGATGAGCTGCGGGCGCGGTTCGACGGGCCGGTGAAGGTCGACTTTCACTTGGCGCCGCCGTTGTTCGCCCCCAAGGACGCGCGCGGCCAGCTGCAAAAGCAGCGCTTTGCCGGCTGGTGGACGCTGCCCGCCTTCAAGCTGCTGGCGAAGCTCAAATTCCTGCGCGGCACGCGGCTGGACCCGTTCGGCTGGACGGCCGAACGGCGAAGCGAGCGCCAGTTGATCGTCGATTACGAAACGCTCGTGGACGAGCTGGTGGCGCATCTCGACCGCGACACCCACGCCCTGGCCCTGGAACTCGCCGCCATCCCCGAGCGCATCCGCGGTTTCGGCCACGTGAAGGAGCGCCATCTGCACGAGGCCAAGGCGCGCGAAGCGGAACTGCTGGCCGAGTTCCGCGCCGCCGCCCAGCGCCCCCGCCTCGCCGCGTGACGAGGCTCGGGCATTGCCATCACCAGGCCAAGTGCTGACGGCAACGCCGTCAGCCGGGGGTCACAGGGGGCCAAAAGCCCCCTGATCCTTCCTCTTTCAACCCTTGTAGCGCTGCAACTTCGCCCGCCACCCCGGTGCGTCGACGATTTCGCGGTTGACGATGCCTTTGGGCACGTTGCCCTGTTGCACCGCCAGGACGGCGGCGACGTCGGCGGCGCCGATGCCGGCGAAGCATTGGTCGGTCCAGCAGAGGGCGTGGGGGGCGAGGAGGACGTTGTCGAGCGTGGTGATCGGCTCGCCGAGGGCGGTGGGTTCCTCTTCGAACACGTCGAGGCCGGCGCCGGCGATGCGCTTTGCCTTCAGGGTCTCGTAGAGGGCGTTCTGGTCGACCACCGGGCCGCGGGCGGTGTTGACGAGGAAGGCTGTGGGTTTCATCAGCGCCAGGCGTTCGGCGTTGACGATGTGGTGGGTCTGGTCGTTCAGGGGGCAGCTGATCGAGAGGAAATCGCTCTCGCGGAACAGGGTTTCGAGGTCGACCAGCTCGACCCCGAGCTCGCGGGCGACGGCCGGATCGGCGAAGGGGTCGTGGGCGATGAAGCGCATGCCCAAGGGGGCTGCGATGCGGAACACCTCGGCGCCGATATTGCCGATGCCGAGCTGGCCGAGGGTGCGGCCGATGACGCCCACGCCCATGTAGGCACTCCGCTCGGCCCAGCCTGGCGGGCCGCGCCGCACCAGCTGGTCCTTGACCATCAGCTTGCCGGCGAGCGCCAGGACGAAGGTGAGCACCGCGACGGCGACCGGGCGGCGCACCCCGTCGGGGGTGGTCACCAGGGCGATGTCGGCTGCGGTGCAGGCGGGCACGTCGACGCTGTCGTAGCCGACGCCGAAGCGGGCGACGAGGGCGAGCCGGCCGCTTTGGGGGACGCTGCGGGCGGTGAAGCGGGCCCCCAGGAGGATGAGGGCGTCGACGTCCTCCAGGCCTTCGGCCGGGATCAGGCCTTCGACCGGGTCGACCCAGCGGAGGTTCAGGCCGGGGGCGTCGCGCAGCGGTTGCAGGTCGAAGTCGGGATAGGCCATCGACCCGTCGGCGTTGCGGAAGTCGCCGCTGAGTGCCACCTCGAAGCTCGTCATCGTCTCAGCCTCCCTTCTTTTTCTTCGGCTTGGCGTCTTTGGCCGGTTTGGCTTTCTTCGCCTTGGCACCGGCGCGGATCTGCTCGAGGCCGTCGCGCACGGCTGCCTGCAACAGCCAGACGTCGCCCGAATAGATGATCAAGTCCCAGCCGTCCTGGGCGAGCGCCACGCCACCGGCGACGTCGCCGACGAGGCGGCCGATCGGTTTGCCGGCGCGCTTGCCGGCCCGCTTCACCTTGTCCAGTGCGGCGAGGTAGTCCGGGTGATCGAACGCGCCGGGGATGCCCATGTCGCAGGTGAGGTCGAAATGGCCGACCCAGAGCACATCGACGCCGGGCGTGGCCGCGATCTCGTCGACGTTGGCGATGCCGTCCTTGGTCTCGATCAGGGCGACGAAGGCGGTGCGGCGGTTGGCGGCGGCCAAGGCGTTGAGCACGGGGCCTTGGCGGTAGCGGTCGTTGGCGAGGCCGAGGGCGACGCCGCGTCCGCCGTCGGGCGTGTACTTCATCCGCTGGACGATGGCGCGCGCCTGTTCCGCCGAGCCGAGCATGGGCACGACGATGGCGTCGGCGCCGACATCGAGGGCGCGGGCGACGTGGTCGTAGGCGCCGGACGGCAGCCGGACCATGGCCGGCAGGTCGGCTGCTTCGAAGTAGCGGAGCGTGCGGTGCACCGTCTCGAAGCCGAGCCCGCTGTGTTCCATGTCGAGCCAGACGAAGTCGCAGCCGGCTTCCTTGAGCACGTAGCCGATGCCGGGGGTGGCGAATTCGCCCACATAGTGGCCGAGTTTCAGTCCCTTGCGCGCGAGGACGTCTTTGAACGTGGTGGTCATGGCCTCCCTCTCCCGCTCCATCTGCCTGCGGAGCCTCATCCTGGGATGGGTAGTGGGTCCGGCGATCGCCTTCAAGCTGGGGTTGACGAAGGCCAGATGACGATGCCGCACCAGATCAGGGCGAGCAGCCCGACGAGGCCGAACCAGAGCCGCCAGAGCAGGGCGATGGCGCGCTCGATGTCGGCGGGGCCGGCGTCCTTGCTGCCGGTCCCGATCCAGTCGTCGTCCACCCGGCCGCTCGCATAGAGGCGGGGACCCGCGAGCTTCACGTCCAACAAAAGCGCCATGGCCGCTTCCGGCCAACCGGCATTGGGCGAGCGGTGTTTGGGCGCTTCTTGGCGAACCTTTAGCCAAAGGGCGGGGCGGCCCGCGACCAAGAGCAGGCCCAGGCCCGTCAGCCGCGCCGGCAGGTGGTTGATGAGGTCGTCGAGCCGTGCCGACGCCCAGCCGAAGTGCAGGTAGCGCTCGGAGCGGTATCCCACCATCGAATCGAGGGTGTTGACGGTCTTGTAGGCGAGGAGGCCCAAGGGGCCGAGCAGGAGCAGCCAGAACAGGGGAGCGATGACGCCATCGGCCTCGTTTTCGGCGGCGGATTCGATGGCGGCGCGGGCGACACCGCTGGGGTCGAGCTGGTTCGGGTCGCGGCCGACGATGCGGGCCACGGCGGCGCGGCCGGCGTCGAGGCCTTGGGCCAGGCCCTTGGCGACGTCGCGGACGTGGTCGACGAGGCTCCGCTGTGCGACGAGCGTGCTGCAGGCGAGGGCCGTGACGACCAGGCCGAGCGGGCCCGCCGTGGCGACGAGGCCCAGTGCGGCACCGAGCAGCAGTGCGGGCAGGAGGGCCGCCACGACCAGCAGCACGCCGCGGCGTCGACGTTGCGCAGGCGGTTGGTCAGGGCGCCAAAGCCACCCCTCCAGCCCGGTGATCCCCCGGCCGAGCAGGACCACCGGATGCGGGACGCGGCGATAGAGCCAGGCGGGCTCGCCGGTGAGCGCATCGATCACCAGCGCCAAGACGGCAAGTGCGAGGACGGTTTCGAGGGGCAGGAGGAGCACGCTGGTCTTTCGGTCACCCTCGACTTCCTGAGACGTTGTCGAGCGGCGGCACCTTTGGTACCGCAGAGCGATCGGATGACGAAAGGGCCACGCGGGCTCGACCGTTGCCCGAGTTCGTGCCGCAGAACCGGGAGGCCGGAGCCTTTGGTGGCGTTCGACTATCTCCGCGAGCCGGCGGCCATCTATCGCCGCTCGTTCGCCATCGTCGAAACGGAGACCGATTGGTCGACCGTGCCAGCCGACCTGCGCCCGGTGGTCGGGCGGATGATTCACGCTTGTGGCATGCCGGAGATCGTTGCCGACTTGGCTTGGTCCGATGACCTCGTGCCAACCGCCACGGCGGCGCTGGCAGGGGGTGCGCCCGTGGTCTGCGATTGCCGCATGGTGCGCTACGGGCTGATCGAGGCGATGCTGCCGGCCGCCAACCCGGTGCGCTGCGTGCTCGACGCGCTGGCCGACGCGCCGGTGGTCGACGACACCCGCTCGGCCCGTGCCATCGACGCCGCAGGTGCTTGGCTCGACGGGGCCGTGGTGGTGATCGGCAATGCGCCCACCGCCCTGTTTCGCCTGCTGGAGCGCTGCCTCGAGGGGCGGACGCGGCCGGCCGCCATTTTGGGGTTGCCCGTCGGTTTCGTCGGCGCCGCCGAGAGCAAGGCCGCGCTGGCACGTTTGGCGCCCGCTCCCTTCCTCACGCTGCACGGTCGGCGCGGCGGCAGCGCGATTGCGGCAGCCGCGCTCAACGCGCTGGCGGGTCAGGCCCGTCAGCGGGGAGCGGCGTAATGGGCCTCGACGTGATCGGCATCGGCGCTGATGGGACCGACGGGCTCAGCCCCGAGGTGCGCCGGGTGTTGGATGCCGCCGAGGTCATCGTCGGCGGCGCCCGCCACCTCGGCTTCGTCGCCCATCACCTCGCCGAAAAGCTGACCTGGAAGCGCCCCTTGCACGCCACCTTCATGGAGATCGACAGCCGGCTGGAGCGCCGGGTGGTGGTGCTGTCGTCGGGCGATCCGCTCGACCACGGCGTCGCGCGGCGCCTGATCGAGCGCTATGGCCGCGACCGCGTCGCCGTGCACCCGCACCCCTCGGCCTTCGCCCTGGCCTGCGCGCGGCTCGGCTGGTCGCGCGAGGAGGTGACCTGCCTCAGCCTGCACGGCCGCCCCGCCAGCCGCCTGTTGCGCGAACTGACGCCGAACAAGCGGCTCCTGCTGCTGACCGACGCCAAGACCTCGGCCTGCGCCATCGCCCAGACCCTGCGCGAGCAGGGCTGGGGGCCGAGCACGCTCTGGCGTCTCTCGCGCCTCGGCGCCCATGACGAGATCGTGGCCGAGGGCCTGGCCGCCCACTGGACCGATCCGACCGTCACCGAACTCGACACGTTGGCGGTCCACTGCCGGCCCGCGGCCGAGGGCCGGGACCGCTCGGGCTTCGCGCTCGACGACGAGGCCTTCTGCCACGACGGCCAGCTCTCGAAGGTGCAGGCGCGCATGCACGCCGTGTTCGCCCTCAACCCCTTGCCGGGCCAGCATCTGTGGGACGTTGGGGCCGGCTGTGGCGGGGTTGCCATAACCTGGCTCAGGGCGGCGGGCACAGGCCAGGTGAGCGCCATCGAGTGCGATTTCGGCCGGGCAGCGCTCTTGCAGAAGAACGCCGACCACCTCGGCACGCCCGAGGTGCAGGTGGTCATCGCCGACGCGCCCGACGTGTTCGACGAACTGGAGGACCCGGACGCGGTCTTCGTCGGCGGCGGCTGCCATGACCCCGCGATCATCGAGGCCGCCTGGGCGCGGCTGCCCTCCGGTGGCCGGCTGGTGGCCCAGGCCGTCAGCGTCGAGGGACAGCGCGCCTTGACCGACGCCGCCGCCCGCCTCGGCGGCCGGCTCACGCGCTTTCACCGCGAGACCCTGGCGCCCTTGGGCGAAAAGACCACCTGGCGCCCCAGCCTGCCGGTGCTCCAGCTCGAAGCCCGCAAACCTTGAGCGGCCGGCTCTTGGGCATCGGCACCGGCCCCGGCGATCCGGAGCTGGTGACGCTGAAGGCGGTGCGCCTGACCCGCACGGCCGGTCTCGTCGTCTCGCTGGCGGCAAGCGGGCGTCCGTCCCGGGCGCGCCGCATCATGGCGCCGCATCTGCCGACCGGGGTGCCGGAGATCACGGTCGAACTCGACATGGGGCCGGATCGCACCGCCGTCGATCGGGCCTACGACCAGCTGGCCCTGGACATCCGCGCCGAAGTTGCGCGCGGCCACGACGTTGCCGTGTTGTGCGAGGGCGATCCCCTGTTGTTCGGCACCTTCATCTATCTCCTGCAGCGGTTGCCCGACCTGCCGGTGGAGATCGTCCCCGGCATCAGCTCGCCGCACGCGGCGGCCGCCCGTGCCGCGTGGCCGCTCGCGACGGGTGACCGAGCCTTTGCCGTGCTGCCGGCAACGATGGGCATCGACCGGCTGCGTGAACGCCTCGCGCGGGTGGATGCGGCGGCGATCATCAAGGTTGGCAGCCACCTGCCGGCGGTGCGGGCGTTGCTGGGTGAATGGGGGCTCGCGGGCGAAGCCTTGCTCGCCGTCCAGGCGACGACCGAAGCCGAAGCCATCACGCCCTTGGGGGCCTATGCCGGCGAGACGGCTCCCTATTTTTCGCTCGTGCTGACCCGTGGGCTGGGCGGTGCGCGTGGCTGAAACGGCCGTCGTCGTCCTCGGCCAAGCCGGCCTCGCCACCGCACGCCGCATCGCCAGCGGGCTTGACGGTGCCGTCCTGCACGCACCCCTGGAGGTGGCGCCCGACGCCGACACGCCGGTCGAGGTTGCGGCCGAGCATCTGCGCGCGCTGTTCGCGGGTGGCCAGGCGATCGTCGGCGTCTGCGCCGCCGGCATTCTGATCCGTTGCCTCGCACCGCTGCTCGCCGACAAGGGCTGCGAGCCGCCGGTGGTGGCGGTTGCGGCCGACGGCGCCAGCGTGGTGCCGCTCGTGGGCGGGCATCGGGGCGCCAACGCGCTGGCGCTGCGCGTCGCCGAACGCACCGGCGGTCATGCCGCGCTGACGACGGCGAGCGACACGAGCCACGGCGTTGCCCTGGACGATCCGCCACCGGGCTGGAAGCTGGCACCCGGCAGCGACCTCAAGGCGGTGATGGCGAGCCTGCGCAACGGCGAGCGGTTCGGCATCGACGACTGCCTCGTACCTGCCCCCTGGCTCGACCCGATCCGGGGTGAGGGGGCGACGCGGGTCGCCGTCAGCGTCGCCCGGACGCCTGCCGCACCCGTCGTGCTGCACCCGCAGGTTCTCGCCTTGGGCGTCGGCTGCGAGCGCGGCACCGAGCCGGGCGAATTGTGGGAGCTGGTGCAAACGACCTTGGCTGCGGCCGATTTGGCCGAGCCGGCCGTAGCGCTGGTCGCCTCGCTCGACCTCAAGGCCGGCGAGCCCGCCGTTTTGGCACTTGCCGAGCGCTTGGGCGTCCCCGCCCGGTTCTTCGAGGCCACGACCCTCGAAGCCGAAACGCCCCGCCTCGCCAACCCCTCGGCGGTGGTGTTCCAGGAGGTCGGCTGCCACGGCGTCGCCGAGGGCGCAGCACTGGCAGCAGCAGGTCCCAAAGGCCGGCTCGTCGTGGCGAAACGGAAGAGCCGGCGGGCCACCTGTGCCGTCGCCCAGGCGCCAGCCCCGCTCGATGCGACCGCCATCGGCCGCCCGGCGGGGCGCCTCGTGCTCGTCAGCCTCGGCCCCGGTGCGCGTGCCCAGCGCACGCGGGCCGCCGATCAAGCACTCCGCCGCTGCACCGATCTCGTCGGCTTCACCGCTTATCTCGACCTGGTCGAGCCCGAAGTCACCGCAACGCGCCACGGCTTTCCCCTCGGCGGCGAGGTCGAGCGCTGCCGCTTCGCTCTGGATCTCGCGCGCGAAGGCGCCACGGTCGGCCTCGTCGGTTCGGGCGACGTCGGCATTTACGCCATGGCTGCCCTGGTCGAGGAATTGGCCGCCACTACCCCCGCCTACCACCACCTGCCGATCGAGACCCTGCCGGGCGTGAGTGCGATGCACCTCGCCGCCGCCCGCATCGGCGCCCCCTTGGGCCACGACTTCTGCGCGATCTCCCTGTCGGACCTGCTCACCCCCTGGTCCGTGATCGAGCAACGCCTCGAGGCAGCCGCCGCCGGCGACTTCGTCGTCGCCTTCTACAATCCCGTCTCCAAAACGCGCCGCACCGGCTTCGCGCGCGCGCTCGCCATCCTGGGCCAGGCGCGGCCGGCCAGGACCCCCTGCGTCCTCGCCCGCCAGCTTGGCCGCGCCGACGAGACGCTCCGCGTCCTGCCGCTCGGCGAACTCACGGTCGACCAGGTCGACATGCTCACCGTCGTGCTCGTCGGCAGCCGCACCACCCGCGTCTGGCGGGACGCTTTCGGCCGGGCGCGCGTCTTCACCCCCAGAGGCTACGTCGCGTCATGACCGTCCACTTCATCGGCGCCGGCCCCGGTGCGCCCGATCTCGTCACCGTGCGGGGGCTGAAGCTGATCCAGCGCTGCCCCGTGATCCTCTACGCGGGCTCACTCGTGCCGAAGGACCTCCTGGCCGAAGCGAAGCCCGATGCCCTGGTCATCGACACAGGTCCCTTGCACCTCGACGAGATCATCGCCCACATCGTGCGCGCCGACGAAGCCGGCCAGGACGTGGCGCGGGTGCATTCGGGCGATCCCTCGCTCTACGGTGCCATTGCCGAGCAGATGCGCCGCCTGGACGCCCTCGGCATCGCCTACGACGTGGTGCCGGGGGTGCCGGCCTACGCGGCTGCGGCGGCCGCCTTGAAGCGCGAGTTGACGCTGCCGAACGTGGCGCAGTCGGTCGTGCTGACGCGCACCGCCGTGCGCGCCTCGTCCATGCCGGAGGGCGAAACGCTCGAAGCCTTCGCCCGGACCGGGGCCACGCTCGCCATCCACCTCTCGATCAACAACCTCGCCAAGGTGGTGCGCGAGACCGAACCCTTCTACGGCCCCGATTGCCCGGTGGTGATCGCCTATCGGGTCGGCTGGCCCGATCAAGCCTTCCTCCACGGCAAGCTTGCCGACATCCGCGAGCGGGTGAAGGCGAGCGGCATCACGCGGACGGCGCTGATCCTGATCGGCCCGGTGCTGGGCGACACCGCCTTCGATGACAGCCGCCTCTACGCCAAGGACCACAGCCATGTCTGCCGCGAGGGCTGACGCTCTGATCGGGGATCCGTCAACCGACCCGTTCAGGCTTCTTCGTCTTCCGGCAACAGGCGCGGGCGGTCCGGGGCCGTCAACAGGCGGGTGATGGTGCCGTAGACGCAGTCGATCGCGTAGACCACGGCGATCTGGCCGACGGACTGGAGGGCCATCGTCGCGGCCGCGCCGCCGCCGAGCCCGGTCGCGGCACCGAGGCCGCGAATGACCCCGCCGAGTGCCATCGTCGCCAGCGTGACGAAGCCCAGAATGCCGACCGCGAACAGGGCGATGCAGCCGAGGATGCGGAGCACGTAACCGTCGGTGAGCTGCCAGCTTTCGCCGAGCGTCGCCGGTTCCGGCAGGAAGACCGTGTAGGGAAAGACGGCGAGGCGGGCGACCAGATAGATGATCGCGGCGACCATCGCCAACGCGGTCAAGGCGGCGCCCCCGCCGACCGCATCGCCGCCGGCAGCACCGGCCAGGACCGGGATCATCAAGACCAGCGGCAGCGACAAACCCAGGCTCAAGAGCAGATAGCGAAAGACGAAGCGATAGCTGCGGTTTTCCCGGAACACGCCGTCGAGCGATGTGTAGGCGGCCTCGCCGGTCATCAGATAGCCGGCCACACCGGCCGAGACGGCGAGGGTGAGCACCATCAGCGGCAGGCCCGCCAACCCGGCCCCCACCTCGCCCGGCGCCAACAGGCCGAAAATGGCCGAGATGACGAGCGCAATCACCACCGCCATCACCAACAACGGCTGGCAAGGGCGCCAGGTCGTCGCCAGCGCCTGGATGATGGCTCTAATCATGTCGTTGAAACTGGGCTGGCCCATGATCGTCCTCGAGCGTCTTGGACCGGTGGCGTAGCCGATCCGGCGCGATTTCTAAAGCCCGGAAGCCGCGGGCCCGGTCAATCGACCTCGGCACGGAGGATGCGGACCAGCATGGCACCGGGTTCGCGCAAGGGGTCGGTGGCGATCGACAGCACCCGGCCGGCGACGGGGGCCGTGTAGGTGGCGATCGGATCGCCGAACAGATCCACCTGGCGCGCGACCATCTGCCCGGCGACCACGTCCTCGCCCAAATCCACCAGGATTTCCGCAAAGCCGCCGGTCACCGCCCGCAACGTCGCCTCCTCGCGGCCGATGAAGGGCTCCGGCGGGATCGGGGCCATCCCCGCCAGCATGGTCTGCTCGATCATGAGGGCCTCGAGCCCCTCGAGCGTGCGCTCGATCAGGTCGTGGTCGAAGCGTTTGGGGCCGCCGATTTCGAGCGTGACCGCCGGCACGCCCACCGCCATGAACGCGGTCTCCAGGCTGCCCGAGATGCCCCGGTCGTCCTTGATCATGTCGGCGCCGAGGGCCCGGGCGAGGCGCTCCGCCAGCGGATCGCGGAAGTCCGCAAAGACGAACAGCGGGAAGACGGCGCCGCGGGTTTGGGTGTGCAGGTCGATGGCGAGGTCCACCTGCCGCTCGGCGACGCCGGTCCAGACGTCGTGGGCGAAACGCCGGGCGGCGTCGGCGCCGCCCTCCGCCCCCGGCCAAACCCGATTGAGATCGACCAGGCTGCCGCCATCGTCGGCGAGCGGAAAGAAGCGGCTGTGCCGCTCGACGCCCGGCAAATTGACCACGGGCAGCCCGATCACGGTGCCGCGCAATGTCTTGGGATCGAGCCGTTCGAACAGCCGCTGGACCACCCGCACGCCGTTCAACTCGTCGCCGTGCACCGCGGCCGAGAGCCAGAGCCTGGGCCCGTCCTCGGCGCCGCGCATGACGATCACCGGCACCAGATAGGGTTGGCCTGCCGCCGTGCTGCCCGCCTTCAGCCAAAAGCGTTGCTCGCTGGCGGGCGGCACCAGATCGAGGTCGACCCGGCGCACGATCGGCACGCCGTCGAGCCGCTCCGCGGCGAGGCTGGTCGCGGTGAGCACGAAGAGGAGGAGGACGGCCAGCCCGAAGTGCCTCCAGGCCATCGTCATTCCGCCGCCACGGCCTGGGGGCGCGACCAGGTGGTCTCGTTGCCCTCGGCCGGTGCCCGCGGCACGAGCCGGGCGAGCGTCAAGGAAATGGCCGCGATGAACGCGCCGATCAGGAAGACGGCCATGGGGCTCCAGAGCCAGATCAGGCCGAACAGGACCGGGATGAAGACGGCGGCGATGTGGTTGATCGTGAACGCGACGGCGGCCGTCGGCGCCATGTCGGCCGGATCGCCGATCTTCTGGAAATAGGTCTTGAGCGCGATCGCCATGGCGAAGAACACATGATCGACGACGTAGAGCCCGGCCGCCACCCACGGGTTGGTGACGAAGGCATAGCCCAAGAACACGAGCACGAGGCCCGTGTGCTCGACCGTGAGCATGGTCCGTTCGCCGAAACGGTGGATCATCCGGCCGACATAGGGTGCTGCCCAGAGGTTGATGATGCTGTTGAACAACAACAAAAGCGTCATCTCGGCGACGCCGTAGCCGAATTTTTCGACCAGCAAAAAGCCCGCGAACACCACGAAGATTTGTCGCCTCGCCCCCGACATGAAGGTCAGTGCGTAGTAGAGCCAATAGCGCTGGCGCAGCACCAAATGCTTGTTTTGGACGACGATTTCGGGAAAGCGGGGAAAACGCTGCCAGGCGAAGAGGGCGAGGGCCACGGTGAGGCCGCCGCCGACCACATAGGCGACGGCGAAGCCCCAATCGAACAGGGAAAAGCCGACCCACAAGAGGGCCAGGATGCAAATGGTCGCCGCATTGCGGGCGGCGACGACCTGGCCGAGCACGATCGGTGCGCGCTCCTTTTTCAGCCATTGCAGCGAGAGGCTCTGCAACAGGGTCTCGTGATAGTGAAAGCCGATCGACATCAAGGTCGTCGTCAGCACGAGCCCCCAAAAGCTGGGCAAAAAGCCGGTCAGGGCGGTGCCGATGCCGAGCAGGATCAGGCTCAGATAGGCGAAGCGCTGCTCCTTGATGACCAGGAGCACGTAGATCGCGGTGAAGGCCAAGAGGCCCGGAATTTCGCGGATCGATTGCAGCGCGCCGATCTCGGCGCCGGTGAAGGCGGCCCGCTCGACGGCGAAGTTGTTGATGAGCGCGGTCCAGAGCGCGAACGAGACCGCACCCGAAAAGCTCATCAACAGCAACAGGTTTTCGGGCGTGCGCTCCGTCGCGCCGCGCACGGCCAGCCGCATGGTCGTCTCCAAGGCCAAGGCGGCGGTCTTACGGCATGGATGACACGGACGGCAAGAATGGCGTCCTGGAAAGCTCAGCGCGCCCGGACGATGCTGCGCACGAAGTCGAGCTTGGCGATGACCGGCGCGGTCAGGACGAACGGGTAGAGATCGCCGAGCCCCATCGAGCGGTTGAGGCTGTTGACGGCGAAGCTCAAGGGCAGCCAAGCCTCGACCAGCGCCTTGGCGCTGCGCGGCGCGTAGGCGTCGCCCAAACGCTCGGTGTCGACCCCGGGTGCTGCCGGTGCGGCGGGGTCGACGCTGATGCCGAAGCTCTGGGCGGTGTCGAGGGTGTCGATGATGTGCAGGTAGTGGGCGAAGGTTTCGGCCCAGTCTTCCCAGGGGTGGGCCGCCGCATAGGGGCTGATGTGGCGGTCTTGCCAGTCGCTGGGCGGACCCTCTGCGTAGTGCCGCTGGATGGCGGCTTGGTAGTCGCAGCGTTCGTCGCCGAACAGCGCGCGGCACGCGTCCAGCCGATCGCCCGCTTCGACCAGCCGCTCCCAGTAGTAATGGGCGATCTCATGGCGGAAGTGGCCGAGCACGGTGCGGTAGAGTTCGTCCAACTGCTCGCGCCGGCGCAGGCCCTCGACCGGATCGGCCTCGGCGACGTTGATGGTGACGACGCCGTCCACGTGCCCGGTCAGGGCCGTCGTGCCGTCCGGCTGATCGGCGAGGAAATCGAAGGCGAGGCCATGGGCCGCATCGACGGCTTTCGACACCAGCGGCAGGCCCAACCGGAGCAGGCTGTAGACCAGCCGGCGCTTCGCCCGTTCCAAGACCTGCCAGCGCTCGACGTTCTCCGCCAGCGACAGATCGGGAATGGTGCGGTTCAAGGCGTCGGCCGCGCACCAGGGGCCGTTGCTTGCCTCAGGCACCAGCCAGTTGCAGCCATGGGCGCCGGCATGGCCGCAGGCGCGCCATTGGGTGCCGGGTGCGGCGAACGGCTCGAAGGTGCCGTCGTCGAGCACCCGCAACGCGCTCAGCTGGAGCCGATCCGGCAAAAAGCCCAGTGCTGCACCGCAACGTTCGCAACGCGTGTTCTCGAAGTAGACGGCATTGCCGCAGGACTGACAGGTGAACAGCCGCAAAGCCGCGTCTCCACTGAAGCGGCATTCATCATAGCGCAAGCGCGAGCCGCTGTAACCGATCGTCCCGTCTGCGGGCCACGCCACCGCGGATCGCTGCGGGCTGCACGCTAGGCGATTGACGGCGCGGAACGCCTGTGCCACCCACCTTGCCAAGGCGTGAAGCAAAGGTGGAGGCTACCCCAGCGAGTTTCTTTGCTCATAAAGCACGAGTGAGAGTTGTTGGATGGCTTTCACTTCATGCTTCGCCATTATCCTTCGTCGAACGCAGAAGAGACCAGGGAGGTCAAACGATGTTACGGACATCAGGCGCAGTCGCGGCCGTCGGTTTGTTGGTGGGCGCGGCGGCGGCACCGGCTCCGGTCGCCGCCCAGGAATTCCCCACCAGCGCGGTCTACGATCAGCCGCTGTTCCCCGACGTCAACCCGAGCTTCCGGCTCCGCGTCGCCTACCTCGACCCACCCAATCCGTTTCTCGCCAACGAGCACGCGCAGTGCATCGTGTTCAAGAACGTGATCGAGCGCGGTACGCAGGGTGACGTGTTCGTCGAGTGCTTCCCCTCCGGTGCCCTCGGCAACGAAGTGGCGATGATCGAGCAGGCCGAAATCGGCGCCATCCAGGCGTTCATCGTCGCCGAGGGGGCGGTGCCCTCGTTCTTCCCCGAGGTCCAGGTGCTGGCGCTGCCCTACGCCTTCCGTGACCATGCCCATGCCTATCACGTGCTCGATGGGCCGTTCGGCCAGGAGTTGAAGGCGGCCATCCTGGAAGCGAGCGACTTCCGCGTGCTGGCACTCGCCGAGAACGGCGGCTTCCGCAACTTCACCTCCAACCGCCCGCTCCGCTCCGCCGACGACATCCAGGGACAGTCGTTCCGCACCATGAACCACCCCGGACACATGGCGATCGTCAACGCGCTCGGCGGTAGCGCCACCCCGATCCCCTGGCCGGAGCTCTACACCTCGCTGGAGACCGGCGTCATCGACGGCCAGGAAAATCCGGTGCCGGTGATCAACTTCGGTCGGCTGTACGAAGTCCAGGACTACCTGATCCTCGACGGGCACGTCTACTCGCTCGACTTCATGTTCATGCCCGAGGACTTCTTCCAGTCCTTGCCCGAGGCCTATCAAGAGCTCGTGCTCAAGGCGGGTCAGCAGTCGGCCGTGGTCGCCCGCGGCATCAACCGCATCCTGGAATGGGAGGCGCTGGCGCGCTTCGAGCGCGACGGCTCGTTCCGCGAAATCATCGTGCCGACCGCGGAGGAGAAGGTCGTCTTCGCCGAGCGCACCCAAGCGCCGTTCCTCGAGTGGTACCACTCGGCAGTCGACCCGGATCAGGTGTGGTCGACCAAGCTGATGGAGGCCATCGAGGCCGCCGATGCCCACTTCCGCGGTGACCGCGGCTTCTGAGGCACTTCGTCCCGCCGGACCCTGGGTCCGGCGGGTTGCGTCTGGGGGGACGGCGTTGGATCGGGTGTTCGGCTGGTATTACGCATTGAGCCGCTGGGCCGACATGGTCGCCGCGACGATGACCTTCGTCATCGTCGTCGCCTTCACCATCGCCGTCTCGACCCAGGTCTTCATGCGCTACGTCATGAACCAGGGCCTGCCTTGGCCCGAGGAATTCGCCCGCTTCGCCCTGGTCTGGCTGACCTTCATCGCCGGCTCCTGCGCGCTGCGTCGCGGCTACCACATCGGCATCGACTACTTCGTCGAAAAACTGCCATGGGTGCGCGTCAAGGCGCTGTTCAAGCTCGCGGTCGTGGCCAGCATCATCCTGCTCTTGTGGGTGATCATCGACTACGGCACCGACCTCGCCCAGCGCGCATCCCGCCGGACCACGCCGGGCATGGGCATCAGCCAGGGCTGGTTCCACACCGGCGTCGTGCTCGGCGCCTATTTCATGCTGATCCAAGCGATCGAATTGGGCCTGCGCGCCATCCAGGCACTGGTCGACCCCGTCCGCCACGCCGCCGACGCCGCACCGGCGGTGGCGGCCGAGGAACGTTGAACCCGCTTCGTTGATCTCGAACGGCGGCCGCGGGCCGCGAAGGTGAGCGCTCGTGCTGCCGTTGCTCGTCATCCTCGGTTTGTTTCTTCTGATCGGAACACCCGTCGCCTTCGCCATGGCCCTGGCGGGCCTCTGGGCGCTCGACGACATGGGCACGCCCTTGGGCGTCCTGGTCAATCGCATGGCCTCGGGCCCCGACAGCTTCGTCCTGCTCGCCATCCCCTTCTTCATGATGGCCGGCGAGTTGATGAACCGCTCGGGCATGACGCACCAATTGGTCCGCCTCGCCACCGCCTCGATCGGCCGCACGCGCGGCGCCCTGGGCCACGCCAACGTGCTCGCCTCGATCCTGTTCGCCGGCAAATCCGGCACGGCCGTGGGCGACGTTGCCGCCCTCGGTTCGATCTTCGTCCCCGCCATGGAAAAGGAAGGCTACGACCGGCGCTTTGCCGCCGCCGTCACCGCCGCCTCCTCGCTGATCGGCCCGATCATCCCGCCCTCGATCATCCTCGTCATCTACGGCTCGATCGTCGGCGTCTCGATCGGCGGCCTCTTCGCCGCCGGCATCGTGCCGGGCCTCCTCCTCGCCGTTTCCTGCTTCGTCATCGTCTACATCCAGTCGCTCCGGCGCGGCTATCCCAGGCGCGAGGAGCGCATCACCGTGGGCGAGTACGCCCGCATTTTCGGCGGCGCCGTGCCGGCCCTGCTGATGCCGGTCATCCTCTTGGGCGGCATTTTCTCGGGCGTCTTTACCGCCACCGAAGCGGCCTGTGTCGCCGTGATCTACGCCTTTCTCGTCGCGTTCGTCTGGTATCGCGAAATCCGGCTGCGCGACCTCGGTCCGATCTTCTTCATCGCCGGTTTGCGCTCGGCGGTGGTCTTGATGATCATCGCCGCCGCCGCCGTGCTCGGCTGGCTGTTCTCGACCATGGGCGTGCCCCGCGCGATCAGCGGTTTCCTCCTGTCGATCGTCGGCGACCCCATCCTCATCATGTTCATCGTCATCGGCATCCTGCTCGTCATCGGTACCATCCTCGAGCCCGGTGCCGCCGTCATCCTCTTGGCCCCGATCCTGGCGCCCGTGCTCCACCAGCTCGGCTTCGAGCCGCTGGTCGTCGGCGTGATCATCGTCATGACCCTCAACATCGGCCTCTGCACCCCACCGGTCGGCGCCGTCTTGTTCACCGCGCAATCGGTGTCCGGCGTGCGCCTGGAGCAGATCCTGCGGGACATCTGGCCGTTCTTGTTGGCGCAGGTGGTGGTGCTCGTTCTGCTCGTCCTCTTCCCCGGCCTCGTCACCTGGATGCCCCAGGCATTGGGTTTTCGCTGAGCCCACCTGATGTCGGGCGCCATTGCGGTCGCCCGACGGCTTGCTATCTCTAACGCATGACGCTTTTGAAAATCGCGCGCATGGGGCATCCGGTGCTTTGGGCCGAGGCCGAGCCCTTGACCTTCCCGCTCGCCGGTGCCGTGCAGCGGCTGATCGACGACATGATCGAAACCATGCGCGACGCCCCCGGCGTCGGCTTGGCCGCCCCGCAGGTCTACCAAAGCGTGCGGTTGATCGTGGTGCAGCCCGAGCGCGGCCCCGACGCGCCGGTCCACGTGCTGGTCAACCCCGTTCTCGAGCCGCTCGGCGCCGAACAGGAGTTCGGCATCGAGGGCTGCCTTTCCATGCCCGACCTGCAGGGGCTGGTCCCCCGCTACCGCCGCGCAGCCTATCGCGGCTTCGATCGGGACGGCCGGCCCGTGTCCGGCGAAGCGATGGGCTTTCACGCCCGCGTCCTGCAACACGAGGTCGACCACCTCGACGGTATCCTTTATCCGATGCGCATGCTCGATCCGCGCGACATCGCCTACACCAAAGAGACCACGCACCTGATCGAGCGCATGAACCGCCTCGCCGGAGAGCCCAGCCGATGACCGACCGCCAAGCCCAGAAGGACGCGTTGTTGGAAGCCGCCCTGGAGCACGTGCCGTTCGACGGCTGGGGGCGGCCGGCGATCGCGGCGGCGGCCCGCGATCTCGACCTGGAGCCGATCACCGCCCGCCGCCTGTTCCCGCGCGGCGGCGAAAGCCTGCTCGATGCCTTCGACGACTGGGCCGACCGCCAGATGCTGGCACGCCTCGAAACCATGGACCTGGAGACCATGCGCGTGCCCGACCGCATTGCGGCCGCCGTGCGCGCACGCCTCGAAGTCCTCATCCCCTACCGCGAAGCCACCCGCCGTGCCGTGGCCGCGCGCGCCTTGCCCTCGACCGCACTCGGCGGCTGGCAAAGCCTGTGGCGCACCGTCGACCGCATGTGGCTTGCCGCCGGCGACACCAAGAGCGAAGGCCTCAACACCTACACCAAGCGCGCGCTGCTCGCCGGCGTCTACACCTCGGCCGTGCTCTACTGGCTCGAAGACGACTCGCCCCACCACGACGACACCTGGAAATTCATCGACCGCCGCATCGCCGACGTCATGTCGATCCAGCGGGTCAAGAGCCAGGTGGAGGACTTCGCGGCGAAGATGCCGTTCGCGAAGTCGAAGCGGCGGTGAGGGACGCTAGGTAAGGCAAGGTGATGCAAGGGGGCTTTATGCCCCCAGGAAAAGAGAGCCAAGGGGGCTTTATGCCCCCTTGGGAACCCCCCAAGACTTCGTTGGGGGGACGAAACGAGACGAGACGAGGCGGTGGCGATGTTCGGTTGGGTGGGTAGGCTGTTCGGTGGCGGCGACGATGCGGGCAAGGGCGCTGTCGGGGCTGGCACGGCCGTGGAGTACCAGGGTTTCACCATTCTGCCCGAGCCCTATCAGCGGGGCGGCCAGTGGCAGCTCGCCGCCCGGATCAGCAAGGAAATCGACGGGGAGACCAAGGAACATCATCTGATCCGCGCCGATCTGATCGCGGATTTGGCGGAGGCGCAGAACAGCGCCGTGATGAAGGCCAAACGGATGATCGACGAACAAGGCGATGGGCTCTTCCGGTGAGGCCGAACGCCCGGACGTTCCCTGGCTGAAGGCCGAGCTTCGCCAGCTCTACCACGGCCAAGACCCCCGATCGGTCCGCTTCCGCTGGACGCTGTTCGTCCTCGACCTGGTAACCGTCGGCCTGTTCGTCGAGATGACCTTCGTTACCAAGCAGCTCTGGATGATCGTGCTGGAGATGGTGCTCGGCGTGCTCATCCTGTTGGAGCTGCTCGCCCGGCTCTACATCGCACCGTCACCACGCAAGCGCCTCATACGGTTATCGACGTGGGTCGACGTCATCGTCATCATTTCGCTCCTGGCCGCGCCCTTTGCCGAGAATCTGGGCTTCTTCCGGATCTTGCGGGCGCTGCGGCTGTTTCGTTCGCCGCAGGTCCTGGGCTCGCTGCGCCGCGTCTCGCCCTTTGTGCGCGAGCGCGAGACCAGCATCGTCGCCGCCAGCAACCTGTTCGTCTTCGTGTTCTTCGTCGCCGGCCTGGTTTTCGTCACCCAGGCCGACCGCAACCAGGACATCAACACGTTCCTCGACGCGCTCTACTTCACCGTCACCACGCTGACCACCACCGGCTTCGGTGACATCGTGCTGGTCGGCGAGTGGGGGCGGCTCTTGGCGATCGCCATCATGATCGTTGGCCTCGCCCTGTTTTTGCGTTTGCTGCAAACGGTCTTTCAGCCGCCCCGAGCCGAAGTCGAGTGCAGGAAATGCGGCCTTGCCCGCCACGACCGCGACGCCGTTCACTGCAAACATTGCGGCGAGATCATCCACATCGACACGGAAGGAAGCGTATGAGCCGAAGCGCGATCGTCCTCTTGCTGAGCCTTTGGCTCGGCGGCTGCCTCGGCCCGGATTTCGTCGGCGCCGGCACCGAGCGTGCCGCCTTCGTCGAGGCCGGCGCCACGCGCATTGCCGCCGACCAGCGCGCCACCCTGCTCGCGGGCAACACGCTCGTGGCCGAGGGCGTGCGGGTGCACTACGCGCCGGACGGCCGCAAGATCATCCGCCTCGACGACGGCTTCACCATCGAGCGCGCCTGGCGTGTGCGCGACGACGGCGTCATGTGCGAGGAACTGACGGTCTCCGGCGCCGAGGTCTGCGCGGATCAGGGCATTCTCTACGAGCGGGATGGCGTGTTCCGCGCCTTCCATCTCGACGGCCGGGCCAGCGCCATGGCGTTTCGCATCGCCCCCGGCGACGCGCTCCAGCCGGTAGCACCCGCAGAGGAGGCTCTTGCGGAGGGCTGAGCGGACGGGCTCAGGCGTCCGGCAGCGTGGCCTCCAGCCATTGCTCGAACACGGGCCAGGTGCGCTCCACCATCACGGCGACGCCGGCCGCATTGGGGTGAATGCCATCCGCCTGGTTGAGTTCCGGCCGGGCCGCGATGCCATCGAGCAGGAAGGGGACGAACGCCACCTCGTGGGCGGCGGCGACGGTGCGAAAGGCCGCCTCGTAACGCTCGACATAAGCCGGCCCCATGTTCGGCGGGGCCAGCATCCCGGCCAACAGCACGTGCACGTCGGCCGCGTGCAGGTCCCTGATCATGACGCTCAAATTCCGCGCCATGTCCTCGACCGGCAGGCCGCGCAGGCCGTCATTGGCGCCCAACGCCAAGACCACGTGACTGGGCTCGTCGAAGAGGACCCAGCCGATGCGCGCCTTGCCGCCCGCCGTCGTGTCGCCGCTGACGCCCGCGTTGATCACGGCGCAATCGAAGCCCGCGTCCCGCATGCGTGCGGCCATCCGCGTCGGCCAGGTGTCGGCCTCGTCCAGCCCGAAGCCCGCCGTGAGGCTGTCGCCGACGAAGGCGACACGGCAGCTTTCGTTGGCTGCTGCCACCCCCGGCAGGTTGAGGGCGGCGCCCGCCGCCCCAAGTTGTAGGGCTAGCGCCCAGGACCAGAAACGGAAACGCATCGTGGCTCCCTTGATCGACGTTCGAGACGTCCGGCTGACCCTCGAAGCACCCAGCGGTGCGGTGAACGTGCTGCGCGGCATCGACCTCCAGGTGGAGGCCTCGACCGCACTCGCCATCGTCGGCCCCTCGGGCTCCGGCAAATCCAGCCTGTTGGCGGTCATCGCCGGGCTGGAGCCGCCCACCTCGGGCGCCGTCGTGATCGACGGCACCGACGTGGCGAGCCTGGACGAGAACGCCCGCGCCGACTGGCGTAGGCGTCATTTGGGCATTCTGTTCCAGTCCTTCCACCTCATCCCGACCCTGACCGCGCTCGAAAACGTCGCCGTGCCGTTGGAACTCGCCGGCCGGCGCGACGCCGAGCCGCTCGCCAAGCGCTGGCTGGAGCGGGTGGGGCTCGGTGCGCGCATGCACCACCGCCCGAGCCAGCTCTCCGGCGGCGAGCAGCAGCGCGTGGCCCTGGCCCGCGCCCTCGTCGCGGGGCCGCGCCTCGTCCTCGCCGACGAGCCCACCGGCAATCTCGATGGCGAGACGGCGCACGACGTTGCCGACCTGCTCTTCTCGCTGCCGCGTGAGGCGGGGGCGACGCTCCTGGTCATCACCCACGATCCGCGTCTGGCCGCCCGCGCCGACCGTCAGGTTCGCATGCACGACGGCAAGCTGGCGGCCGACGACCGCGCCTTTCGCGAGGCCGCGGCATGAGCTGGTCGCTCGCCCTTCGCCTCGTCTGGCGGGACCTCCGCGGCAGCCCGCACCTGCTTTGGATCGTCGTGGCACTCGCCTTCGGCGTGGCGACGCTGGCGGCCGTCGGCACCGCGCGCCAAGCCGTGCTCGATGCCCTGGAGCGCGACGCGGCGATCCTCCTCGGCGGCGACGTCGCCCTCGCCACGTCGTCCACACCCTTGACCGACGACGAGCGTGCGCGTGCCGTCCCCAGCGGCGCCAGGACCAGCGACGTCGTGACCACCACCACGCTGCTCGGCCGCGTCGATGGCGAGGCCGAAGTCTCGGTCGCCCTCAAGGGCGTCGATGCCGCCTACCCGCTCTACGGCACGGTGCGCATGGCCCCGCAACTGCCGATCCAGGACGCCTTACGCGGCCAGGGGATCGTCGTCGGCCAGGGGTTGTTGGACCGCTTGGGCGTCGCCGTCGGTGACGAGGTGCGGATTGGCGAGGCGGTCTTCACCGTGCGCGCGGAGTTGATCGCGGAGCCCGACCGCGCCGCCGGCGGGCCGTTCCAGATCGGCCCCCGCGTCCTGGTCGACGACACGGGCTTGGTCGCCGCCGGCATCCTGCGCGAGGGCAGCGTCGCGCGCTTCAGCACCCGCATCGCCCTGCCGCCGGGGCTCGATGCCGAACGCGCCGTCGCCGAGATCCAGGCGGCCAACCCCGAGGCGCGGTTTCGCGTCGAAAGTGCCGCCACCTCGCAGCCCGAACTGACCAACCTGATCGGCCGGCTCGCGACCTTCTTGACCCTCGCCGCCTTGGCGGCACTGGCCACCGGTGGGCTCGGCATCGCCCTCGCCACCCGCAGCCACCTCGCCGGCAAGCTCGCCACCATCGGCACGCTGCGAGCACTCGGTGGCCGGCCCGGCTGGGTCGGCGGCCTCTACGGCGTGCAGCTCGCGGTGCTCGGCGCCTTCGGCATCGCCCTCGGCCTCGCCATCGGCGCCGCCTTGCCGTTCCTCCTGGTGCTGCTGCCGGCCGACGTGCTGCCGGTCGAGGTTACCCCGACGCCGATCCCGTCGGCCCTGCTGCTGGCCGCCGCCATCGGTGCGCTCGTCCTCGCTCTCTTTGCCTGGCTGCCGCTCAGTGCGGCCCGCCGCACGTCGCCCGCGAGCCTGTTCCGCGGCGCCGCCGACATCGACGCGGGCGCCACCACGCGGGGCGACTATGTCGTCGTCGCCAGCTTGGCGCTCGCCCTCATCGGCCTGGTCTTTTGGACCGCCGACGCCCCGAACATCGCCGCCACCGTCGTCGGCGGCGTGCTGGGTGCTGCCGCCGTCCTTCTCGCCCTGGTCGTGCTGTTGCAGCGGGCGGCCGGCAGCCTCGCCCGCATTGCCCCGCCGCGCCTGCGTCTGCCCTTGCGCGAGATCGCCCGGCCCGGCGGCGAGACCACGCCCACCGTCCTGGCCCTCGCCTTGGGCCTCGGCCTGTTGACCGTGGTCGGCCAAACCGGCCGCACGCTCGACGCCGAGATCAGCACGCAATTGCCGGCGCGCATGGCGAGCACCGTCTTCATCGACATCCAACCGGCCCAGCGCGACCCGTTCGTTGCCGCCGTCGAGGAACACCCGAGCGCCGAACTGATGGAGCTGTTCCCCTATCTCCGCGCCCGCCTCGTCCGCATCGCCGGCGAAACCGCCAGCGCCGAGAACGTCGATCCGGGCATCGCCTGGTCGCTCCGCGGCGACCGCGGCCTGACGTGGCTCGCCGAACCACCCGCGGACGAAGGGCCGCCCGTCGAAGGTGCCTGGTGGCCGGCCGACTATCGAGGCCCGCTGCAGGTTGCGATCCCGCTCGACTTCGCCCGGGGCTACCGTGTCGGTGTCGGCGACACGCTGGGCTTCAACGTCCTCGGCCGCATTCTGGAAGCCGAAATCGCCGCCATCCGCCCCAACATCGAATGGGGGGCCGGCGGCTTCGGCTTCGTCTTCGTCTTCAGCCCCGGCGTGCTCGAAGCCGCGCCGCACGGCTTCATCGCCGCCGTCGACGTGCCGCCAGCGGAGCGCGCGGCCCTCCTCACCACCATGCGCGACGTCGGCTCCAACATCACGCCGGTCCTCGTCGACGAAGCCATCGCCGCCTTCGCCGGGGTGTTGGAACGCGTCCGGGCCGCCGTCGCCTTCATCGCGGGCCTCACCCTCGCGAGCGGCCTCGTCGTCCTCGCTGCCGGGCTCAACGCCGTCCGCGCCCGCCAACGCTACGCCTCGGCCATCCTGAAGGCCCTCGGCGCCCGCCGCGGCGATCTCGTGCGCACCTTCCTGGTCGAGCACGCCGCCCTCGGCGCGGTCGCCGGGATCGCCGGCATTGCGCTCGGCCTCGCCGGTGCCTTCATGGTCGCCCAGTTCGCCCTGGCGCTGCCCTTCGCCGCCTCCGCCGGCCAAGCCGCCCTCATCCTCGCCCTCGCCCTGGCCCTCACCACGGCGACGGGCCTCCTCGGCCTCAACGCCGTGGTCCGCCAATCGGCGCAACGGTTGTTGCGCGCGGGGTAGGGGAGCGAAGAAGGCAGGCGAAGGGGGCTTTTGGCCCCCTTCGAAACCCCCGAGCGGGAATGGATCGCGGGGCCAGCCCGACCCGACCCCCAAA
>RECO01000147.1 GCA_007694015.1 Geminicoccaceae bacterium
CCGACCACCCACGAGTGTACGATACCATGGGTGGCCGGGCGGGGGTGAGGGATGGTCAAGCATTTCGGGAAACGCTCTAGAGGATGACTTCGTTTTCCATCGGTTCGCCGCGATAGAAGCGTGCGACGTTGGCGAAGAGGGTGCGCATTTTTTCGGCCATGGCCTGGCGGGTCCCCGCAGCGACGTGCGGCGTCAAAACCACGTTCGGCAACTCGGCAAGCGGGCTTCCCGGCGGCAGCGGCTCCACCTCGAACACGTCGAGCGCTGCGCCGGCCAAACGCCCGCTCCGCAACGCCTCGACGAGGGCCGTCTCCTCGACGATCGGGCCGCGGGCCGTATTGATCAGATACGCGCCCTCCCGCATCTGGCCGATCGTGCGGGTGTTGATCATGTGCCGCGACTCGCGGGTGAGCGGCGTGTGCAGCGAGACGATGTCGCTTTCGGCGAGCAGCCGCGCTAGGGGAACCCGCTCGGCGCCGAGCGCTCGAGCGTCGGCCGGGCTCAACTCGACAGCCGGGTCGGTGTAGAGCACGCGAACGTCGAACGGCCGGAGACGTGCTGCCACCGCCCGGCCGATGCGGCCGAGGCCGACGAGCCCGACGGTGCTGCCCGCGAGCTCGCGGGAGATCGGACGCAGCGTGTTGACGTGCCAATGGCCGCGGCGGAGCTCGGCATCGGCGTAGGGCAGCCGCTTGCACGCGGCGAGGATGAACAGGATCGTGTGTTCGGCGACGCCCGTGGTGGTGCCGGCCGGTGTCAGCGCCAAGCGGATGCCGCGCGCCTGGAGGGCCTCGACCTCGACCGTGTCGTGGTAGCCAACACCCTGGTGATGCACGAGTTTGAGCCCGGGTGCAGCGTCGATGATCGGCCGGCGCAAGGGGTGGGCCGCGACGATGATGACCTCGCAGTCGCGCACCTTCCGTCGCCGTTCCGCGTCATCGTCGCGCTCCAGCGTGACCAGTTCGAAGCCTGGCGGTACCGACTCCCGCAACATCGCGTAAGTCGGCTCCGGGCCATGGCTGTGGTAGAAGACCTTGACGTCAGTGGACATCGACGATCACGCCCGTGCGGCGCAGGTCGCCGAGCCAGCCTGGCCGATCGACGCCGCGCGCGACCGCCTGCTCCATCTCGGCTTCCTTGCTGACGACGCCCAGCAGCGTCTCCCGCACGCGGGCCGCGTCGGCGAGCGGCACCGTCACCACGCCGTCGAAGTCGGCCACCACGACGTCGCCCGACGCGATCGCCCGGCCGCCGACCACGACGGGCGCGCCGACGCTGCCGGGGCCGTTCTTCCAGGGTGAGTTCGGGGTCAAGCCGGCGGCGAAGACGGGCAGGCCCAGCGCATCGAGGCCGTCCCGGTCACGCACCATGCCGTCGGTGACGATGCCGACGATGCCGCGGTTCTTGGCCATGCCGACGAACACGTCGCCGATGATCGACGCCCCGCGATAGCCGTTGGTGGCGATGACCAGAACGTCGCCGGCTTTTGCCACCTCCAGCGCGGCATAGGGGGCCAGGTTGTCGCCGGGGGCACTCGCCACCGTGACTGCGGTACCGGCGAAGCGGCAACTCGCCGTGATGGGCCGGATCGATGGATCGAGCGCCCCTTGCCGTCCTTGAGCGTCACAGACGTTGCCGGTCGGCACGGCGCCGAAGGCCAGGACCCAATCTGACGGGGTCCGCTCGAAGCGGCGGTAGACGGTGATGGTGTTGGTGTGAACGGACATGGCCTGTTTGCTCTGATTTGGGGCTTCTTGTGGACCCAGTCGGCCTGAACGACCTCGTCTGTTCGGTGTGGGCGCGGTCGGCAATCGGGTCAAGCATTATCAATAATCTCTTCGCTCCTGGCGCGGCCCGGGCGGGCAGCTTCGGGCGCAGCACGGCTGGACCTGCAAGGCGGCATCGAGCTCGCGCATGCGATGCGAAACCGAAGGCTGGGTAAGGCCCAAGTCACGGGCTACGGCGTGGCACGTGCCGAGTTGGGCGATGCGTTGGAACGCCCGGATCTGGTCGAGATCGAGGCGCGGCATCATAGAAGGAGCCAATCAATCAAGATCAGCGAAGATAATTCAGTTCTCCAACGAACGCCCGGCTGGTAGCGTTTCGGGCAAAAGCATGGATGGGGAGGATGGAGTTGGCGGAAGAAAGCTTGATCAGGCGGGCCATTGCGGACCGACGAACGCTGCGGGGCCTGCATCTGCTTTACCCGGCGCCACGGATCGTGGAGGTGCTGTCGAACCTGCGTCTGGACTTCCTCTACCTGGACGGCGAGCATGGCTGCTTCTCCGGCGCCGAGCTGGCGCAGCATGCCGCACTCGCCGAGAGCCTGGGCATGACCCCGATCGCGCGGGTTCCCGACAATACGCGGGCTGCCATCACGCACTTTCTCGATCGGGGTCTTCGCGGCATCGTCGTGCCGCACGTCGAAAGCGAAGCCGATGCCCGTCGGGCCGTGGCGGCCACGTACTTCGCGCCGCTCGGCGACCGCTCCTATGGCGGCGCGTTCCCGCAAGGCCAGGACAAGCGTGGCCTGGAGGCCTTTCTCTTGCAGTGCAACGCAAGGGTCACGCTGAGTGTGATGATCGAATCAGGCGCCGGTCTGGCTGCTGTCGATGCGATCGCGCGGGTCGAGGGCGTCGACTATCTGACCTTCGGGATGATGGACCTGGCCCAGCAACTCGGGCGACCAGGCCGTCCTGACCACCCCGACGTGCAAGAGGCCGTCAAGGCCGCGTCGGCCCGGATCCGTGCCGCCGGGAAAGCGGTGCGGGAGGATTTCATGCGCTTCGCCTGGATCGACGACCTGGTCTACGCCGGCGGGCTGGCGACGATCGGCAAGCCGGAGGGTCCGGCGGGGGATTAGAGCGCTTCCCGCAATGCTTGACCTGCCCTCACCCCCGCCCGCCGGTGTCCCCACGCTGTTTTGCAGCGTGGGGACACCGGCCCCGCTTCGATCGCCCTGTTGCTCGGCGAAAGCTGGGCAAGGGACTGTCTCAGCACCGGCATCGGCCTGCTCCTTGCACTCTTCGGCCCGGACGACGTGTCGGGGCACGAGCGGTTCGTGATCGATCGGATCGAACCGGTCGGCGGGCTCGGCGTCGCCGTCGTGCGGATGGGTCCGTGCGCGCTGCCGCCCGCGTTCGAGCTTGCCGAAGCGGCGGTCCGGCGCGGGCGAACCTGGCCGGGGTCGTCGTTGATCGGCATCCTGCCCGCTGCCCGCTGCCCGCTGCCCGCGTCGACGACGTCCTCCATCGACTGGACGACGTCGCGCAGGTGGAGCGTGAACGGGCGGCAGCCATCGCCGCACGCCGGTCGCTCGACGAGATCGAAGCGCTCATCAAGCGAAACAAGGCGCTGCGCGGTTGACGCCGCGGGCACCGGGCGGCGTCGTCAGCGAAGACGGAACCGTTCCACCGCCTGCTCGTCCAATTCCAGGCCGAAGCCGGGCCGGGGGTTCAAGGGCAACCGCCCGCCCTTGGCTTCGATCGGTGCCGCCAACACCAGATCGAAGTTCACGACGTCGTCGTGCACGAAATATTCGGCCATCAGGGCGTTCGGGCATGCGGCCACCAGCGGTGCCTGCAGATCCCAGAAGTAGTGGGGGGTGATCGCGAGCCCCTGCGCGGCCGTGAAATCGGCGACGCGCAGGAACTCGGTGACGCCGCCGACCACGGTCACGTCCGGCTGCAGGATTTCGGCGGCGCCGTAGCGAACCAGATGCTCGAAACCCCAGAGCGTGCTCTCGATCTCGCCCGTGGCGATCGGGATCGGGCTCGCCGCCGCGATGCGGGCGCTGAGCGCCATCGCGTCCGGCAAGGTCGGTTCCTCGACCCAGAACACGTCGTAGGGTTCGATGGCGCGGATGGTGGCCATCGCTGCCGGCAGGCAGTCCCAGGCGTTGTTGGCGTCGACCATGAGCTTCACACCGGGCCCGATGGCCTCGCGCGCGACGCGGACCCGGGCGGCATCGCCGGCGGCATCGAGCCGGCCGATCTTCATTTTGACCGCATCGAAACCGCGCTCGACGTAGTCACGCATCTCGGCCTGCAGGGCATCGAGATCGCCGTCGTCGAAGTAATAGCCACCCGAGGCATAGGCCGGCACGTCCAGGGCGTTGGCACCGAGGAGGCGGTGCATCGGCAGACCCAGGGTCTTGCCTTTGATGTCCCACATGGCGATGTCGAGCAGGCTGATGCCGCGCATCACCGCACCCCGCCGCCCCACTTGGAGACTGGCGCGATAGAGCCGTTCCCAAAGCCGCCGCGTGTCGAACGGGTCTTCGCCGATCAAGAGCGGGCCCAGCAGTTCCTCGATCGCTGCGGCCACGAGGATGCCCTCGAGGCAATAGGCGATCCCTTCGACACCGTCGCTGGTCTCGATGCGAACCAGGGCATAGTCGCGGTGGGTCATCCGCCGGTTGCTGAACGCTGGCTGCCGCGCCAGCGGAATCCGCAGGACGGCGGTGCGAACGGAACGAATGGTCATGATCGATCTCTGCTTCCTGGTCGTTGCTGATCGGCAAGTTGGGTGGCGGGACATGCGGCCGGAGCTATCGTGACCGCGCGGCGGCACGGCCTGGAGTTGCCCTATTGTCCGACGCGGCCACTCATGCGGCGGCCGCCACCTCGCGGCGCCGGCCTTCGAGGGCCTCGGCGTTGTAGACATAGGCGGGCTCCCGGCCGGCCATGGCGTCCAGGATGCAGCGGGCAGCCGTCATCGCCGCCCTTTGCATCGCCTCGTGCGTCTGGCCGGCGACGTGGGGCGTGCGCAGCACCCGTGGTGCGCGGACCATCGGATGGTCGGCCGGGAGCGGTTCCTCTTCGAAGGTGTCGATGCCGGCGCCGGCCAGATGCCCCGCCTCCAGGGCCTCGATCAGTGCCGCCTCGTCGACCACGCCGCCGCGCGAGGTGTTGATCAGGAAAGCGCCCGGCGGCATCCGCGCGATGGCCGCCCGGTCGACCAGATAGCGCGTCTCCGGGGTCAGCCGGACGTGGAGGCTGACGATGTCGCTTGCCGCCAGAAGCTCGTCATACGCCACGAGCCGGGCCCCGTAACGCGCGGCATAAGCGGCATCGAACGCGGGGTCGGTCGCGAGCACCCGCATGCCGAGGCCCTTCGCCCGCACCGCCACCCGCCGCCCGATGGTCCCAAGGCCGACCAGGCCGAGCGTGCGCCCCTCCAGTTCGAAGCCGATGCGCGCCCCCGGCAGCCACTGCCCGCCGTCCAAATCGGTCGCGGTCAGGTGCAGCCCGCGGGCGAGGTCGATGACCATGCCCAGGGTGAACTCCGCCACCGTCGTCGCGTTGGCATAGGGCGTGTTGGTGACCATGATCCCGAGCCGGCTGGCGGCGGCGAGATCGACCTCATCGACCCCCACCCCATGACGCGCGACGACGCAGAGCCGTGGGCAGGCTTCGAGCACCTCCGCCGGCACCCGTCCCCGCCTGACCAGAATGGCGTCCGCCTCGCGCGCCGCCTCGATCAAGGGGCCGACGGGAGTGTAGGCTTCCAGCGCCACCACCTCGCACGCCTCGCGCAACAGCGCCTGCGCGTTGGGGTGAATGGCCGTGTCCAGCAGGACGACGCGGGGTTTCGGCATGATCGAAGGGCTCCTTTGCGGGGTACAAGGGGGGTAGGCTCAATCGTCCGACTTCGCCGCTCGCCATTTTCGGTGGCGAGCGGGAGCGAAGCGTTCGAGGAGCAAGGGCGCCACGAGTGCGATGACCGTGAGCGCGATCAGGAACTGCGAAATCGGACTGGCCCAGAAGTAGCTGATGTCGCCCCGGCTAATGGAGAGCCCCTGGCGCAGACCACGTTCGAAGATCGGCGCCAAAATCATGCCGAGCACCAAGGCCGCCGGCATGAAGCCGAGCTTGCGCATCGCATAGCCGAGCACACCGAACAGCAAGAGCAACCAGACGTCGAACAGGCTGTTCTGCAAGGCGTAGCTGCCGATGACCGAGAGGGCGACGATCAGTGCGATCAGGACCGATACGGGAACCTGGTTGACCCGTTGGAAAACCCCGGCGCCGAGCAGTCCCAGCGCCAGCATCAGGATGTTCGCGACGAAGAAGCTGAAGATCACGGCGTAGGTGATGGCGCCGTGATCGATGAAGAGCCGCTGCCCCGGGACCAACCCCTGGATCAAAAGACCGCCAAGCAGGACAGCGGCGGCCGCGCTGCCGGGGATGCCGAGCGTCAGCAGAGGGATCAGCGAGCCGCCGGTGACGGCGTTGTTGGCGGCTTCTGGGGCGGCCACGCCTTCGGGGATGCCCGTGCCGAACTGGTCGCGTTTGCGCGAGTACCGGCGTGCCTCGCTGTAGGCGACCCAGGAGGCGATGTCGCCGCCGGCACCGGGCAACATGCCGACGAACGTACCGAGGCCGCCCGACCGGAGGATCAGCGGCAGGAGACGGAGATAGTCCCGCACACTGGGGATGCACTCGCGCCACGTGAACCGCAGGAAGCCCTGCAGTCGTGGCTTCCAGCGTTCCTCGGCCAGGATCATCGCCTGCGAGAAGGAGAACAGGCCGATCAGTGCCGGCACGATGGAGACGCCGTCGAAAAGCTGCGGTAGTCCGTAGGTGAAGCGACGTTGCCCGGTAAACGGATCGATACCGATCGTGCCGATCAGCAGGCCCACCGCGCCAGCGATCAACGCCTTGAGCAGGTTGCCGTGGGACAGGCTCGCGATGATGGTGAGCCCGAATACGGTGATCCAAAAGAACTCGGCGGGACCGAAGCGCAACGAAAAGGTGGCGAGGGGCGGCGCGATCAGGAGCAAGGCCAGGGCACTCAGCATACCCCCCGTCGCCGATGACACCGCGGAGATGCCCAAGGCCCTGCCGCCTTGCCCCTTGAGCGTCATTTGATAGCCGTCGATGGCGGTCGCGGCACCGGCCGGAGTGCCGGGCGTGTGCAGGAGTATGGCCGGTATCGAACCGCCGAATACCGCTGCACCGTAGACTGCGGTCAGCATGATCAGACCGGAATCGGCCGGCATGCCGAAGGTCAAGGGCACGAGCAGTGCAATGCCCATGGTGGCGGTAAGACCGGGCAAAGCGCCGACCATCATGCCGAGCAGCGTGCCGATGGTCACCGCCGCGAGGTTCCGCCATTCGAAGACCTGCACCAGGCCCTCGACCATCAGATCGCTCATCGGCGTCGTCCTCGGACCCGGCGCGGTCGCATGCTACAGGATTCCGCTCAGCCACGCTGCCCGCGGCAGCGGAATCGCGAAGGTCCGTTCGAACACGACGTGCACGAAGGCGACGAAGCCAAGGGCGGTGACCGCATAAACCCACCACCGCCGCATCCCGAGTATCGCGAGGACCGCCGGGATGAAGGCCAGGGATGCGAGGTAGAAGCCGATCCGTGGGATCAATGCGACGTAGGCGATCGTCAGCAGTACCAGCACCGCCGGCAGCAGCATGGCGATGAGGTCGAGACCCGTGGGGCCTGTCGCCGTGGTGGATGGCGCGGTCGAAGCGGTGGCGGTGCGTCCACGCATGCTCGCCAAGATCGCTTGGCCGATCAGTGCAACGCCGCCGGCGCCGATGAGATAGGCAAGTGCCGTGGGCGTCAGCCAGCCATCGCCCCGGAAGGTCGAGGCCGTATCGATCACGTACCACGCCACCAGGATGAGAACGCCGCCGACGACGAGGTCACCCCACTTCGCACGCGCCGATTGCATTGGCTTTTCCTCGTCCAGGCGAAACGCAAGGCAGCGTGACCGACCACCGGCGCGGCGGTCGGTCACGCGCTGGGACCGGTCTCAGAGCTCGCCCAGTGCCTCCAGCAAGCCACGGACGAACTCCATGCGTTGCGCCTGGAACGCACCGTATTCTTCGCGTGTCAAAACGCGAACGGCCAAGCCCTGTTCGGCCATCCGACGGAGATAGTCCTCGTCCTGGCTGGCTGCCGCGATGGCCTCGGCCATGCGGTCCGCGTAGGCCGTGGGGGTGCCGGCCGGGAACGAGACGCCGCGTGCCGACGAGGCCACGAGGTCGACGCCGAGCTCGCGGAAGGTCGGTGTGTTCGGAAAGGCGTCGATCCGCTCCTCGGTAGCGACCGCGAGCACGCGGAATTGGCCTTCGTCGTAGGTGACCTTGGTATCGCCGACATTGCCCACGTAGACGTCGACGTGCCCCCCCAAGACGGCCGCCCGCAGCGGCGCCGAGCCGTCGTAGTGGACCGCATTGGCCTCGACCCCGAACGCGCGCTCGATCGCCACCGTCACCAGATGGTCGTCGCTCAGATAACCCGTATCGCCGAAGGTGATCTCGCCCGGCCGCTCGCGCATGGCGGCGATGAGATCCTCCAGGCTCTCGAAGGGGGAATCGACGCGAACCGCCACGGTGTTCGGATCATCCACCAAAAGCGCGACCGGCTCGAAGCTGTCGAAGGTGAAGTCGGCTTCGTTGACGTAGATGTGGACGGTAAGGAACGGCTGATGCGTGTAGCCGAGCGTGTAGCCGTCGGGCTCGGCGTCGGCGAGCGCCTGCATGCCGATCAACAAGCCGGCACCGGGTCGGTTCTCGATCACCCAGCGCTGACCCAAATGCGCTTCGATGGCATCGGCCAGAATCCGGGTGCCGACGTCGGTGCTGCCACCCGCCGGTGACGGGACGATCACGCGCACCGGCCGCTCGGGGTATTCGGCGGCGGCGCTGCCGATGGACGCAAGGCCGAACGCCGCAAGCGCGGCGGTTGCAATCGCCAGTCTCATGGTGCCTCTCCCTGATGCGAGGTTTCGTTGGGGCGGTCCTGGGTGAACGGGTGGACCAGCGGTCAAGGGTCCCAGTCCTGCGTGAGGCCGAACTCACGCCGCAGCGTGCGCAGGTCCTCGACGACGTTGCGCGGCAACTCGACGCCGTCGCGACGTTGCGACACGACCATTCGGTGCTCGATCTCACCCGGCACCAGCACCTCGGTTGCACCCGCAGCCGTTTCCTGGCCCCTGAGTTGGTCGATCAGTTCGTCGACGCGCCGCTTGTAATGATCGACGTCCGAAAACGCTTCGATGTGGAGGGCCATCATCACATGGCTGATGCGGGTCGGCTGGCCGGGGAATTGGAACCACATCGGGATTTCGTCGAGGATGGCGCCGCCCGGGAGCAGACCCGCCAGCGCTTCGGCGGCTACCGCCAGGCCGTAACCCTTGTAGCCGAGCGGCAGGAGCGCGCCGCCGTTGGGCAAATCGTTCGGATCGGTCGATGGATTGCCGGCCGCATCGACGATCCAGTCGTCGGGGACGCGTTCGCCCTTCTTGGCGGCGAGACGCACCTTGCCGCCCGCAACCTTGCTGAAGGCGCCGTCGAACACCAGGGGTGGATGACGTTGGGCCGGCAGCGCGAGCGACAACGGGTTGTTGCCGATCGCAGCCCCCTTGCCGCCCCAGGCGGCCATCACCGGCGGACCGTTGGTCCACACCACGCCGATCATGTCGTGTTCGATGGCCATCATCGACCACAGCGCGGCGGCACCGAAATGACCGCTGTTCTTCGCAGCGACATAGCCGATGCCGGCGGCCTTCGCCTTCTCGATGGCGAGTTGCATGGCATGATGCGAGACGACGTGGCCGGGTGCTCGATCGCCGTCAAAGACGGCCGTGGCCATCGTCTCGCGTTCGATCCGCAACGTCGGGTTCGGATTGTCGCCACCCTGCTGCAGCCGGCGGACGTAGAACGGTAGCCGGATCACCCCGTGGGTGTAGACACCACGCAGGTCCGTCTCGACCAGGGCTGCACCGACGATGCCGGCGTGGTCAGCGGATAGACCGGCGCAGCGAAACAGTTGCACGCACAACCGCTCCAGACGTCGATGGTCGACGCGCGTCGGCGTCGCATCCTCCACGGCCATGACTGCCCCCAGTGCCGGCTTGTCGCCGGTTTTTCATATCGTTGAAGCCCAGTATAACGCGCTACGACGCTGACTGGTCTTTTCTTCTCCCTGCAACCCAACCTCCCCCAAGCAACCGACCGGAGTCAAGGCTCGGCATCACCCGGAATTGCGGGTGGATGTCTTGCCCAATCTTCGTGAGCCGGCGCCGATCTAGTGCAGCGGCGCAGTCGGAGCCGAACGCTCCGATTGCGCCTGTGCACTAGCGGATGACGCCGGCGCTCACGACCCTGATCGGCGTCAGCGCGAGGAATTGGAATGCTGTGCTCATCGCCGAAACGGCGCGCGGCTTGCCCTGAGGCGACGTCCTGGCCGTGGCTCGTGGTTGCGTGGCGTTCGCCTTTTTCTGAGTATCCTTCCGTTCGCCGCGCATTGGCCCGTATGGTGTAGCGGTCCACGTTTTTGAGACAGGGCGTTTGCATCAGGCGGCCATGGCCAGGTTGGTCTGGTCGGCGCGCACCCGGGCGGGCGTTCGATAGGCGTGACGCTGGAGGATCCAGCGCTGGTTGTAGGTGTCCTTGAAGGCGTGGAGGGC
>RECO01000211.1 GCA_007694015.1 Geminicoccaceae bacterium
TGGGTGATGGTGCGGGTGATCGTGTCGAGATAGCTGCCGGTGTAGATCGGCGTGATGGTGACGCCGTCCGTTTGCTCGCTGTAGGTGCGGGCGTATTCGTCGATGATGGCGGTGATCGGCCCGCCGACGGCGACCGGGAAGTTGAGCGTCAATTCCAGCTCGGCGTGGGTCGGGCCGGCGGCGAGGCCGAGGCCGAAAGCGCTGGCGAACAGCAGGCGACGGGTCATCAGGCGTGTCCTTTCAAGAGGCGCAGGTTCGTGTCGTCGACGGCCAGCGGTGCGGGCTCCAGCCGCCGACCGTCGGCGTCGAAAAAGGCGAAATCGGGGGGATCGGCGGCGAGGTGCAGCCGCGTGCCGAGGGCCACGGCCGAGAGGCCCGGCACCCGCGCGAGGAGGACGCTCTCGCCCAAACGGCAGGCGAGCACGGTGTCCGCACCCTGGTAGTCGAGGCCCTCGACGGTCACGGCGAAGCCCGTTTCGGCTAGGCGCAGGGCCTCGGGGCGGATGCCGAGCCGCAGGCCATCGTGGCCCGCGAAGGGCAGCAGCGGACCGTCGGTGCCGGCGACCACGAACCCGCCCGCGACCGCCGTCAGCGGTAGCAGGTTCATCGGCGGGGTGCCGACGAAGCTGGCGGCGAAGGTGGTGGCCGGATGGCGGTAGAGGTCGGCCGGCGTGCTGTCCTGCTCGATCCGGCCGTCGCGCATCAGCACCACCTGGTCGGCCATGCTCAAGGCTTCGGCCTGGTCGTGGGTGACGTAGATCATGGTCATGCCGAGCCGACGCTGCAGCGCGCGGATCTCGACCCGCATTTCGGCGCGCAGCTTGGCGTCGAGGTTGGAGAGCGGCTCGTCCATCAGGCAGAGCTTGGTCTCGGCGACGATGGCGCGGGCGAGGGCTACGCGCTGCTGTTGGCCGCCCGAGAGTTGGGAGGGTTTGCGGTGCAGGAGCTGGCCGAGGCCCAGGATTGCGGCGGCCCGCTCCAGCCGGGCCTTGCGCTCGGCCGCTGGCACCCGGCGCACCTTGAGCCCGAACAGGATGTTCTCGCCGACCGACAGATGCGGAAACAGGGCGTAGTTCTGAAACACCATGGCAAGGCCGCGCTTGGCCGGCGGCAGCTCGGTCACGTCGCGCCCGGCGATGCGGATGCGCCCGGCGCTGGCATGGTCGAGCCCGGCGATCAGCCGCAGCGTCGTCGACTTGCCGCAGCCCGAAGGCCCCAAAAGCACGCAGAAGCTGCCGTCGCGCACGCGAAGATCGATGCCGTCGACAGCCACATGGTCGGCAAAACGCCGCGTCAGCCTTTCCAGCACCAATTCCGGCACGAACCCCTCACCGCGCGTCGATGACGACGCCGGCGATTAAGCGCTCAACATGACAACAGCGTGACGGCGTCGGTGCGTGCGGTGTCGACCGGCATCGGGCGAAGTCCGCCAGCGCAGTGGCGCGATCGAGTGCGCCGGCCATGCCCAACCCCGCCACTGCCCGAATCTACATTTCGTTCACGGACGAAACCTGCGGCCCATCGGACGCGACGAGCGTCCGGCTTTGCCAACGGTTGCTGCCCGCGCCGAGCCGGCGGTGCGTGGCTGCAACTTCTGAAGTTCGGCTGAAGTTCGGCGCGCGGATGGCCATCAGCGTCCACCGCATCCACCTCTCGCTGGCCTCGGGCTGTCCCATGGCCGCGATCTTCCGCTTGGCCCACGCCCGCCTCTGCACTTGCGCTCCCAAATCCCGGCCCGAACCCTCGCGTCAACGGCGTCGCACCGAAACGAGCCCACCCGAGCGCTCGCGAGGCGCCGATACCGCACGCCCGATCACCCCCCAATCCTCATCCGCCCCACCACCCACCCCAGGTCGGCACACACGAAAAGTGTTGAGAAATTCGCGCCAGCGGCCACGTCACCGAACTGTCATGGAAGCCTGCTACCTAGTGACCATGGTTACGTCCACGATCACCGCCACCGCAGCGCTCGAAGCCCAACGGATCGGCCGCTCTTTCGACGGCAAACCAGTCTTGGAAGCGGTCGACCTCACCCTCGGCGCCGGCGAGGTGGTGGCGCTGCTCGGCCCCTCGGGCTGCGGCAAGACCACGCTGTTGCGCATCATCGCCGGGCTGTTGGCGCCGACGGCAGGGCGCCTCGCCATCGGCGGCCGGGTCATGGCCGAGGGCGGCGGTACCATGGCCCCGCCCGAGGCGCGCGGGCTCGGCATGGTCTTTCAGGACTACGCGCTTTGGCCGCATCTGAGCGTGCGCGACAACGTCGCCTTTCCGCTGCGGATGCGGGGCATCGGGCGGCAGGACCGGCGGATGCGGGCCGCGGCCGCGCTCGATCAGGTGGGGCTCCGCCACTTGGCCGACCGTTGGCCGGGCACCCTCTCCGGCGGGCAGCAGCAGCGCGTCGCCCTCGCCCGCGCCATCGTGGCCGAGCCGCCCTTGGTGCTGTTCGACGAGCCGCTCTCGAACCTCGACCGCGAATTGCGCGAAAGCCTCGCCGTCGAGATGGGGCGACTGCTCCGCCGCCTCGGCCTCTCGGCCGTCTACGTCACCCACGATCAGGCCGAGGCGTTCACCATCGCCGACCGGGTGGCGGTGATGCTGGAAGGCCGCATCGCCCAGATCGATGCGCCCGAAGCGCTTTTCTTACGCCCGGCCAGCGTCCAGGTGGCCCGCTTTCTCAACATCGGGGCGATCTTCGTCGGCGCCTTGGAAGGCGGCCTTTTTCGCTGCAGCCGCGGCGCGATCGAGCTACCCGCAGCTGGGCTGGGCGGTTGGTGTGGCCGCAAGAGCGGGCCGGCGCATCTGTTGGTGCCACGCACCGCCGTGCGCCCGGCCGAGCCCGCGAACGGCCATCTGCGCGCCCGCGTCAGCCACTGTCAGTTCCAAGGCGACCGCTACCTCCTGCATCTCGACCTCGGCGATGCGGCGGGCGCGCCGGCCGGCGGCCATCTGGCCTGCCCGTCGGATCGCCCGGCGCGCGCCGGCGAGGTCTTGGGCCTCGCCCTCGTGCCTGACCGGCTCCACCTCTGGCCCGCACCCGCCTGAGCCGATCGCCCCGAGCCCGTCACCCCCCACCGGAGAGACCCATGCTGCGCCCCTCGAGCCTTGCCGTAACACTGGCCACCTTGCTCCTCCCCGCCGCTGCCCTGGCCCAGACACTCACCGTCTACACCGCAGGACCCGGCAGCCTCGCCGACGCCATGGCCGAAGCCTTCCAGGCCGAGACCGGCATCCGCGTCAACGTGTTTCAAGGCACCACCGGCCAGGTCATGGCCCGGCTAGAGGCCGAAGCGGCGAACCCGCAAGCCGATGTCGTCGTGTCGGCCAGCTGGGGTTCGGCCGTGGACATGTTCGAGCGCGGCCTGCTGTTGGAGCACGTCTCGCCGCACGCCGAAACGGTGCCGGATTTCCTCCAGCACAGCCATTACGTGGCCCAGGGCATTTCCGCACTCGCGCTCGCCTGGAACACACAGTCGGGCACGCCCCGGCCGACCGACTGGTCCGACCTTGCCGCCCCCGCGTTTCGCGATCTGGTGACCATGCCCGACCCGGCGCAGTCCGGCTCCGCGTTCGACCTCGTCGTCGGGCTCGAAGCCGCCCGCGGCGAGGCGGCGTGGGAGCTGCTCGCGGCACTGCACGCGAACGAGATGATCGTGCCGGGCCCTAACGCGGCAGCCCTCAACCCGGTGCTGCAAGGTGCCAAGGCCGCCGTGTTCGGGGCGGTTGACTACATCGCCTTCGGCCGCGCGGAACAGGGCGAGCCGGTCGAGGTGATCGTGCCCGAGAGCGGCACCGTCATCGCGCCGCGGCCGATCATGATCCTCGCCTCGACCCCGAACCCGGACGCCGCACGCGCCTTCGTCGACTTTACCCTGTCGGATACCGGCCAAGCGCTGGTGGCCGAAACCTTCCTGATGCCGGCGCGCACGGACGTGAAGGGCCGGCGCCCCGGCATCGACGAGCTGAACGTGATCGAAGTGGACGGGGCGGCGGCGAGTGCGCGCCGCGACGAGATCATCGCCCGCTTCAACGACGTCATGGGCCGCTGAGCGCGCGGATTTCAAGCGGCGGCGCCGGACCCGTCGATGCGTCTCGCCCTGCCGTCCGCCGCCGCGCTGATGACCGTCGGCGCGGCGGCGGCACTGCTCGTGCTGGTGGCGCTGCCGGTTGCCTTCATCCTTGCCCAGGCGGTTTTTCCCGACTTTGCGCGCGGCTCCTTCGCCGGCGCCTTCTCGCGCCTCGGGCTGATCGTCCAGGACCCGCGCCTGTTGACCCAGACGGGCAACACCCTGCTCCTGGCGGGCTCGGTGATGCTCGGCTGCCTGGTCTTCGGCCTGCCCATCGGCATCGTCCGCGGGCTCTGCCACGTCCCCTTCGCCCGGCTCTGGGACGTGGTGTTCCTGATCCCCTTCCTGATCCCGCCCTTCATCGCCGCCATCGCCTGGATGATGACGCTGCAGCCGCGCGGCTATCTCTTCCAGCTCGTGGGCTTCGACCTCGGCCGGCAGCTCTTCACCTTCGCCGGCGTCGCCTTCGTGATGACGCTGAACCTCTTTCCCCTGGTCTATTTCGCCGTCTCGCGCTCGCTGGAAGGCGTCGGCGGCCGCTTTGCCGCGGCGGCCAGGGTGGCGGGGGCGGGGCCGGTGCGGGCGTTTCTCTTGATCACCCTGCCGCTCTCGGTACCGGGCATCGCGGCGAGCCTGCTCATCGTCTTCGCCATGGCGATCGAGGAGTTCGGCACACCCGCCGCCCTCGCCTCCCGCACCGGCTTCGAGGTACTGGTCACCGGGATCTACACGCGTCTCTCGGATTTTCCGATCGACCTCAACGGCGCGGCGTTGGGCTCGGTGATCCTCATGGCGCTCGTGCTCGCCGCCTTCTTCGTGCAGAACTGGGTGGCGACGCGGCGCTCGTACATCGCCCAGACCGGCAAGCCGGCCAATCTCGACAAAGCCCGGCTGGGCCTTTGGACGGTACCCGTCCTTTTGCTCTTCAGCCTCGTTGCGGCCATCGGCGTGGTGATCCCGCTTGCCGCCATCGTCGCGACCTCCTTCATGGGCACCATCGCTGGCGGCCTGAGCTGGGACAATTTCGATACCCGGCACTACCAGCCGATCTTCCGCACGGGCAGCCGCGCCTTCGAGGCGCTGGTTACCTCCGGCTGGCTCGCCACCGTCACCGCCTTCGCCACCGCCGCCATCGCCGCGGCGGTGGCGGTGGTCGTGGTCCGCGGCCAGGGCCGCGGCCGCCGGGCGATGGACGCGCTCTCGGTGCTGCCCAACGCCATTCCGGCCATCGTCCTCGCCGTCGGCGTCATCCTCGCCTGGAACAGCCCGTTCCTGCCGATCACGCTCTACGGCACCACGGCGATCCTGTTGGTCGCCTATACCGCGATCCTGCTGCCCTATCCGATCCGCTACGCGGTCGCGCGACTGCGGCAGATCGGCTCCAGCCTCGACGACGCGGCGCGGGTCGCCGGGGCGACGCCGGTGCAGACGCTCAGCCACGTCCTCTTGCCGCTGATGGCGCCCTCGCTGATCGCCGCCATGATGCTCGTCTTTGCCATCGCCTCGCGCGAGCTGGTGGCCTCGATCATGCTGGCGCCGGCCGGAGTTCGCACGGTGGGCACCTTCGTCTTCGCCCAGTTCGAGCAGGGCTCGGTTCAGACCGGCATGGCCATGAGCACCATCGCTATCGCGGTGACCACGACCATCCTGCTCGTCGTCAACCTCTGGCTCGCCCGCCAGGGCGGAAGTGCCTTGTCCAGCTGACGGGCGGCCACCCGCCACGCCATTCATGGCGGGCAGCGCCTCCCAGTTACCCAGAGGCCTCGGTTATCCATAGGAAGTTGGACGGCGTCGACTTCGTCGGGATGGTCCACGGCGAGGCCGGGTGCCGCGTCGGCGATGCGGACGAGAACCCTGAGCAGGCCGAGCTCGTAAGTGGAGGTCTTGGCGTCGTTGAGGATGATGCCGCGGAGCAACGGAAACGCCCCGGTGCCGTCGTCCGGCACGCGCATGACCACGCTGGTCCAGGCGACGTTCGAACGCCCGAGACGATCGTCCTGCTGCCGAACGCGCTCCACGACCAGAGCGTGGTGGCGGGCAAGCGCCTCGATCTCCCCAAGGGGCGCGGGCCACATCGGCCGGCCGGGTTCCGCCGGGCCCTCTCGGAGGCTGACGACGACACGGCCGCCAGGCTTCAGGAGCGTGACGATTTTCCGAAAGGCCCGGGTTCGATCCGCTGGCGGTACGTGCATCCAGACTGCGCTGAGCAGGACCAGGTCGAAGGCGAGGCCGAGACGCCGCACGGCGCCGAGATCCGGAAGCCGATCGTCCAGCCAGCGAATCCGGTCGCTGGAGTGGCGGCGGGAGGCCTCCCTACGCATGCCTTCGGCCGGCTCGACCGCCACGACCTCGTAGCCGATGGACGCGAGCCAAGCCGCGTCCCGGCCGGAGCCAGCACCGATGTCCAGGGCAAGACCGCTGCCGCCCTCAATGAGATCGGCCGCGGCCGCGTTGACGGCGGCCGGCTCGACGCTCTCGTACCGCGCCGCCAACTCAGTGGCGTTCGCGTCGTACGCGGTGATGATGCGGTCGACGCTCAGCGTTGTCCTCTCGAACAGCTTCAGTTGACCCGCGGGCCTGGCAGCCGATCGCGCAAATCACCGATCGCCGCCTCGACTCGCCGCCAGAATGCGGCCCCGTCCGTAATACCGTTCCGCTCGCACTGCCGTCGTAGGCGCGCGGCTTCGCTCTCTGCAAGATCGCCTTTGTTGTCGAGGAGTTGTTGAGCGACGAGCCGGACGTCGATCTCGTCGACCACTGCTGGTTCTCCCGGCAACGCACCATCGGCGACCGAGTGCGGACGCTGCCTCCTCGGTCTGTCCACGGCCTAAGTACGTGCCACGAAGGACCGTCTCGACCCAGATGGTCGGGACGTGCGCGGTTTCGGAAGGCGAACTTGACCGTCTCGACCGAAAGCGTATCTATTCCGTGTATCTACATCACATCGGTCGGAGCGCCTGGATTGACCAACGACGAGACGGCCAAACTCTTCAAGCACGGCGGCAGCCAAGCGGTTCGTTTACCGAAAAGCTGCCGATTGCCTGGGAGTGAGGTGCGCGTGCGGCGGGTCGGTACGGGCGTCCTGCTCGAACCGATGACGACGACCGAGACGTCCGTTCGCGCCATCTTCGCGGAGATCGACCGGCTTGGCGGCGCAGACTTCCTGCCCGAAGGCCGCCCGGCGCAACCGCCGATGCCGCCAGTCGACGCATTCGAGGTCGACCCGTGATCGCCCTCGATACCAACGCCGTGATTGCCGTCATCAATGGTCGTAACCCGGTCGTCCGCGAGCGGTTGGAGGCGGCGCTCGTGGGCGGGATCGAGGTCGGCTTGTCCAGCATCGTGCTCTTCGAGTTGCGCTACGGGATTGCGAAGAGCCGCCGCCCCCGCGCCAATACCGAGGTCCTGCAGGCATTCTTGGCGCTCGGCATTTCGCCGTGGCCGTTCGATGAGGATGACGCAGCGGCTGCCGGGGCGCTGAGGAGCGAGTTGGAGGGACGCGGGCTGCCGATCGGCCCGTTCGACGTGCTGATCGCTGGGCAAGCGAGGCACCGTAACGCCACCGTGGTCACCGCGAACAGGAGCGAGTTCGAACGCGTGCCGGGCTTGCGAACGGAGGATTGGAGCGTCCCGGCGCAGAGGGGCTGAGCTCTCGTCATCCGCGGGTGGAGGGTATACCTGGAAACGGGCCGACCCTGAAATCAGAAGCCTCTGGAGTTAGCCAATCTCGTCAGACCTGGAAGCTTGGCGAAAATGCGTTCGTGATGCGTTCACGGCGGCCGTGCTCAGCGGTACAGTGCACGTATGAAAGATGGAAGCAGCCTGCCGCCACTGGACTTCGTCAGCATCGATGCCGACGCGCGGCGATTTAGGCGGTATCGGCTGTGGCTGCAGCCGGATCTTTTTGGCCGGGTGTCGCTCGTTCGCGAGTGGGGACGCGTCGGTCAACCCGGTACGGTACGGATCGCTACCTATTCCAGAGGCGCCGAGGCGGCCCAGGATTTCCACCGCGAGGTCGAGCGGCGTCTCCAGCGGGGTTATCGGCCCACGCCCGCGACGGCGGTATGGCTCGATGGGGGAGGGGCGTAGCGCCCGTGTCGGCTAAGATGCGGAGTGGTTTTCCGGGGCTCGTCTCCGCGGACTGAGGCGTTTCGGGACGGAATAGCCCTCCGCGGCGCCTGGGCCCGACCACGGAGTTCAGAGTGCGGGCGATCCGGCGCGGCAGCGGCGACAGGGCCGGCCGTGACCGCCTCGGCGAGATCATCCAGCAGGTGGGCGCGGCGCCGATCGGTCCCTTCGAGCAGCTTCTGTATAGACCCCGAACCAAGTTGGACGCGCAGCGCCGACGAGGACGGTTGGCGCGAACGTCACGGCGCGCACGGAGACCCTGACCGAGATCGCCGCCGATTGCGGTCATCGGGGACGCCGATCTACAGCCTATGCTCAGGCTTCGCGTACCCGGTCATGCCCGGCGGCTCGGGCCGCCCTGGCAAATTTGCGGTCGAACGTCGCGAGACCGTCGCAATGGTCAGACTTGCCCAGATGCAGAGCGTCCGCGAAATCCATGCCGGCCTCGGCCAAATCCAGAGCGGCCGCCACCACCGCGGCGTTCTCGACGGTCACGGTGGGAAGACCGGCGAAGGCCCGCAGCGCCCGAGCAACCTCCCTGGGCTGGTAGTCGTACGCGCTCCGCAGCACCCATTCGACTTCAAGCACCACCGTGATCGGGGCGAACACCAGTTCACCGTCAATGAGCGCGCGGGCGCGCGGCGACTGCTCAGGATGGTCGCCCGTCAGGTAGCGGACGATCAGGTTCGTATCAATCGCGAGCATGCCGTCTGCGTGCTTCGGCCAGCACGCCAGCGTTCATCTCCTCCAGCGTCTTCGGTTTGCCAGGGTGCGGCAGAACGCCGAACACGTCCTGCGGCCGCGTCTCGGGGAAGGCAGGCACGGGTTTCAACAACACGCCGTCGGCCGTCTCCTCGACCGTGAGCAGCGTTCCCGCGCCCCAAGCCCGCCGCTGGCGGATCGCGCTGGGCAGGATCACTTGCCCCTTGGTGGACACCTTGGTGGTGGGTTTTTCCGCGCTTGCCACCTGTCCGAACCTTTTCATGTGTAAGACAAACGTAAGATGTTGCAGATGGACGTCGCGTTCAAGGGGGGCCATCCTGGCCGCGGCGGCAATGCAAAACAGCCCGTTGACGAAGTCGTTCCGCAGCCGCCTACGCTGACGAGCGCGACAGGGGCGGCGTCTTTGTCGGCGTCGTCCACGGGGACGGCGACGATGCAGATGAGGGGGTCGTCCGTGATCAACACGCGGCAGACGGCCGCTCGCCCGGCTCCGGCGGCATCCCGTGGGGTGCCATGGCCGATCAGCGCCCGCAGGAGCAGCTCGAGATTGTAGCCTGCGACGTGCAGGAGGTAACGCTCGGCGATGGTGGGTCCTGAACCTGCCTCTGCGGGAACCTTCCACGAGGGCGCCTGGTATCAACCTCGAGGCGCACATCGAGACCCAGAAGCTTGCCTCCGGCATTCCCGGGCCCTATGTGACCTTCGGTAGTCATATAGGAGCCGTGCCGTGAACGAGATGCAGCTCAAGGACGCCAAGGCCAAGCTTTCGGCCGTGGTCGACCGTGCCGTAGCTGGCGAGCCGACCGTCATCACGCGGCACGGTCGAAAGGAAGCCGTACTCGTCTCGTTCGACGAGTGGCAACGCATCGCCAAGGTGCCGAGTTTTGCGGAGCTCCTGCTGGCCTTCCCCGGGGAGCCGGGCGACATTCCCGATCGATCCCGCAAGCCCGCGCGCGCCCTGCGCGATGCCAGCCGCTAACCTTGTATCTGCTCGACACCAACATCGTGTCGGCGGACGCGCCAGCCAAACGCCTGGTAGGCGCAACCGCGTTCGCAGCGTGGGTGCGCGCGCATGGTGAGCAACTCCATATCTCGACCATGACCATCGCCGAGATCGAGGCCGGTATCGCCCGCGCCGTCCGGATAGGCGCCACGGCCAAGGCAGAGCGCCTGCGGCTCTGGCTCGCTGCCGTGGAGCAAGTCTATGCCAGCCGGATCCTCCCGTTCGGCATCGACGAAGCTCGACACGCCGGTCTGATTCTCGACCGGGCGCGCGCGCACGACCCCGGCTTCGAGGACATCGCCATCGCCGCCACGGCCGCGGTGCGCGGCTTCACCGTGCTGACCGCCAACGAGCGCCACTTCGCGCCGCTCGGCGTACCGGTCGTCAATCCCCTGAAGGAATTGCCTGCCGGGTGATCGCGGTCGCGGCCCGGCGGGCGCCGTTGCCGAGCTGGCATTCGATTTCGTGGCTTGAGCGGGAGCGGTCCCGATTGCCGCTCCCGC